>DNPN01000282.1:0-36768 GCA_003501385.1 Rhizobium sp. | reverse complement strand
TAACCGATAGACGAAGGGCGCGTGCTGTGGGCCTTATAATCAGCGCGATCCGAACTGGCAAGCGACCTAAGCTGTTTTCTTGCAGAAAAATGACAGTTGCCTGAAAATATTAAATTTCTTCTGTTTTATCAAAACCGAGATGCAAATTTCCCATACACATCAAGCCGCTGACACGGTTGTCACGGCGGAGCGCTGGCGAGCGATTTTATTATTTGCGCAGCTTCGACAGGAATTTCTTGATGAAACTGTCGCGGGTCATGCCTTGCGCTTCAGGTGCTCCCTGAATCTGTTCCATTTGGGTGGCTGCCGATGAATCAGCTGCGGCCGGGCTTGCCGTTGGTATGCTGCCCTGCAGTTGTGCGGCGACGGCAGGATTGATCTGTGCCGCCATCGCTGGAGGCATTTGTCCAGGCATTGTCGGCGGTATCACCCGCCGTCCCTGCGGGCGCTTATTCGGGTCGGGGGCCAACCCAGCCAGTATCTCGGCTTTCGTTGGTGGACGTGTTTGCTGGGTTGCCGCTGCTACGGGTGCTGGTGCCACGGGTTGCGCTTGCGGCTCCAATGGCTTTTGCGTGCTGAAAACGCTTGTCACAGTGGCCTGAATTGTGCGCGATGGCATGCCGGATGGAACGATGCTGTTGGTGTTGGCCTGGTCTGCTGTGGGCTGCGCATGGGCAGCATAGAGCCCGCCTTGCGCGGTTGCGGGTGCAGCGGCTGGCGCTGCAATAGTGTCCGCGCTTGCCATTTGGGTTGGTGCTGTTGGGGATGTTGGTACTGTTGCCGCTGCCGTCGTTTTTTTGCGCCCGGTGCTGACCAATGGGTCGCGATAACCGCCATCCTTGGTTTTGGGCGTAACAACCTGCGGCGCATCAACATCGCCAATCGGACCTTGGTCCACGATGGGGGGCGGTGTTTTCGTTGTCGAGCAGCTGGCAAGCAAGGATACCGCAAGCAATGCCAAAGCCGCTTTGGAGCGTGGCCGGGTCGTCGTTCTTGTCTGTGACATCATGTCATTCTCCTTCTCATACGGTATTCACCGCCTTTGGCTCTTCTTCTGGAAAAGCTGCACTAGGCAGGTCGTCTGTTGGGAATGACTTTGTCACGCCTAGCTTGTGTCAAGCGTGATGCCGCCCCGCGATAGCAGGGCGGTAAAGTGGATTTTGCTACCAGGCCCCGGTGTTGGGCATGGAAAGCCATGGTTCCGCTGGTGCCAGGGCTGCGCCTTTTTGCAGAATTTCAATGGAGATGCCATCGGGAGAGCGCACAAAGGCCATATTACCATCCCGAGGTGGGCGATTGATGGTGATGCCATTGTCCATCAATTTTTGACAAATGGCGTAGATATCGTCGACCTCATAGGCAAGATGGCCAAAATTGCGCCCGCCGGTGTAATCTTCCGGATCCCAGTTATAGGTCAGCTCAAGGCAGGGGGCTTTATCCTGCAATGCCTTTTCCTTGTCTTCATCGGCTGCGAGGAAAATAAGGGTGAAGCGGCCTTTTTCGTTGTCGATTCTGCGAACCTCGGTCAGGCCAAAGTGTTCGCAGTAAAACGTCAGGGAGGCATCAACATCCTTGACCCTGACCATGGTGTGAAGATAGCGCATACTCATTCTCCTTGTTGCCCGCTCGATATGTCGCCTCTGGCGTCCAGCTTCAAGCTTTGCCTCGGTTTTGCCGCTAAAAAATGACAAATTTCCCGCATGTGCGCCGTTAACGGTTGCAATCCCTTTATGGAGTTGTGTCGTGAGATTGCGCCGTCAGCCTGGAACAAGGTTTAAGCGCCAAAAAGCGGGGGTAATAAGTGAAACTAGGGCTTGCACAAAAGTGTTAGTAAAATGTTAATCTAGTTTCAGAGAATCAGTTAACGATATTCATGTTTGGCGTGGTCGAGGGACGAATAGAGATGGCGGAGAGAATTTCAGCGAATGGTTTCGTGGAATTCAGCGGGCTCTCGGATGAGGCCCTGGATCTTGTTGAAATCACGGGTGTTGTAAAATGGTTTGATGTTGCCAAAGGCTTTGGTTTTATTGTGCCGGACAATGGTATGCAGGATGTGCTTTTGCATGTCACATGTCTGCGGCGCGATGGTTTTCATACCATTCTTGAAGGCACCCGCATTGTTGCGCTGATCCAGAAACGTGATAGGGGCTACCAGGCCTTTCGTGTTCTCTCTATGGATCAATCCACTGCGGTTCATCCATCACAGATGCCGCCGGTGCGCACACATTCTCAGGTGACGCCATCGAGCGGCCTTGAGCGCGTGATTGTAAAGTGGTTCAACCGCACCAAGGGTTTCGGATTCTTGACACGCGGTGAAGGCACTGAGGACATCTTCATTCACATGGAGACTTTACGCCGTTTTGGCTTGACAGAATTGCGTCCTGGGCAGACTGTTCTTGTGCGTTTTGGAGATGGTGACAAGGGGCTTATGGCTGCCGAAATTCACCCGGACAACCCGGTTCCGCTGGTGCGGGCACATTAGAGATGGTCAATATGACGGTTTTCGTTAAAAGCGCCTCGATGGCGCTTTTTTTTATGGTCGCGTTTGCGAGTGCGTCCCTGGCTCTGGACAGTTTTCGTAACGGGCAGGCGGTTATTGAGACGGCCTCTGGTCGGCAGCACGTGTTGCAGGTGGAATATGCCGTGACGACCGCCGAGCGGGAGCAGGGGTTGATGGGGCGAACATCCCTTGGCCCCGATGAGGGCATGGTGTTCGACTTTGACCGCGCGCAGCAGGCCATCATGTGGATGAAAAATACGCCTCTGTCGCTTGATATGCTGTTTGTCGATGAAAAAGGCGTGGTCAAACACATTGCATCCAAAACAACGCCTTATTCGGAGCAGTTGATTCCATCTGGAGGAATGGTGCGCTACGTCATCGAATTGAATGGTGGGCGCGCAGAGGCTCTGGGGATTCAAAACGGGAGTCGCTTTTTAAAGGGACTCCAGCCGCCGAAATAGCAAAGAGAGTGCGCAAGTCGTGTCTGGCGATTTTGTGCTTTTTAAAAGGCGCAATTTTTCCAGATTTTTTTGTGTAAAAAATATGAAGTAAATTTAGAGTATTAAGTCATTGTTGGCTCTATATTTTTTGCTTTTTGGGATGATCGTTATTGAAAAGCGATTTTTCCTGTTGCGATCCCGGAATGAACCGTGTAGACACGTTTTCAGTCGCCGGTCACGGAGTGTAGCGCAGTCTGGTAGCGCATCTGGTTTGGGACCAGAGGGTCGGGAGTTCGAATCTCTCCACTCCGACCATTCTTCTGGCGAGTGTGTTCGTCGGAAGATGCTGGTGATGGAGATGCCGCTTTATGCCGGTTTCTTCACTTTCATGAGGATGAAAAGCATGTCTGCAAAGATTTATCGTCCAGCCAAAACAGCGATGCAATCTGGTAAGGCCAAGACCCACTTGTGGGTCTTGGAATTCGATGCTTCTGAGCCGCGCAAAATCGATCCGATGATGGGCTACACCAGTTCTGGTGATATGCTTCAGCAAGTCAAGTTGACCTTTGAAACGCTTGAGTTGGCAGAAGCTTATGCGCAGCGTAGCGGTATCGACTATCGTGTGATTCAGCCTAAAGACGCGAATCGTCAATCGCTTTCATACACAGATAATTTCCGTTTCAACCGCATCCAACCTTGGACGCATTGATACGTTGAAGATGCCTCTGAAGGGCCTGCGCACGCGGGCCAATCCGGCCCCTTAGCTCAGCTGGATAGAGCACCTGCCTTCTAAGCAGGTTGTCGCTGGTTCGAATCCAGCAGGGGTCACCAACAATTTCAATGTGTTAGGTGATTTTAGCTAGAGACGGTTTGGAGAAAAATCCAAACGGTTTGGAGCTTTGTTCATTTTTCATTCGCTTCTAGCTTCAAAATCACCACGTCGCCTTGCTCCAAATCCTCGGCCAGATAGTGCGATTCCAGCACGCTGTGCACGTCCTTCGTGGTGTGGCCGGAGGCTTTGGCGATGTCTTCAATTGAGGCCCCGGCGCGCCGCGCCATGGTGATGAAGGTTCCCCGGAGGTCATGGAATGTCAGCCCGGTGATGCCTGCCTTTTTGGCGGCTTTGCCCCATGAGGTTTTAAAACCGCTGCTGGTCCATGTTTTGCCCTTCTGATTGGTCAGGATCGTCATGGACGGAATTTTGCGGGCTTCGTTTTCGGCTTTCAGCTCATTTAACAATTTGCCAAGGCTTCCGGAAACCAGAACAGCAACGCGCCGCCCTGTCTTGCTCTGTTTCAGGCGGATGTGTTTGCCGTCATAGGCTGACCATTGCAGCCGCAAAAGGTCGCCCTGGCGTTGGCCAGTCCAGATTGCCAGCATCAAGGCGGCACTGAGCTGGCGTGATGCGGACGCGCGAAATCGCGCAAGATCTGGCGGGGTCCAGATGATCTCGCGGCGCGTGCCACTTTCAGCCAGCCGGCCTGCATTTGTGCAGGGGTTGCGCTTCAGCTTTTCCATATGCACGCCAAAGGCCATGATCCTTTGCAGGATCGACCATGCGATGTCGGCGGCGCGGGGTGTGGCAGACATGCTATCGCGCCATTCCAGAAAGACCGCGCGTGACCCGGTGGCCTCGACAGCGCGGATTTCCATATCGCCAAATTCTGTTTCGATGGTTTTGAGATAGGGCAGGTAAGTGCTGCGGGTCGATGGTTTCAGCCGTGGAAGTTCCATGCGTTTGTAGAGCGAGATGATGTAAGCCAGAGAATCGGCGTTGGGTGCGGATTTATCGCGGGTGAGCTGGCGGAACTCGTCAACAAATTCTGCTGTGCCATATTTGGCTTTCAGCCGTGGGCCGCCTTTCCACGCATAATAATAGTCGCGCTTACCGCCGTCAGCGAGCAATTTGCTTGTCTTGTGCAGCCCCTTGAGTTCGACGCGCATCTCTATTCCTCTTCCACTTCTCAAGGGCATCTTCCGGCGAAGATTTTTCCACAATCCCCGATAGCCTGTCTATAGCCTGATCAAGCGCGACTTTGTCCCACCGATGCGTGCCATTCAGCGGGCCGGGAATTCTGTTGTCTCGGACCCATGTGTTAAACTGGGCCGGGGACAGGTTGCAATATTGCGCTGCCTGCGCTTGGGTCATAAGCCTTGGTGTCATTATCCTTCAGGCCTCCCCACTTCTTTGTTGAGCAAATCAGCAGCCAGGCGCGTTCCCGCCTGACAAGGTGCTGCCATGATGATCTCTCGGTTAGCGATGGTGAAACTGGCTTTGCAGCCAAACGTCACCGTGCCATGGCCTGCGGCAAGGTCCAGTTCCATTTCGACGCGATCAGAGCCGCAGCAGGGGCAGCGGGCGGTGTTTTGGAGTTTGTAGGCGTGGCGTGTGGTCATGGCGTTGCCTCTCCAAACTCATCAACGTATGCTTTGGCAAGCAATCTCGCCGCAGCCCAAGACCAATCGTAATCTGGGTGACCAAATGGAGCCCCGATGTAATTGAACAGTTCTCTGTCGGCGGTTCGTGGCGAATAATCAGGCCATTGTTTTTTGACGTGAAACCAAAAGGACATAGTGAAAAGGAAACGGCTCATCACTCGACCCTTCCTTCGTTGAGCGCTGCCCGCTTTTCAGCAAGCTTCTGCTGCAAAACCAAAATCTCCCACTCCTCTTTTTCGATGGGCTGGGCACCATCGAAAACGGGTTTGAAGGACTTCGCGGGATCGCCCACGACATGGCCTCGCGATTCATGCTCTGCCACAATGGCGGCAATATCTGGAGTGTAGAGGGCAAAGGGCCCGTCATCGGATAGCCAAAGGAATCCAACGCCAGTTGAGAATGCCCCGCCGATTGCCTGCCAACCTTCGCCGCCTTCCATCGTGTAATCAATGTATGTGGGGATGCCAAGTGTCTTGGCTATTCCAGCGCCACTTTTGTCATACCCCCTGTTTTCCAGAAATTTGCGGTGCCATTCTGTGTTTTTCTTGGGCGCGCAGCCGCCATGCTTATTTGGCGTTTTGAAATCCGGGTGTCCTTTGCCGTCAAAAACGACAGCGCATATTGCCCCGTCGATAAAGGCCTCTTGCCATTTTGAAGCGCCCAGCTCTGTGGCTATGGCGCAGTTGCGCTGGTGGCTTTTTTTGCAAGCCGCTATGTGTGCTTTGCAAAGATCAAGAGCAGCCCCGCCAGTTACCGCAAAATACAAACTTTCTCTCTTGCTCATAGCCGCCTCTCAATCAAACCGTGGGTCACCGGTGGAAATATTGGACCGCGCAAAACTCTCGCGCTGGGCCCGATCGTGTTGTGCCTTTTCCTCTGGTGACATTGCGTCATAGGTGGCATTGGCTTTTGCGATAAGGTCCAGCAGTTCCGGACTGGTGGCAGGGCAGGAGATGGGCAGCCCATGCGTCGGCGCTTCCGATGGCCTCAGATTCTTCTCGCTGTAGATGTGGCAAAATGATCCGCCGCCTTCGGCCTGGTGCTCTACGACATAGCGGATAGCACCGCCCTTCATAGCAAAGATGCCGCGCACCTCGCCTTTGGCAATGTAATCGCCGGTGAATTTCTCGACGGGTTGACCGATTTGGAAGGTTTGCGGGATGGCTAGAACGTTTGTGCCATACAGCTCATCAATGACGCCCTGTTTGGCTTTGGCGATTTCCTGCCGCAAGCGCTTGGTGGTATACCGTGGCTTTTCCTCATCGCCATCGGCTGGAATTGCTGCACCAAAATCTTTCAGAGCAAAATCCCGATCTGCGCCTTTATCAACGTCGAAGGCGGTCAGCAGCCATTGCGGCTCTCGATGCCACTCGGTTGACCCAAACCAGACGCACTTGGGCTTTATCGCGCGGCGCGATGTTTCTCCGCGATAATTGGTGTAGGTCACCAGTTGTGGATAGCCTTCTGGTTCAGCAAGCAGTTTGCTTAAAGCATCTTCAACAGCACCAAGCACGGCTTGCAGGTCATGCAGATTGGTTAGCCCTGCCGCTTTGAAAACAAGGTTTTCAGTGTTTGGTCCGATTAGAAAAATTTCATGTGTTTCAATCATCATCTCTCTCCTCACACTCGCATCGGCATCAGCACGATTAGGTTTTCCTCAAAGTCGCCATCGGCCCGCAGGATTGCGGGGCTCCCGGCGTCGGCCATGGCAAAGGTCAGCGGGCCATCTGCCAGATTGGCGATGGCTTCCAGCATGTATTTGCCGTTAAACCCGGATTCGATTTGAAGATTGCCGTCTATTTCAATCGCCTCTTCGGCGGATCCGGCGTCCGGGTTTCTCACGCTCAATTGCAGCTGGCCATCGCCAAAGCTGAATTTCACGCCTCTGCTTTTCTCACCCGACACGGTGATGACGCGGTCAATGGCGGACCTGATGTCTTTGCCATCAAACTCGGCTGTGGCGGCTCCCGCCTGCGGAATGACGCGGGTGTAATCGGGGAACGTGCCATCGATCAGTTTGGAAACCAGCCGCAGGCCCGGCATGGTGATGGCAACTTTGGAGTTGTCAGCCTCCAGCGTCACATCACCATCCTTGGCCAGATGCGACAGCAGCACGCGCACCGTTTTGCGCGGCAAGATGATGCCATCCGGGGCATCGCCATCAATGCGCAACCAGCGCTTTGCCAGCCGGTGGCCGTCTGTTGCCACCAGCAACGCGCCATCCGTGCCGGGGTGGATGTAGACGCCGTTCAGATAATAGCGGGTCTCTTCCGTCGAGATCGCGAATGAAACGGCGGTGAGGGCAGCTTTGAGCGCGCTGGCGGAAACCGTGCAGCGGCGTGGCTTGGTGGTGTCAAACGCGCTGATGGTGGGCAGGTCATCAATCGGCAGGGTTTGCAGCGTGAAACGTGAGCGTCCGGCAGATACGACTGCCGTCTGATGTACGGATTCAATTCTCACATCTGCGCCATCGGGCATCTTTTTGACAATATCCAGCAGCAATGCGGCCGGTACCGTGAATGGCTGAAAACCCATGTCCAGATCGGCCTGGCAATCAATGGTGCCCTCTATGTCCAGATCGGTCGAGCGGATTTGCAGGCCAGATGGCCCGCGCTCAAGCCCGAGGTTGGATAGAATCGGAATGGTGTTGCGGCGCTCTACAATGTCTTTGCTGACTTGCAGCGCGGCAATAAGCGCGGATTTGCTGGCGGTGATCATGCTGCAACCTTATCGATGTTGGATTGGATGACGCGGAAATGGGCTGCCCGGAAGACGTTTTTTCATTCAGCTATTTTATTGTTGGCGCGCTCGGCAGAGGTAAGTTTGGGAGCCGCCAACCGTACCCTCAAGTCGATCTCGACCGCTCGACGTATGGATGTTGCGGCCCTCACAGCAAGGTCACCTTGTTTGATATCGGCTTTGCCATTGATCGCTTCGTTGAAAACACCAAGTGTGCCATCTGCGATTGTCTTAAGAATCGGTGTTTTGATTTCGTAAGTCATGCTGCTTTGTCCTTTTTGAGTTGACGCCTTGTTTTGCGTTCGATCTTGGCGATGGTTGATATGTCCTGACCAACGAAGGCATGATGCTCGTTGTTTTTTAGGATAATGATAGGAATTCCCGCTTCGGCTGCTTTGTATTCGAGCATGGCGATAGCGGCTGCGGGCGCATAATCCAGAACTGCCCGGTTGACTTTCGCGACAATATCCACGGCTGCGCCATGATTGCGTTGATCGCCGCGTGCAGAGCGCGCCAGTTGTTTTATGGGCGGAGTGATAATCTGAATCTCAGATGCAGCATCAATGATCAATGCTGACCAATTGTGCAGATGATGCGCTCTTTGGCGTGATTGCTTCGCCTTAAGTTTCGCAAACCTTTGTATTTGCTGTTTCCAGCGGTAAGAAAAACGTTTGTAGCAACGATCTGTTTTTGATCGTATTGCGTCGAGTTTTTGGTTGCTAATGTCTTGAAAATTTTCGAGGTTTTTACCAAGACAGTTGCTCCACCTCTCCCCCGTTAGCCTGTCGTCATTATGCAAATTGTCGAGGTTCTCACTCTCCGCCCGGCTTTGATAGTGGAAAGCATGACTGTCATCGCCCCGCAAATTGTCGAGGTTCTCACTGGAATAGAGTTTATCCTTTTGACTTTGCAGAATGATTTGCTCTTCCTTGGAATAAGATTCCAAAGTCAAGCCGGGAAGACATTCCCCGTTTGAGAGGTTTTTCACCTCCGCAAATTTTTCAATAAGATCCATGTTAACACATAGAGGGATAGCCCCGGCTGTGCGTCGTTCTTCCATAAACACAACGATTGAGGCCCACCATGCGCCACCGCGCTTGATAAGAGTCATGGTGCGAATTTCTATTGGATATGTGGGAAACTTTCCCCGAGCTTTAATCTCGTGGGGGATCCCTTTGGCGTAAATTTTGAAATGTTTGCCTGCTGGCTTTATCTTCCAGCCATATGCATCCCGATGTGGAATAGTATCGGCATGTTTGGCTGATTTGTATCGCGGATAACCGGAGGATTTCCCAGCTCCAGCTTTAGCGCGCTTAAAGAACGCCTGGAATGCGAGATCTAAATTTTTGATAGTGAGTTCTAAGCTGCCAGATGACATGGCCGCATAGGCTGGATCATTGGTGCGAATGAACTTTAGCTCTTTTTGTTGATCAAAACCCGATAATCCTTTTCGCTCACCCTTGCTTTTGCGCAGGCACTCATGCGCCCACTGGATTTCGCGCTGTTCAAGTGCAGCATTCCATAGGCGGGCGCATAATACGGCCTGCTCTTGAAGCGCAATAAGCTGGGCTGAGTTTGGATACAGCTTGAATGTATACCGTCTTGTCACACTCATCATCTCAGCCTTTCAGCTTATCGCTGGCAAGCTCACCAGCTGTGGTTAAGGTCAATGGATTTTGCCCGCCGCGATTTCGCACCAATTCATGCTTGATCAGGGCGGCAATGGTGGGCTTGGCGATCAGGTCGCCACCCACTCGCCAGCAACGCCGACTTTCCCCATTGAACCGATACTGGCGGATGGCCAGCAAGGCTTGCTGCTGGGCCGCTGTCAGCGTGGTCTTTGGGTCAATTACTGCGGGATTGCTGGCGAGTGAGATCATCGCATCAGGCCCTTATACTGATGCTTCAGGCTTGCCTTCGAACACCGGCAGACCGGTATTCTCAGCAACCGTTTCCAGATCCTTCTTCACCTGGTCGCGCAATGCGATGTCGGGGCGATAGAGCTGGTAGGACCAAGAAATCTCGCCACCGCGCACGCGGTACCGCAGACGGGCAGGGATACGCACCGGCACGCCATCCACCCACGCGGGAATGGAGAGCATGAACAAGCCGGGAATGCTGATAGGCTGGCCGTTGCTGTCGCTGTGCGTTTCTTCAAACACCAGTGAGCGTTCGCCAGAGGCAAGCCGGATATTTTGCTTTACCTTGCCGCCGACCGAGATCTCCAGATCGCGGGAAAGCTCAATCAGGCGGGCAGGGTCGGCAAAACGCTCTTTGAACAGCACTTCATATTGCAGCTTCTCGCCTTCCTCGGCTTCTGCGAGGTCGGCGCAATGTTCGTCCAGCCATTCCGCAAATTCGCCTTGCGAGAAGGATTCCCCGTTCTTCTGCAACCATGCTTTCATTTCCGGGGTGATCGGGAATGCATAGCTGATACGGTGGTCTGTGTGCCCAGCCACTTTTCCAGTGGTGTGGTAATTGACAACAGCGGTCAATTCGAGCGCGGGATAGGTGGTTGAGGCAAAGACGGCTGTTTCCGTGTCTGTCGCATGGCGTTTGAGCAGATCAATAAAGCTGTCCAGCGTGGTTGCGCTGGCTTTGCCCGTGCGCCGCTTGGGGCCTTGGCGGTAGGCTTCGATCTGGTCTTTGAGGGCCTTGATATTGCCGCTCCTGGCATCAACCGCCAAAAGCACCTGTTCTGGCAAGCCATCGCCAAGGCCAGCAGTGCTGATAACCTGAAATGTTGTGGCGTTGGCTGCTTTTGCCATTTCGACAATGCGATCAATGCCGTCTGCCCCGTTGGGAATAATTGAGATAGGATTCAAGTTCTGCGCGTCCACGGTTTGCTCCTTTGCTGGTCCGTTCGGATAACCGCACGCATGATGACGTGCGGGAACCAGAGCGGATCAGGCTGTGATGTGTTTCACGGCCCACATCACGGCTTCTTCCGTCTTGGTTTTGGCAATGGAGAGTTCCCGGCTATTGCCGCATTCTGAAATGATGGTCAGAAGTTCTTCGCCGCACGATTTAACGGATGACATCAACTCTTTTTCTTTGTCAGAAAGCACGCGGTATTGGTGCCGCATTGTATTGTTGGTGGTGCGTTGGTCGCTGGATGCATCAACAAATTCGGTCATGAGACTTTCCTTTCAGGTGAGGTTGTTTTTGCTGTGCCCGTTGAGGATCAGGCGCTATCGCGGGCGGTGACAGCGTTGGGCCCGCCGAACATGTCGCTTTGGCGCGGATGCACGGTGCTGATTTCTGCCTCGTCTGTGAGGAAGTACACGGTGGAGCGGCGCGGCGGTTTTGGTGTCTTGGCCGTCACGCTGGCATCAAACTCGATGCGCCCGTCTTGCACGGCAAGATCGAGCTTGATGGTAACGCTGCCCTTGGCTCTGGCCTTCGGGTTATCGCCCGTCAGGTCCTGCAGCTTAACGATGGTGTCCTTGATGTGTTCGGCAAGATCCTTGTGGAGCTGGCCTTGTTCCAGCGAACCAATAAGGACACTGGGATCTCGAATAATTGCCATAAGTCACCTCATTTGTTGGCGTTTTGGGGTTAGAAGTCCGCTCTCAGAATGGAATGTCATCGTCCAAATCGCGGCTAAACCCGCCGCTGGTGGATGAATTGGTGCGGCTGACGGTGTCGCGGCTCTGGCCATAATCATCGGCGCTGGAAGCTGGTGGCGGGCGATTGGAAGGGTTACCGCCCAGCATGGTGAGGGTGGCGTTGAAGCCATTCAGCACAATCTCGGTGGTGTAGCGGTCTGCGCCGTCCTGGCCCTGCCATTTGCGGGTCTGCAGCTTGCCTTCGATGTAAACGTGAGCGCCCTTTTTCAGGTATTGCTCGGCAACCTTCACCAGACCTTCGGTGAAAATCACCACCGTGTGCCACTCGGTCTTTTCCTTGCGCTCACCGCTGTTGCGGTCGCGCCAGCTCTCGGATGTGGCAACGCGGAATGTGGCAACGCCCGCACCGCCCTGGGTGTGGCGGATTTCGGGATCAGCGCCGAGGTAGCCGACCAAGATCACTTTGTTGACGGAACCGGCCATTACACAGCCCTCCGTGCGGGAAAGCTATTGTGTTCGACACCGTCGAGCAGGCGACCGGCTTCACTTTTCTTGACCTTCAGCCACATCGGGCCGTTTGCATTGGCATCCAAGCCATCGAACCAGTCAAAATTTTCGCTTTTCTTCAACCATCGATCATGTTTGCTGGATGAAGCCGCGTTGAAGAAAACGCCGTCACCGTGGTCCTCGGCCATGCCGCCCAGATGCGCACCCCATTGTTTGAATAGAAATGGAACCCCTGCGGCTGCGCACTGATCGCGCAACGATCTGGCCCAATCTGGATGCATGGGGCGGGCGTTCAGGCCGCTTTCGCCGCCTGACACTACCCAATCAATCATTGATCTGACTTCAATGGTTGGATGGACTTTACTAAACCGACCAACCTTACGGTCTATCCAATGTTCGGGCGGTTGCATGTCCATCGTCCGCGCATCGGCCTCGGTCCATGCTGGTTTGCACACACACGCACTGCATTGAGGGCAGGCGAGTGTCCATCCGTCCCCAGTCTCTTGATGTTGACAGGGATCGGCTTCATGTAGCCAAAACTGCTTCTGACAAGCCTTGCAGGTCACGTTGGCAGATGCGGTCCATCGGCTAATATCAACTGGCCCCAACAGCGGCTCTGCACTGATCCATCTGATGGCGGCGGGCGTGTCGAGCAGGATCGGAATGCGCTCATCAGCCCGGCGTTGATCTTCGACGGATACGCCAAGCCAGACGTTTGGCAAGGGCCATAAGGATTCGCTCTTGATGCTGCGCTGAAAGTGCGCCTCTTGGCCAAAAGTGCGGACGTGATTAGGAACTGTGATGTTCTTCGACGGCAGGCGTGACCATAACTTTCCTGCGGCTTCTGCAATCCAATAGGATGGGCGTTCATCTTGTCCGAAATCAAGAACCGGACGCCACCGCCCCCGTGTCAAATAATCCCGCATCCGCTCCGGCCTCTTGGTCAGCACTTGAAACGTGTGATGCGGTGCCAGCGCCATGACGGCAAAAATCTGGTCAAGCCATTCGTCTTTCACGCCCTCGGCAAACAGATCGCTATGCGCGCAAACGAAAATCATGCGCGGCTTTTTCCACTGTTGCAACGGCTGCAAAAGCCATTGCTCGTTAAACCGTACCTGACCGTTCCAGACCGGCCCGGATTTACTCGGGTTGGTCAACCCGGCGCGGCTTGCGTGATGTTTCATGCGGGTGCCCGCCAGCTTCATGGCATAGCAGTTTTTGCAGCCCGGCGAGACGATAGAGCAACCCGTGATCGGGTTCCATGTGGCATCGGTCCATTCGATTTTGGTTTTGTCGGCCATCATTCACCTGCCTTTTTGGGCGGCGCGGCTTTTACCGGAATGCCGAGTCTGCGAAGATCGTACCCGCCCGTCGATTTCAGCGTGATGCTGCCATCGCGATGGCGTTTCATCGTTACGGTTTGCGCTTTTTTTGCCATCACGCACCTGCCGTTTCGGCGTGTTCGACCGCTTGCGCAATCTTGTCTCTGATCTCGTTCATGCTGGAAAATCCTCCAGTTTACCGGCGTTTGGCCGGTTTTGAAATGTGGGCGAGGTGGTTCAGCCGGGCGGCGTCAATGCGGTCTTGGCCGATGAGCTGGCTGGCGAGATTGATGAATCTCTCTTCGGCTTTGGCCGCACCCCATGGGGTGATGGCACCGCGCAGTTTTGGCTGCGGGAATTTGGCCAGCGGATAGAGTTCGTGGCCGAGCGGAAACAGCGCCCGCGCCTCGGCGGCAAGCATCATGTTATCCATGCGCTTGACGGCTGCTGTATCTGCCTTGGTCCATATCGCGGGCCGTGGCAGGTCAAAAGCGGAATAGATGGCAGCATCCCAATCGCATTTCAGCGAAAACATCGCGTTTTTGAAAACGATGGCCGTGGTGCTGTCATTTGCAATGACGCACATTCTCGCAATAATCGCATCCTGCGCTGGTCGGGTCCAATCGCCAAGCAATGCTTCATGCGCATCATGCAGCAGGAAAAATGCCGCAACGATAGGCTCTGCGCCTTCATTCAACAACGCTTCTGCGCCCATGACGCAATGCTGTGCCACGCTATAGCCAGCGTAGGACGTGCCATTGAAGCGATTGATGCGTGAAAGAGGCCCAGCAATTGTCTCAACGCTGATTTCGCTGGGGTGGGGAGAGATAAGGTCGAATGTGGTGCCATCGGCGCGAAAACATGGCACGGGTTTTGGTGCGGGGCACGTCATAGGTCTATCCCTTCAAGCGCATTCAGAATGATAAAGCCAACGCGGCAAACCGTTCCGCAGATAGTACCAACCCACATGATGATGGGGGCGTCAGGCTTGAAGCTGAAGAAAGTCCAGAATACGAAAGATAAAAGCGCAATCGAGAACCAGAATAGCGAGAGAACGGCCAGCCTGTGCTTTGCATTGTCGAAAGCTTTGGTGTTTTTGCCGTTTGTCTGCGTAAAGCCGTGTGTGCCAGGGCTGTTGTACCATTGGTTTCCGCTCATGATCTGGCCCTCATAGCTTTCTCTACAAAACGGTTTCTGAATACTGGCCATGACGGAAACCTTGTTTCCAACTCGGCTGGAGAAAACCGAAAACACCATAGGAAATGCCGCGCGCCGTCGTGGCCATCTCCGCAACGACCCGCATATTCCAGCGCGCCATTGGCAATTGCTGTCAGCTCACGCAAATCGTGCAGCTGGGTGCGCAAGTGGCTGTTGATGCTGAATTGCCAAATGATAATTACGGCGCAGATCAGAAAGCTGATCCAGACAAACGTATGGCTAAACGCCATCGCAACATCACGAAGAATGTCCATCATTGGGCAGCCTCCAGCGCTTTATGGCGGATCTGGTTGCGGACGTTCCACGGCAAGGTGGAAAGTGCATCCATATCGCTGTTGGTGTCGATCTCTGTGTGGGGGTCCAGTTCGCGAAATGCCCGGACAATCAGCATTTTCAGGCGGTGGTTTTCGCGGATCAGGGCGTCAATCTCTTCGGGGCTCATTGACCACCTCAGATCGTGCAGGCGATCATGAAGCCGATGGCGCAAGCGCAAGGCAGCATGAAAGCAATCTGGTGACGGGATACGAAAGCCAGCGCGCGGCGGGGGCTCAAATCATGCTTATCTGAAAATGCGCACAATGGCGCAATCACTGGCATAAGTGATGGGTAATGCATTGTTCACTCTCCGTGAGAGCCCGGTTGCCCGCCACCCCGGTGGATCGATTGGGGGAAGAGGCGGCGGGCAGTAGGGTATCAACCGTTGGGCGGCGGTTGATGCACGGAAACGTACGTTATGTACGATTAGCAGTCAAGTACAGTTTGTACGAAATTGATCGAAAGACCAAACTCGTGTTTATGATATAGATTTGTACGGTTTAAATATCTTGGATAACGCGTTTGACGCGCCCGAAGATATAGAGATCATCTAGGCTTGCTGGAATGGACATATGATCAGGATTGGTTGAGTAGGGTTGAAGTCTGGCAGGGGATTTGCGCCATCTTTTGAATGTCGCTTCGCCGCTGGCCAGAGAAAAAATATAATATTTCCCATCAATGAGATGATGATCTGATCTATCAACCATGATGATTGATCCGGGTGGAGCTATTCTGTCCATGGAATCGCCGTCAACTTGTAGAGCTATCCAGTCGCCTTTTGCTAGGTCTGCCACTTTGATATGCCCGATTACATCAGCGGCAGTCACAGATGGTTGATCTCTCAGATTCCCGGCACTGACAAGCGAAAGTAACGGAACTTCAACATCGCCGCGCTCGGGATTGCCATTCTCAGCATAGAGAATCCAACCGGCTTCAACGCCGAATATTTCTGCATATTTAAGGGCCGACTTGCGGGAGATGTCGCGATTGCCATTTTCATGGCTGATCAGTGTATTTACATTTATTGATCGCGGGTGCGCGCGAGCGGCATCAGTGGGTGTCTTGTAGCCAGCCTTGGCCCGCGCTTCTCGCAATCTATCTTTCGGCTCCATCATGCGTACTTTATGGACGATTTTTATCGTCCAAGGTGTACGATTTTGACTTGCGGAAAATTCGTACATTTTGTACAATCCAATTATGAGCAAAACGGTTTCAACAATTTCAGAGCTAATTGACCAATGGCCGACCATTGCGGATTTCGCGGTCGCTATTGGTTGCGGTTATGAGGCCGCTCGAAAAATGCGCCGGCGTGAGAGTATTGCGCCAAAGCACTGGCATCGAATTGTTGATGCTGCCGCCACTCAAGGAGTGGAAGGAATTTCGCTGTCATGGCTTGCCGCCAAGGCTGTCTGTTTGGAGGCTGCCGAATGATTTTCTCAGATTTGAAACGATGTGAGCGGCTGCTGACACGATATTCTCACGTCAATCATGATCAGTTGAGCCGAGGGTTTCGGCTACTTCGGGCTGGTTTTGAGAATCTGAACCCTGAGTTCATCGATCGTCATTCTGGCCGCCTCCGCAAGGTTTACCGTGTAGCTTTCCTCTCATGGAAGCATTTCGATCAATGTGATCTCCATTGCGCTGATTCTCTGTTCCGCTTTCGTCAGAAAAGCATCGCGGTCCGGGCGTTCCGAAATGAGCTGCGCAAACAGGATTTCGTAAGCCATAAGGCGTCCGCTCAATTGGCTGTCGCTTTCAGTCGTCGGTTGCATCGTCGTTATCTTTCTCGGTTTCTTCAATTGAAGGACACTGCAAGCTTGCAGCTTCATGTTCAAGTGGGTGATCGTTCCTCCCGCGCGGGCTCTGGCAATCGGCCTGCGCCAACTTCTCACAAGGCTGGGGGTTCCCGGATTTGTGATCCTGCCCGGGCTGGGGGTTCCCGGTTCGGGCAGTGTTTTTCCGGGTGGTGGTCATATCATCCCCTCAATAAGCGGTAGCTAAAGTTAAGTCCTTGTTTCTGTTTTGGTTTTATCCAACGGGGCGGGGCGGTTCACGAAAATAAATGGCGAAAATATTTCCTTGACACTTGAGGAGGGAAACGTGCGCGCAATTAACGATAATCAAGCATCGGCTTTGAAGGGTGCAACCCGCCGCGCAATCAAGGCGGCAGGCACTGCTGAGAACTTTCAGCATGTGACCCGCGTCAAGGCACCAGCGCTGTCCGTCTATGCATCCACCGCGCCGGAAAACATGGAAAAGTTTATCGGCATTGATGTGGCGGTTGAGGCTGATCTTGAGGCTGGTGCCCCGATCATAACTGAGCAGATGGCGCGGATTCTGGGCTACAAGCTGGTCAAGGATGATGCCGCAGAACTTCCACCCATGAGTTTGCCCACGGCTGACGACATGCTGACTCTGAATGCCGCTGTTGCCATGTTCGTTGAGGCGTATCGGGTGGCGGCGGCTGACAACCACATTGATGAGAGCGAAAAGCGCTCAATTGGCCCGAAAGGCGAGGGCGTTATTGCCATCATCCGTGACACGCTGGTGCGCGCGGGGGTGAGCCTATGACCCCGGTTGAAGAAATGATTGAGCGCGCCAACCGCCGCCATCTGCGGGAATTGTCTCTGGCTGCCAACAAGCCAGCCTCGTATTTGCGCCCGCGTGACAGCGCGCATTGCCCTCATTGCCAGGCGGTGTTGACGGTTGCGGAGATTGCCGAGCGTTGGTGCGGCACATGCCGTCAGTCGCATGAGGTGCAATCATGACCACATGGACCGAGCCGATGATCAAGAGAGCGGCGGGAATGTGGAACAAGGGCGATTCTGCGGCACAGATTGCCTGCGCTATGGGCCTCACGCGCAATGCCGTTATCGGGATTACATCGCGCCACCGGGATCTGTTTCCGGGTCGGCGCAATAGTGTGACTGTGCGCGTTGCGAAGCCAAAGCCGGTGAAAGTTGCGAAGCCAAAGCCGGTGAAATCTGTGGTGCCTGCGCCTGCCAAGATTGGCAGGCCACCCAAGCCGCCAGCGCCGCCAGTGGAAAAATCTGTGTTTGAAGATTTGCTGGATGGTGTGGCAAACAAGCGTGATCTGGACCGTTTTCGATTGCCAGATCAGCAGCCAGTGGCTTTTGCGGATTTGGCCAGCGGCCAATGCAAATTCATCCTCGCCGCCTTCGACGCGGTATCCGGTCCAGATACGCTTAGATGCGGTGCGGAAACGCCGGATTTGTCGCCATGGTGCGCGAAGCATCGGCTTGTTGTTTTCAAGGCGAGGGCGGCATGACAGAGGCGACCATTCAGTTTGATGAATTGGCCGGGTTGCTGGCTGGGCCGGATTGGCGTGTGAAAATGCCGCGGCGTGAAGCGCAAATTCTGGCCGTGTTGCTAGCGGCAAAAGGGCGGGCGGTCTCGGGTGATTACCTGATTGAGTCCATCTATGAGGTGGATGCCGAGCCTCTGAGCACGATTATTCACTCCCATATTTCGAAGTTGCGCAGCAAGCTCAAGCCTGTTGGCCTGACGATTAAATCCGGTCGGTATCAAGGTTACGCACTGGATCTGGGCGGCCATAATATTGCATCTGTGACCATCGGCCCCTTGCCCGTGCAAGATGATATGTGCGGCCATCCGATTTATCTGTCAGTCGCGGATAATGTTGTTGTTTCTGAGTTGCGGTCCTTGGGTCAGCGTTATGGCTGCGGGCCGCAGCATGTTGCGGCTGCCATTATCAAGGCGGTTGTTGCTGGTGGCTTGATTGATGCTGTGTTTGATGGTGATACCCCGCAGGATTTTGACGGTTTTCATGCATGCGTTCGTGGCGGCATCCGCAGTATGGGGCCTAGGCAGCAAGCGGTGCTGGAATGGTTCCGCAGCCAGCCACCTGGCCCGATTTCGATTGGCATGGGTGCCATTGGCCGTGAAATTGGTGTCGATAAGGCTGTTGTCTGGTCTTCGCTTCGGTCGCTGTGTGCGCGTGGTCACTTGCGGAGAGTCGTGCAGGGAAGTGCTGGCAAAGCGCCATCGATTTACGAACTGGTGGGGGCCGCTCCATGATCCAGTTTCTCGACGGGCGCGTAACGCTTTATCCCGGTGATTGCATTGATGTGCTGCGGGGCTTGCCGGAAAACAGCGTGGATTGCGTTGTAACTTCGCCACCCTATTGGGGTCTGCGCGATTACGGGACGGCAACATGGGAGGGTGGTGACCCATCCTGTGATCATTCACCGCCAAAAGATGGTGGATCAACTGGAAACAAGGGGAACGTGCAGACACATGCCGGGCGTTTCGCGGGAGCGTTTTGTCATAAGTGTGGTGCTGCACGATTTGATCGCCAGATCGGGCTGGAACCGACCTTGGCAGAGCATCTTGCCGTTATGGTGGCGGTGTTCGAAGAGGTGCGCCGGGTTTTGAAACCCACTGGCACATGCTGGATCAATTATGGTGATTGCTACGCCACCGCGCCGAACGGCCGCAGCGCATCGGACACGAAAACAGCGGGCAACGATGACCGCACATTCCGCGATAAGCCTTTCTCGACCATCGGCGGCGGCATAAAATCCAAAGACCTGTGCATGATTCCGAACCGGCTGGCGATTGCGTTGCAAGACGCGGGCTGGTGGGTGCGCTCTGAAATCATCTGGGGCAAGACAAATCCCATGCCGGATAGTTCCGGGGCTTATCGTCCATCCTCGGCGCACGAAAAAATCTTCATGCTGACGAAGACAGCGACAGGTGATGTGTGGCGGGCGCGGGATACCGGCGAGATTTCCTTTTTCCCGGATTTGTCCGAGCGCTGTGGGCTGATTACCAAGCCCGATGAGCAGGGTGTGCGCTGGGTTCGGATCGGCTCGTTTTATGATGCCGAGACAGTGCGCATTGGTGCAAAAACCGAACGTCAGGCAAAGGTCAAGATGCCAGACGGCTGGGATACTGGTGCTGGTGGCCACGGCAGCCATCATTGCTCCGGTCGTGAAGCTGGTAAAACCATCGACACGACGCCAAAGCAGCGCGGCCATGCCCGCGAACACGAAGGTTTTGCCAACCGCTGGGACGGTATGTCAAAGGAGGAACAGCAGGCCAATGGCCGCTACCTCCGCAACTATGAACCAGCGCCCTTAAGTGTGTGGGAAATGGCAACCAAGCCATTTTCCGAGGCTCACTTTGCAACATTCCCGCCAGAGCTTGCCGAGCGCTGCATTTTGGCCGGCTGCCCAAAGG
The DNA here is from genome assembly GCA_003501385.1 of Rhizobium sp. GTDB lineage: Bacteria > Pseudomonadota > Alphaproteobacteria > Rhizobiales > Rhizobiaceae > Allorhizobium. The sequence continues at coordinate 16,496 of DNPN01000282.1, read as the reverse complement.
GTGGGCTTGTGCTGGATCCATTCGGCGGCGCTGGCACAACGGCGCTTGTGGCACTGCGCCATGGCCGGTTGGCGGCTCTGATCGAGCTGAATGCCGAATATGCCGAGATTGCGAAAGCGCGGATCGAAGCGGAATGGGGTGTCAAGCGCAAGTCTAAGCCCGTTGTGGGCAGCTTGCCACTGTTTGCGGGACAGGCATCATGACGGCACCCACACTCTATATAGCTACCGACAACCCGCAGAAAGCCGCCATTGATCTCTTTCTTTGCGATCTGGACCTGGTCCCTGCTTGGGCAAAAATCGCCCATGAGGTTTCTGACATCGCGGCCATCCCTACCGATGCCAAGGTGATCAACCAATGGTACCGCCCCGGATCTCTGTTTGAACAGATGTGGCGCGAAGAGCGGGTGCGCCGACATTTCAACATGGATTACGCCGCCCACATTGCGCGGCTGCAGGCGTGGCACACCAAGCGATGGGCCGATGCTGTTGATGCGCCCGCGCCCGAACCCTCCGCAGTTACGCAATTTCCCAATTTACTCACCCCGCAACCGGCAAAGCCAGAGCGCAGACAACCGAGGTGGTCATGACAGAACTTGCAATTTTCAGCTTTCAAACCCCGGTAAAAATGTCGCCAGAGGCCTTTGCGGCTTTGAGTGATGCGGACAAGAGCTTGTTTGCCCGATTGGCGCAAGAGCGGAAGGCGTCTGCCACGGTGATCAAGCAAGCCACAGGCTTGCCGCTATCGCATGTCGCGCAGTTGGGTCGGCAGACCCATTCCGTGTGGCTGGCGGGTGAAGAGAGAGTGCCTGCCGCCCGAATTAAAGCCAAGGATCGCGATATGCCTGAGAGTTTTATCAGATTATTGCGGGTTTTTGCCGATTCAGACGGTCCGTTGACGATTTCCTATGCCGAGATGGAAGAGCGGGCGGATTTAGGGGCAGGCTCGGCCCATCCGTGCCTCTCGGGTCTGAAAAGCCGTGGGTTGGTGGTGTGTCTGCGCTCTGGCCGTGGCGGTCGCACGGCAACATGGACCGTTACCGATGATGGACGCGCGTTGGCGCTGGCTCTGTTTCCAGAGGTGGCCCATGCGTGATTCTGTGCGTGAGTTTGAGAAGATCACATTGATCATCGCCCCCAACATGGACGCTGCCGCGCACCTCGCCCGCGAGATGGGCATCCGCACAGACACATTCCGCGATGGCCGAACATTCCGGATTGTCACCAACGTGGCAGGTCTGCGCGGGTGGCGTGATGGCACGGCGTGCCTGATCGACTTCGGCCTGTTTGACCGTGACCACACCCAGCTCAAGGATCTGGCGCATACCCTGCTGGCCCAAGGCCGAATCCGCCGTGCCAGCTTCAATGAGCTGCGCGAATTGCGTGGCGAGGTGGTGTGATGGGTGAACCTGTTTCATTCCCAGGACAAAACATGGTCTTGCGCGCTCCTCCTGGGCAGGAAGAAACCGTGCGTGATCTTTACACGTTTACCAATGGTTATTGCTCGGTTTCGTGCTGGCAACTTTCGGCTGAAGAGTTAGCAGAAATAAACAGAACAGGAATGGTCTTTATTTCCATTTTTTCAGGTCGTTCGCAGCCTCCAGTCTTTGTTGGCGATGAAGAGTCTGTGCGTTCGATTGTTGTTGATTACGGCGGCGTTTGGAAAAAGGGAGGCGTATGATGAGTATGGTTCTTTCGCTGGATGATTTCCAGCCATCCACCCCCCAGCCTACAGCATCATCTGCCCGCCCGCTGATCGTTGACAGCTTTGCCGGTGGTGGTGGCGCTTCGACCGGCATTGAAATGGCGCTTGGTCGTTCGCCAGATATTGCCATCAATCATAACCCGGCAGCGCTGGCTCTACATGCGGCCAACCACCCGCAAACCCTGCATCTTTCGGAAAACGTATATCGCGTTGATCCGCTCGACTATCTGCGTGGTCGGCATATCGGGCTGATGCACTTTAGCCCGGATTGCAAACATTTCTCAAAGGCCAAAGGCGGCAAGCCCGTTGAGCGCAGCATTCGTGATCTCGCCTGGATCATTCCAGGCTGGATTGAACGGATTCAGAAAAGCGGCGGCAAGGTCGATGTCGTGACCATGGAAAATGTCGAGGAATGGAAGGATTGGGGCCCGCTGCTGCAAACGGGAAAGGGCTTGCTGCCAGATCCAGACCGGCGCGGCGAGACATTTGCAGCGTGGAGCAAGGCCATCAAAAAGCTTGGCGGCAAGATAGAGTTTCGGGAATTGCGGGCTTGCGATTTTGGTGCGCCGACCATTCGCAAGCGGCTGTTTTTGATTATCCGATTTGACGGAAAGCCGATTGTCTGGCCACAGCCGACCCACGGTGCGCCGGATGACCCGGATGTGATTGCCGGAAAAAAACTGGCATGGCGCACGGCGGCGGAATGCATTGACTGGACGCTGGCCTGTCCGTCGATTTTCGACACATCAGAGCAGATCATGGAAAAGCATCGGCTTCGTTCCGTGCGTCCGCTGGCCAATGCGACGATGGCGCGGGTAGCGCGGGGCATGAAGCGCTATGTGCTGGATGCTGAACGTCCGTTTATCGTCAACCTCGCCCACGGTGCCCGGCTTGAGGATGTTGATGCGCCACTCAATACGATCACCGGTGCAAACCGTGGTGAAAAGGCGGTGGTCGCACCGCACATCGCCTCCTATTACAGCCATACGGATGGCAGGGCAGAACGCACATCCGAGCTTTCGCAGCCGCTTGCAACCGTCACGACGGAAAACCGTCATGCTGTTATAGCGCCGGTGCTGACCTATGCCCAACAGGGTGGTGCTTCGCGCTCGGTTGAGCAGCCGCACCACACGATATGCGCCAATTCCAAGGATCAAAATCAGGTCGCCTGCGCATTCATCGCCCAGCATAACAAAGCCAGAAGTCGCGACGGTGGTGTGAATCCGGGCAGGGCGGCAGATGAGCCGCTGTCCACCGTGACAGGGACCGGATCGCAGCAAGGTGCTGTTTCGGCCTTCATCGCCCGGCAGTTTGGCACATCCACGGGTCACGCCATTGATCAGCCGTCTGCCACAGTCATGGCCGATGGTGCCGGAAAATCGCAACTGGTGGCTCCCTACCTGCAAAAATACTACGGGACCGGCAACGGCGCGCGCGCAGATGAGCCGATGCACACCGTGACGACGAAAGACCGCTTTGGCCATGTCGAGGCGGGATTGTCTGCGCCGCCGTTTTCGCCCGAACATGAGGACCGCGCCCGCCAGGTTGCCGACTTCATGCGCTCTTATGGGTTCTGGGATGATCGTGAGTTTGTAACACTCGATATTGATGGCCAGACCTTTGTCGTGGTTGACATCGGGATCCGCATGTTGACGCCGCGCGAACTGTATAACGCGCAAGGCTTTCCACCAGACTACATCATTGATGGCGTCTGGAGCGTGCCTGAATCCGGTGGTGATCCTGTCTGGGTGAATTTCTCGAAATCGGTGCAGGTTTCCTGCGTTGGCAACAGCGTATCGCCGCTGCCCTATGACGCCATTGTCGCGGCAAACTGCCCGGAATTGATGGTGGTGCGGGAGGCTGCGGAATGACACGACGTGAGCTAGACCCTATCATTAAGGATTTTATTGAGCGGGCCAAGACTGTTTCCGTTTCTAGGGCAGCTGATCTTTTAGAAATTCCATTGCCCAAAAGTGGCACGGAATATCAAGGGCCATGCCCGACATGTCTTGATGGCGTAGATCGTTTTTCGGTCAACCGTGGCAAGGGCGTATTCAATTGCCGAAATTGTGGCGGCGGACGTGATGGAATCGGCCTGATTGCAAAATGGCGACGTTATGATCTTCGCAATTGGTCGGAATTTCTTATTGCCTGCTCTGAAGCTTTGGTTGAAGCGATTCCTGAGGCTGGAAAGGTTGAGACAAAAGAAGAGCGCGAGGCCCGCGAAAGACGCACAGCAAAGGCATTGCAAGACGCCGACCAAGAGCGGACTAAACGTGATGCTGTGGCCGAAAAGAAGCGTCAGGAAGCGGTCACGCTGGGCCGCAACCTCTGGCTCAATGCGCTGGATTGCGTGGCTGCCGGTGAGCGTGAGGCGGAAGGATATGCGCTAATCCGCCGATATATGCGGCTGCGCACCGGCTTTTGGCCGCACGATGGTGTGTTTGAGCATATCCGCTATTGGCCGCGTTGCACCTATTACCACGGCATCGATGATTTCAAGCGACCCATCGCTATCTATACCGGTGCGGCCATGTCTATTCCGTTTGTCAATCTGGATGGGAAAATCACCGGCAGCCAGCAGATATGGATTGATCTTGATGCCAAGCCGAAATTTCGGCCTGTGCTGATCGATCAGGATGGCAAAAAGCTATCATCCAAAAAGATGCATGGGGCAAAGAAAGGCTCAATCCTGCCGGTGTTTGGCGATTTGTACGCCACGCGCTGGGTGGTGGGCGAGGGCATTGAAAACCCCGCCGCATGGGCCGGGCCAGAAGGCTGGCGCGAAGATACGTTCTATTGCGCCGCCGGCGACATTGGCAATCTCGCCGGGCCGCGCGATCCGGCGTCGGATTTTTACCACCCAACCTTGAAAAAGCAGGATTCGGCGGGGCGCTGGAAGCGGGTGAAGGTGCAAGGCGCTGACCCTTTGCCAGATAAAGGCCCCGATGATGCCATGCAGATTCCGGCGCATGTGACTGATCTGCTGGTGCTGGCCGATGGCGATAGTGAGCCGGTGCAAACCGCCGCTTGTCTTGCCCGCATGGCAGCGCGGCTGGAGCGTCCGGGGCTCAACATCCAGATCCAGTTTCCGCCCGCAAATATGGATTTTTCAGAAGCGTTTTCGGCGGTGCAGGGGGAAGATAACGATGATTGACCTTCGGTTTGTCCCGTTTTGGGTGGCTTTCTTTGGTGGCCAGATCGCTGCCAATATCAAATTATCCATATTCGGGCTTTGGCTTGGCTCGGCCACGCTTGTAATTTGGATGATCGCTATTCTCGTTGTCTTTTTCTACCTCATTGATCGTTATTGGACCCGCAAGCCATGACAGACCCATTCAAAATCACCGGCCCTGCCATGATTTCGTTTTCTGGCGGTCGCACCTCGGCAGACATGGTTCGTCGCATCGTTGCTGCGCATGGTGGGCAATTGCCTGATGACGTGGTGGTGTGTTTTGCCAACACAGGCAAAGAGCGCGAAGAATCGCTGCGCTTTGTCCATGAGTGCGGTCTCAATTTCGGCGTTCGCATACGCTGGTTGGAATGGCGCGACACAAAGCCATGCTTTGAAGAAGTTGGTTATAACAGCGCCAGTCGTAACGGTGAGCCGTTCGCGGCGCTCATAGCCAAGAAAAAGCGCCTGCCGAATTGGCAAGAGCGCTGGTGCACAAGCTATCTCAAGTTGCTTCCGATGTTCGCGCTGGCTGAGTCATTTGGCTGGGTCGCTGGGCAGTATTCTGAGGTCATTGGCTTGCGTGATGACGAAGGTATGCGGGTTTTGCGCGGGTTTGAACGGGCCGAAAAGGATGGGCGCAAGGTTGTCTATCCTTTGGCAAATGCCAAAATTCGTAAGGCGGATGTGTTGGCATTCTGGAAAACACAGAGCTTTGATCTCCAGCTTGAGCCGTGGGAAGGCAATTGCGATCTGTGCATGGCCACCGGCAAGGCTGTTCGGTTGGCGCGTATCCGCCGCAATCCCGGCTGCGCAAAGTGGTGGCATGAACAAGAAGTCGCCACCAACGGCGTTTTTGATCGTCGTGATAGTGTTGCCCAACTGATCGAAAAGGCACGGTCTCAAGTCGACATGTTCGATCAGGCTGCATTTGATGAAGCTGACGTTGAATGCGGCGACGGATGTGGATTTGGCGAGGGTGAATTATGACAGACCCGAAAAAACCGGTTCTGCCAGAATCGGTGCGAAAAATCCTTGAAGATGCTGAAGCGCAGCGCCGGTCTTATTCTGGTCGCCCGGACCCCTTGCCAATTGATGAGCCTGAGGATGAGGAATCCTTCCTTGAGCTCTCACCGGAAGAGACCCTTGAAGAATGCGCAGCGCTGCCAGAAACCGATATTGGCAACGCCACCCGGCTGCTGACCCGTTACGGCCGCTTTTTGCGGCATGTGACCCATGTGGGTTGGCACGGGTTTGATGGTCAACGCTGGATGGAAGACGCCTCTGGTGCCGTGGTGCGCCGGTTTGCCCATCGCACTGCTGAATTGATCGATGATGAAGCGATCATGCTGGATTGCTCGGCCAAGGAACAGGCGGCCATTGAGGCTGGCCGCGAGGCGCAAAAGAAACTGCAAGAGATGGGACGCCCGCCAAAGACGGCGGAAACGGTGGATGATGATCGCCTGGCCGAATTGGACGCGCTGATCGCTGCCATGAAAGAGGCGGAACGCCAAAATACAATATTGGGCAGACCAAAAGCCGAATGGCCAGAGGAAACCCATGTGCTGCACCAATCTATCAAAGACAAGATCAAGATCGGCAAGGATGCGGAACGGTCAAAGCGCAAAATGGTGGATGCCACATCCTCATGGACGCCAGAGCAATATGCCGAATATGCCGAGCTTGAGGCCATGGTTGAAGCCATGGATGCGGTCTCCGAATCCCGAAAAGGCCGTATGTCATCGCGCCACAGCCATGCCAAAAGTGCAGCCGGCACATCGAAGATCAACAACATGTTGCAAGAGGCCACGCCTTATTGCTCACTGGAAGTCAAAGACCTCAACACGGATCTCTACGCCATCAATTGCCAGAGCGGCACACTGCGGTTTTACTGCCGGGTGGTCGAAGGTATGCGCCGCTGGAAAATCCGGCTGGACAAGCACAAGCCGGAAGATTTGATTTCGAAAATGGCTGAAGTCGATTTCACCCCGGATGAAGATTGCCCGACCTTCCGCGAATTTCTGAAATACGTCATGCCGAATGTCGAGTATCGCAACTTTCTGCAACGCTATCTCGGCTATTGCCTGCTAGGCATGACGGGTGAACAATGCCTGCTGTTTTTCTATGGTTCGGGCCGCAACGGCAAATCGACGTTTGTTGATCTGATGGTGGATATTCTGGCCGATTATGCCTCCAGCATGTCGATCGACAGTTTTGCCGGGGAAAAGCGCCGCTCTGGTGCCGAGGCAACACCAGACCTTGCGCGCCTGCCCGGGGTGCGGCTGGTGTCAGCCTCGGAGCCGGAAATGGGTGTGCAGCTGAAAGATGCACTGATCAAATCGCTGACGGGTGGTGAGCCGATCCCCGTGCGCAAACTCAATCAGGAGTTCTTTGATCTCATTCCGCAGTTCAAAATCATCCTGTCGGGCAACCATAAGCCGATCATCAAGGACGATTCAGACGGCATCTGGCGGCGCGTTAAGCTGGTGCCGTGGGAAATCCAAATCCCGGAAGAGCATGTAGACCGTGACCTGCCGCGCAAACTGCGCGAAGAACGCAACGGCATTTTCGCATGGATGGTTGCGGGCGCAATCGCCTATCTGGAAGGTGGCCTGCAAGAGCCGCAGGGCATCAAGGACGCGACATCCGAATACCGCGAGGAAAGCGACCCGATTGGTTCCTTCATCCGCCATGCGTGCGTGGTGAGCGGCAACCCCGACGATAGAGCAACTCCGCCAGAGCTGTTCAAAGCCTATGAGCGCTATGCCAAACAGGAAGGCTTGGCCGAATTCCACGCTAACACCTTCAACAAGCGCCTGCCAGACCGCGCTAAAAAGACCTGGCGCGGGCCAGATGGCACCATGAAGCAATTTGTGCGGACGCGATCCAATGGCACGGTTTACACGGGTATTTTAATCAAGCCTGCTTGGCGCGCGGATGAGAAAGCTGACGGGCCGGAGTATGACCGGGATCCGTTTTGATTGACGATTGACGTGCCGCGCCAACCCGTGCAATTTTTGCACGGGTTAGTTTTTTGCATTTTTTGCAAACAAGTGGGGCGTCATGAAAAAAATGTTGCTGGCTATTCCGTGCATTGTTCTGTGCGGCTGTGTTTCGGTGAAAACAGCATGGGTCGATGCGTCCGGCAAGCATGGTTCTGGCCTGATCACTGGTGACGCTTACAATGTGTCCAATGGAAAATTCTCGCTCACTGATCATGGTGTGACCTGTTCGGGCGCGTTTCCGAACTGGGCAAGCTATACGGTTGTCTTCCTGGTCAAGTGTAGCGACGGGCGCAGCGGCATGGCGTCGATGACGCGGCCAACCGCTGCTGGTGCCTCGGTGTTGGCTGGCGAGGGCACTATAAGATTTGCCCATGGTGAGAATAAGAGTTTTATCTTCGGGCCGTGATGTGATGTCAAAAATCAGAATATTTCACAAGTATGTTGACTATAATATCGTATCCGAATTCATCATGTGGTCCTATTGAAACAAATTCAGCATATATTTTGTCTTTTTCATCTAAATTTTGGCCTAAGGCATAGGCTATTTGTTTTGGCAAATACCCTATTACGCCTTTAAATTTATTTTCATCTTGATCCCGCCATTCGCCTATGACCTGAATAGCATATGGGTCATGTTTATTTTTAGGCTCTTTCTTGAGCTTGGTGAAAATATTATCCTCGATTAGCCCCCATTCAGCCCATTCTTTTGCGGCGGCATAAAATTTATCGCAGTTCTCAATGTGATGTTTGCAGCCGAAAACCTTCACATCTTCATAAAGATAGTCAAGATTATCAAAATTCATAGCTTCCCCCAAAATTGTTATTTTGGAGGTAATCAACCAACCCCGATTGAGGTTGTCGAGTCCCTATTTCGGTAAATAACCTTTTTCTTTTAAATGCTGCGTTATGACACGCTCGACGTAGGACGCCACAGATCTGTCGTCTTCTTTCGCCGCTTTCTCTATGGCTTCTTTAATTTCGTCTGAAACCCGGACGGATAGAGCTGATGTTTTTGCCATTGTGTTTCTTTGTGTGCAGTTGACATTAAAATTCAATTGATGCAATGTAAACACACTTGCACACAAAATGCAACGGCCCCAGACGATGTTCCAGCATCGAAAGGGGCCTAACCCGAACCGATCATAGGGAGATCGATCATGGCTGCTTCGGCATGTATCACACGGCGCAGTGCGCTAAAAGCCTTGCCATTGGCAGGGATGTCCATTCTTGCCATTCAAGTGCCATATGAGGGACTGGATGCGGACCCTCTTCTTTCTGCAATTCGCGCATACAGCGCGGCGGTTGAGAATGTTTGCAAATACGATGGCGGTGATGAGGATGTGCTGAGTGCTATGTCTAATCAGGTGGCAGAGTGCAGCGCGGCGCTGGAAGATTGGCAAGGCACTGCGATGAGCCGCGAAACAGCCGTGGAATCGCTACGACTTGCTGCCAATGATCTACGTGATACTTGTGCTGATGGTCCTGCTTGCGCCCTTGTTGCCGCAGCATTGGCTTATTTTGAGGGTCACGCATGATGACCGGATTTCTGACCTTTGATTTTGAAAATCAGCCAGTGCGCGCCTTTGAGCGTGATGGGCAGGAATGGTTTGTGGCGGTGGATGTTTGCCGCTGCCTCGGGTTGGATAATAATCGGCAGGCAACAAGCAGATTGCCAGACGATGAAAAGTGCTCCGTTGATTTGAGGGGGGTCACTACTAATGACGGTATTCAGCCGGGAAACCCCAATGCAACTGCGATTAATGAACCCGGCGTATATCGTTTGATATTTGAGAGCAGAAAGCCAGAGGCGGAGCGCCTCAAGCGTTTTGTCTTCCATGAAGTTTTGCCAAAACTGCGCCGCACTGGTCGCTTTGCGCCAGAGCCGGTGATTGACTGGGATGTGGCGCGTGAGCAGTTGGCCATGGTGCGAGAAACGCGCTTGGCACATGGCAAGGGGGCGGCGCAAGCACTGTGGCGCGAACTCGGTTTGCCCATGCCATGGCTGGTCGAGGCAGACAAGGAACGGGTGCAAGCCACGGGCATCATGCGCCATATTCATGATTTCATTGAGGAATGCATGGTGAAAGATCCTGTTGCCGAGGTGAAGTCATCTGCTGTCTATGAGCGTTATCAAAAATGGTCTGCCGTGAACAACGCGCCCTACATCATGAAATCATCGTTTGGGAAATTCATGGTTAGGGCTGGCTTAGAGCAGCGCCGCAGCAACGGCACGCTCTATCTCGGTATGCGCCTCAAGCCAGCCGTCACTTCCATCAGCCAGTAATCGCACCGTCATCGGCTCAATTCGGGGCGGTGACGGCCATTCTCGCCTGTTGCGTACCCGAACCCATCGCGGTACAGTGTGGGCAGTTGCCCGATTTTCTGCCTTTTTGCGCTACGCGAGGGGTTTGGGTGGACAGGAAATGCAGCAAAGTTTCGGTCTGGACAGATAAATTTTCCAGCATCGGACAGATAAAGCTCAAAATTTTCAACAGCTTATTAAATTTGGACACGTAGGGCAGCAAAGTCGCGGCCTTTCGTGATGCGCCCGCGCACGTCCATAAAATATATATCTGCCTACCTCATCGATAATGATGAATTGTTTTTTGTTGCGCACATCACAGAAGGTCGTGTTTGTGCTGCCCTATGTGTCCAGCCTTTGATTTTATTGGTGTTTTTCTGTCCAATCGTTTATATTATCTGTACATTGATTTTGTGTTTGCTGTGTTTCCTGTCCAATCTCTAAGAGGGTGAGAATCTCATGATAAAAAAAATGACGGTTGAGGCATTTTTGAATTGGGCGTTCACGAAAGAGCTTTGCAAGGCTGGCTCTGGGGCAGGTGGCGGCTCTGCTGTGATGGGAACAAGTTGGGATGCTATTGCGGATTTTGCCGCTCTTGGCACGCTGATTGACCGCAGCCCGAACGTCTATGGCGTGATCCCTGGCTTTCAAGAGGATGGTGTGCCGCACCCGGATGCATTGGCGGCGGGCAACGCTGTGCGCGGGCTGGCCAGCATCGGCTTTGATATTCCTGAAGGCTGGAATCCATTTCCGGAATGGTCGGATGATCACGGTCTGGTGGCGGCTGAGGTTGAATTGATGCGGATTGAGCTGGAAGCAAAAGGGGATCGCCTGTCTGGCCGTCATGTGGCCGCGCTGGTCACAACCTGCGCAATCCTTAAGCGTGGGCCGGATTGGTCGGCAGACAAGCCCCGTGAGGCCATGGTGACAGATCCGCAGGGCAACCCGCGCTGGTTCGTGTTGTCGAAATCGAAAGACAGTCTTGGGCGCTCCTATACCGTCGAGACGGATGGTTACAATCGCCGCGCCAAACGTCCGGTTGTCGGGGCCTATCGCAAGTATCGGCTGACATCGTCTATCCGTGGCATGATCATTGATCGTCTGGAGTGGCAGCTCTGGCAGGATGCGCTGGCGGTGGTTGCTGATCGGCTGCGGGGTGATTTGGAATCACATCTCATTATGCCGTTCGTGCCAGATCGCCAGCCATGGACACGGCGGCAATATGTGGAGAAAAATGTAGCCTGACACTGTTTTTGTTGGCGAATTTCGACAATCGTTTGTGTTTGACCTGCGCACATGATTTGACATAGCTTAAGCACACTGGAAAAGGTAAGAAAAACCCACTGGCGGAAACGCTCGGTGGGTTTGGTGTTTTTGGCGATGATGCGGGCAGGACAAAGGGTAAGTCGCAGGTCTCATAAACCTGAGAACTCGGTTCAACTCCGAGGCACCGCAACCAATCTTGGCGATGATGTTTGGTGCTGTGCTGGGATAGCAGCCGCGACCAAAACCAAACATAGATGAGCGGCCCAGCGGTCGGCAAGATCAACGCAAGGTAACGTGATGGCTAAGATCAAGACGCTATCGTCATCGCTGCGCATCGCAGACACGCGCTCAGTAAAGCCGCCACCAAAGCAGGCTGATAAAGAGCTGGCCAGTCCAGAATATCGGGCATGGGCTGCTGAGGTAAAGCGGCGTGCTGGTTACCAATGCGAGTGGGTAGAGGCTAGCAAGCGGTGCTATGTTGGCGCACCGGCTCGGTTGTTCGCGGACCACATTGTTGAGCGGCGCGATGGTGGCGCGTTGCTGGACCCAGCGAACGGCCAATGCCTTTGCGGTTCGCACCATACCCGTAAGACGGTAGCGGCACGGGCGGCAAGGCTTCGTTCCTGATCAGCAAAATTGAAAAGGTTGAGCGATGACTGATTACAAAAACGCTGGTGGCGCTCTTCAGGACCAAGCGCGCAAGCTTCAAGCGGTAACACCGGGAAGTGCCGATTTTCCTTTGGTTGCCAAAGGTCTGTTGGTCCTCGCTGCTGGTGATGTCACATTCATCCCGGTTGATAACAGTGACACTGAGACCTTCACGATCACAGGCTTGGCTGCCGGGCAATACATCCCGGTCATCACTCGTCGTGTCACATCCGCCACCGCGACTGTCGCGGCGGTCATCGGGTAGCCTTAGGGGTAGGGGGTTTAATTCCCAACCCCCACCCGGGGCCCGTAACCGCATTGGCTTCATTGGGAGAGTTTTTTTCGTATGGCAGGAAATTTCAACCTCTTTGGGTGGGATGATGACGCCCCCATGAAGGGGAAGGGTCGACCGCCACATAATCCGACTAAGGAAAGCCGTAACAAAATCATATTGTTACTGGCAATGGGCCGTAGCAATTCCGAAATGGCGGCGGCGCTGAATATCACTGAACCGACGCTACGGAAGTATTATTTTTCGGAGTTGAAGTCTCGGCATGAAGCCCGCTTCCGGGTCGAAGGTCAGTTGCTCTTGCGGCTCTATGAGCAGTGCGAACAAGGAAATGTTGGCGCGTTGAAAGAGTTGGGCAAGAAATTGGGTGAAGCGTTGCTGGCCGATGGTGCTTTTGAGCGGCGGGCCACGGCAACTGCCGCTGCTGTCGCTCCGAAAGTGCCAAAACTTGGCAAAAAGGAACAGGCGTTGAAAGATGCCTTGATGCCCAACACAGAAACACCGCTTGGCCGGTTGATGGCGGCGCGTGATAATGTCGGCGGAAAGCTCAACTGACATGAGCATTCACGTCAAGCCATGGGACTTGTCTTGCACTGATTGGGAAGAACGGCTCATGGCTGGCCGCTCATTGGTGCCAGAGCTGCCCCTCTACCGTGATGAATCCGAATTGGCTGTGGCCATCTTCGATGAATTGCGGCTCCCAGATGTGATCGGTATGCCAAAGCTGCGGGATGCCTGCGGCGATTGGTTCCGCGACATCGTCCGCGCTGTGTTCGGATCGCGTGACCCGGCCACCAATGAACGCTTGATCCGCGAGGTTCTGGCACTGGTGCCAAAAGGCCAGTCAAAGACCACCTATTCTGGCGGTATGATGATTACCGCTATGCTGATGAACCAGCGTCCACGCGCTGAGATGCTGTTCGTTGGCCCTACACAAGCGATCTCGGATCGTGCTTTTGCGCAGGCGCAGGGCATGATTGAGGCTGATCCTGATCTCAAAACCCGTTTTGAGGTGAAGGAACACCTGAAAGAGATCCACGACCTGAAGAACAAATCCAAGATGAAGGTCAAAACCTTCGCCCTGGATATTCTCACCGGGTCCATGCCGGTGTTTGTGCTTCTGGATGAGCTTTGGCTGTTGGGCCGCAATGCCCACGCCTCAAAGGTTATCCGCCAGATTCGTGGTGGGCTGGAGAAGAACTCGGAAGGGTTCTTCATGATCATCAGCACGCAATCCGATGAGCCGCCCGTGGGTGTCTTTAAGGATGAACTGATCACGGCACGCAAGATCCGTGACGGAAAGTTCAGGGATAAAGAATTCCGGGCCATGTTGCCGGTGCTTTATGAGTTTCCGGATCATGTCGCAAAAGACCCCGCCCTATGGCAGGATCCGCAAAACTGGCATCTGGTTATGCCAAACCTTGGCCGCTCCATGCGTCTCGACAGCCTTATCAAGGATTGGGAAGGCGAAAGAGCCAAAGGCATGAAGGATATTCAGATCTGGGCTTCCCAGCATTTGAATATCGAGGTTGGCATCGGCCTGAAGACAGATGCATGGCCGGGCGTGGATTTCTGGCAAGCCCGCGAAGACGACACGTTGACCTTTGATAGCTTGCTCGAACGGTCTGAGGTCATTGTCATCGGCGTTGATGGCGGCGGACTTGATGACCTTTTCGGATTCTCCGCCCTCGGTCGCGAGAAGGTCACAAAGGATTGGCTCGGCTGGTCTTACGCATGGTGCCACGAAGGTGTGCTGGAGCGACGGCAGTCTATCGCGTCGGCTTTGAAAGGTTTCGAGGATGCCAAGGAACTGACAATCGTTGATGACCGATTGCAGGACCTTGGCGAGATTATTGAGAAAATCCGCATTGTCCATGAAGCGGGCTTGCTGGCCTGTGTTGCGCTTGATGTGGAAGGGCCTTTTGGTGAACTGGTCGATGAACTGGCGAAGATCGGCATCACACAAGATGATGACATGATCATTGGCGTGGGGCAGGGCATCAGAATGATGAATGCCATCAAGACCACAGAGCGCCGCTTGGCGCGCGGAACATTCCGTGTCGCCGTTAGCACGCTTATGCGTTGGTGCGCCTCAAACCTCAAGATTGAGGCCACGGCCACGGCCATCCGTGCCACCAAGCAAAATGCGGGTGACGCCAAAATTGACCCAATCATGGCTCTGTTTGATGCCGCCAGCATCATGATCACAAACCCTGAGGCTAAACAGAAAGCCTCTGTCTACGAAGAACGTGGCCTGTTGGTCGTTTAACCTGTCATTGAAAGATCTGATATGAGCTTGCGCAACTTGCCAACCATGATTGCCCGGTGCTTCAGCATCGTGGGCGGACGTGAGATTGTCATGTTATTCGGTCTTGCCTTGATGGGTTATGGCCTATCGCTGGTGTTTCTTCCTGCGGCTTTCATCGCGCCCGGCTGCATTCTAGTTTTCGTTGCCATCTTCGGTGTCAAATAAATGGGGTTCCTTTCCGGTTTCCAGACCAAAGGATCATCATCCGATTTCGTCACGAAGTCATCCGGTGTGCCCGCATCTGGCTATCTTCCCACGCTGGGGGCCATTCCCTCGGCGGCGGGCGTGCAGGTCAGTCAGGGAACGGCCATTGGCGTTTCTACGGTTTACGCCTGTGTCATGCAGCGTGCGCGCGATTTTGCCCGCTGCACGCCGCAGATACTGAGCCTGAAGGATGGCCGCGCCGGTGAGAAGAACACGGTGCACCCGCTGGCCAAAATCCTGCGGCGTCCAAACTGGATGCAGACATGGTATGAATTTGCATTACAAATGCATGTTGCCTTGTTGCTTCGCAATAATGCCTATGCGGTCATTCTTCGCCGCCCAGACGGATCACCGCAATATCTGATTCCGGTCAACCCGGATAACGTCATGGTGCTGGAAGGGTCTGACGGGCAGGTGTTTTACAACGTCAACCGCCAAGGCTTGTTTCAGCTGGCGGCTTTGCGTGGCCAGCCTGTGTCTATCCCTTCTGAAGATGTGCTGCATCTTCGCGGGTTGTCCTTCAACATGCTGGTTGGTGTTTCCACCATCGGAATCGCCCGCGATGCGATTGGCCTCGCTATGGGGTTTGAGCAACAAGCATCGCGCTTTATGCAAAATGGCGCGCGGCCAAGCGGTGTCTTGCAGACAAAAGGTCAATTGACCAAAGAATCCGCCGAGCGCTTGCGTGATCAATGGGACACAATGCGCTCCGGGTTGCAAAATGTCGGTCGCACCGCCGTGCTGGAAGATGGAACCGAATGGAAACCCATGCAGATGACCTCGGTGGATCTGGAATTCATCGCGCAGCGCAAGCTTCAGATTGAAGACATCGCTCGGTTTTTCACGATGCCCCTGTGGAAAATCGGTGTCACCGATGCCTTGGGCAAAACCAAGATCGAAGACGCTCAACAGGATTACGTCGACTCCGTCATCATGCCCGACATCGAGCTGTGGGAACAAAAGCTCGAAATGCATTTTGACCTTGATGAACAGGGGCTGCAGGCGGATTTTGATGAGCGCAATCTTCTGCGGGCATCTGAGACGATCCGCATCAACAACCAGCGTCTTAAGGTGATGTCCGGTCTGGCCACGCCAAACGAATGCCGCAAGGAAGAGGGTATGCCGGCCATGCCGGGTGGTGATGAACTTTTCTTCCCAGTCAATACGGCGGCTTTGGGCTCGAACGTCACGGGAACGTCAGCGGATGGTGCAGGACGGCCAGACGCTGGCACGCTTGCAGACCCAGGGAACGGTAGCAAAGAGGTTGAATCGCAATGAACCTGATCCACAAGGCATTCGCGGCCAGCACGGAAACGCTGGCCGATAAACGTCAGGTGCGTGTCATTGTCTCAACAGGCGATGTTGACCGTTCCGGTGAAATCATTGTGCCAAAGGGTATTGATTGGGCAGCGTTCATGGCCACAGGGGCAGGGCCAGTGCTGTGGAACCATAACCCGAATATGCCGATTGCTAAATGCGTTGACATCGGCTTGCAGGATGGCCAGCTGGTGGCGCTGGTTCAATTCCCGCCAGCAGGCGAAGATCCGCAGTCCCGTCTTTTTTACAACAAGATCAAATTTGGCTCGGTGCCTGGTGTG
>DNPN01000264.1 GCA_003501385.1 Rhizobium sp. | reverse complement strand
CTGGGTTGGCTTGGTCTTCAGCTCGCCTGCCGCTGGAATATACGGCATCAAGGTCAGATGGACGTAAATGGCCGAACCGCGTGGCAACTCATTGCCAAGCTGGCGAATGGCTTCCACAAACGGCATGGCTTCAATATCACCAACGGTGCCGCCGATTTCGCAGATCACGAAATCATAGTCGCTATTGCCTTCAACGATGAAGTCTTTGATTTCATTTGTCACATGCGGAATCACCTGGACCGTTGCGCCGAGATAATCGCCGCGCCGTTCCTTGTCGATGATATTCTTGTAAATGCGACCTGTGGTGATGTTATCGGTCTTGGTAGCCGATCGACCTGTGAAGCGCTCGTAGTGGCCGAGATCGAGGTCAGTTTCTGCCCCGTCATCGGTCACGAACACTTCGCCGTGTTGAGTCGGACTCATCGTGCCCGGGTCAACGTTGAGATAGGGGTCCAGTTTGCGCAACCGCACGCGATAACCGCGTGCCTGCAACAAAGCCCCGAGTGCCGCAGCCGCTATTCCCTTACCAAGAGAGGAAACCACGCCGCCTGTGATGAAAACATATCGCGCCATGGGATTCACCGGATACCGTTTCAAATTCGATTCCGCCAGCCCTAAAATGCTTTGGGAAGACGAAATACACACAAACAAAAACCGGCGAGCTGAAAAGCTCGCCGGAGCGAAGACGAGTTAAACCGATCAGTTGCCGGTTGGAACGCTGTTTGGCTGTGCAGCAGGTGCTGCGGGAGCAGCAGCGCCGGCAGCCGGTGCTGGAGCCGCGCCCGGCAACTGATCAAGCACGTTGCCCGCAGGTGCAGCCTTACCAGCCGGAATACGATCCAGAATATCAGTAGGCTTTGCTTCAAACCGCGACATCACGCCAAGACCGAGCGAGGTAATGAAGAAAAGCGCAGCCAGAATGGCCGTGGTGCGGGTCAGCGCATTGGCAGCGCCACGAGCCGACATAAATCCAGAGCCACCACCAATACCAAGACCGCCACCCTCGGACCGCTGAATCAGCACAACGCCGACAAGGGCCAGCACGATCATAAGGTGAATGACGATAAGTACGGTCTGCATGGGGACGATCCATCCTGCCCAGTTCGGGCGAAGTCAAAACAACGTTCGGCGGCTCTCTACAACAGGAGCCGCCGTAAAGGAAGCCCTTGTTAGAGTTTTATGCTGGTATGATCTCTGAATACACGTTGTATACGGCGAGAAAATCACTGGCTTTCAAGCTGGCACCGCCAATCAGCGCACCATCAACATTTTCCACACGCATCAATTCCTTGGCATTCGATGGCTTGACCGAGCCACCGTACAGAATGCGCATCTTGGCACCCTCTTCGCCGAATCGACGTGTAAGTTCAGCCCGCATAAACGCGTGGGCCTCGGCAACATCGGCAACGGTTGGGGTCACTCCGGTGCCAATGGCCCACACAGGCTCATAGGCAATCACGGTGTTTTCGGCGTGGGCACCATCTGGTACCGAGGCGCTCAACTGACGCTTAAGAATATCCAGCGTTTGGCCCGCCTTACGCTCATCCGCAGTTTCCCCGATGCAGACGATAGCGATCAACTCGGCAGCATGTGCGGCTTCTGTCTTGGCGCGCACCAGATGATCGGTTTCGGCATGATCGGTGCGGCGCTCAGAATGGCCAATGATCACGTGGGTGCCAAAGCAATCAGCAATCATTTCGGCCGAAAGTTCCCCCGTGTGGGCACCAGATGAATTCTGATGGCAATCCTGCGCGCCAATCCACAAGGGGCTGTCTTCGCAGAGCGCGGTTGCGACATAAAGCAGTGTCGCTGGTGGGCAAATCAGGCTTTCCACCTTTTCTGACAGATCACCCTTCACACCCTCCGCCATGGCCTTGATTTGGTCAAGGGCATCACGGGTTCCGTTCATTTTCCAGTTTCCAGCAACCAGAGGGCGTACATTCGGTGTCATTTTCTCTCCAAACCCCAAAAACCTACATCAGTCCCTATAAAAGGACGTGCGCGGAAAAAAGGCAAGTTGCAATGCAACATGCCGAGAATTACGGCAAATCATTAGGTTTTTGTAATATTGAATAAAAACCTATCGGATCAGCCAGTTCAGCGCCGCACGCCAATCTGTCATCCGCACCGGCGTGCCGTGCGATCCCGTTAAAAACAGCGTAAACCGGCAGGGATAGCCGCCACGATGAAGCTTGTCATACAGCCCAATCTGATCTCCTGCCGCATAAACGCTATCGCGACTGCCATGGGTGAACCAGATGGGTAGCTTACGCTTGAATGCGGCACTTTCGGTAAATGCCGGATCTGACGCACCACCGAGAATAGCCATGCCCGATAATTGTGCAACCGCTTTGACGTTACGGGTCATACCCCAACAGATAAAACTGCCCATGGAAGCGCAGGACAATACAACCGGATGCCCGCCAGAATGCAGCGATGCATAGTTGATCAAACCCGCAATTTGCGCCACGCCCGCCTGATCAAACGAGCGCACGGTTGGCGCATAATAAGTTCCGCCGTTTTCGACGGCCAGATTTTTCAACCGATTAAAATTTCCGCCAAAGCGATAGTCATCGGCTCCCAAACGGCGGTCACCACCCCGGCCATGAATGAAGATCACGGTGAACTTTGCGCCGTCGGTCACGCCAGTGCGGGTGACATCCAGCGTTCCGGCATCACCCAGATTGAGCGTCTCATCGCTCTGCTGATGGCGCACGCCTAGCGACACATAAGGCGATTTGACCTTACGCTCCGGAATTTCGTCGCGACCATTGATGTCACGCATTTCCTGATAATCAACGGTCTGGAAATCGCCTTTGTCGCGGGTTTCCAAAATAGCTTGCGATGAGAACAGCTCATCCTTGAATGGCTTGAGATTGGCCGCCAATGCCGGGCCATTTACAAGGCAAAGCCCCAGCAAGACAGAGGTAAAAGACAAATGAACTGTGGACATCCGCATTCGGAATCGATCTCCTGTATATCGCAGCCTTGCCATGACAACGAAGGAAACGCAAAGATTTCCGTTAACGGAAACCGATCTTTGGGGTAACAAAATCACGCCTCCTCGAATGCGAAATGTCCTTGCGTTTGAATATGAGGTGTTGCGCCCCGATGGATTGCCGCGCTACAAGGTGAACAAACCAGAAACTTTTAAAATGGCTTTTGGTTTTCACTGTAGGAAGGCCGATCCTGCGTGATGCACTCCCGAACAAAGATCACAGAGAAAACGACAGAACAAAGACATGGACGACAATAAAGATCTTTTCGCCGCCCTGCCCCTGACGACCCCGGCGGCGCAAGTCGCGGCATCGGCTCCGGTACAGGCCGAAAAGACGCAAATAGCACCAGCCCCTGCCAAACCCGCGTTAAAAACGTCGAGTGAGGATGAGTATGGCGCGTCGTCTATCCGCGTTCTGGAGGGCCTTGAGCCAGTGCGCATGCGTCCCGGCATGTATATTGGCGGCACGGACGAAAAAGCCCTGCACCATCTGTTTGCAGAAGTGCTGGACAATTCGATGGACGAGGCAGTGGCCGGTCACGCCAATTTCATCGAAGTCTATCTGGATGCCGAAGGTTTTTTGACGGTGTCAGACAATGGCCGCGGTATTCCGGTGGAGCTGCACCCGCAGGTGCCGGGCAAATCTACCCTCGAAGTCATCATGACCAAGCTGCATGCAGGCGGCAAATTTGATGGCAAAGCCTATGAGACCTCCGGCGGTCTGCACGGCGTTGGCGTGTCTGTGGTCAATGCGCTGTCTGATCTGTTGGAAGTGGAAGTGGCGCGCAATCGCAAGCTCTATCGCCAGCGCTTTTCCCGCGGCGTGCCCCTTGGGCCTTTGGAGGAACTGGGCGATGTTCACAATCGGCGCGGAACGCGGGTGCGTTTCCACCCCGATGCGCAGATTTTTGGTGATCATGCCAAGTTTGATGCGGGCCGCATTTTCCGCATGGCGCGTTCCAAAGCCTATTTGTTTGGTGGTGTGGAAATCCGCTGGTCTTGCGATCCATCGATTTTGCCCGCTGGTGGCGAGATTCCAGAAAAGGCAGTGTTCCACTTCCCCGGCGGTTTGAAGGATTATCTGGCGGCAACGCTGGGCAAGGATTTCACCGTGACCCGCGAAATTTTTGCAGGCAAGACCGAAAAAAATGGCGGCCATGGAGCGATGGAATGGGCCATCACCTGGTATGGCGGTGATCCGGTGCTGCACTCCTATTGTAACACCATCCCGACTCCTGAAGGCGGCACCCACGAAGCTGGCCTTCGCATTGCCCTGACCAAGGGCCTGAAAAACTATGCCGAACTGACCCAGAACAAGCGCGCCCAGCAGATCAGCACGGAAGACGTGATGATTTCGGCGGTTGGCATGCTGTCTGTGTTTATCCGCGAGCCGGAATTTGTCGGCCAGACCAAGGACAGGTTGGCCACGGTGGAGGCACAGCGCCTTGTGGAAAATGCGCTGCGCGATCCGTTTGACCATTATCTGGCCGACAATCCCAATGAAGCGGCCAAACTGCTGGAATGGGTGATTGAGCGCGCCGAAGAGCGCCTGCGTCGCCGCAAAGAAAAGGAAGTCAACCGCAAGACCGCCGTGCGCAAACTGCGCCTGCCCGGCAAACTGGCCGATTGCGCCCAAAACACCGCCGAAGGGGCCGAATTGTTCATTGTCGAAGGTGACTCTGCCGGTGGCTCGGCCAAACAAGCACGTAACCGCGCTAATCAGGCGATTTTACCATTACGGGGTAAAATCCTCAACGTTGGCAGCGCCAGCCGTGAAAAGCTGATGGCGAACCAGCAGATCGCTGACCTCATTCAGGCACTCGGTTGCGGCACCCGTAACAAATACCGTGAAGAAGACCTGCGTTATGAGCGCATTGTGGTGATGACCGATGCCGATGTGGACGGTGCCCATATCGCCTCACTGCTGATCACCTTCTTCTATCAGGAAATGCCAGAGCTAATCCGCGGCAACCACCTCTACCTGGCCGTGCCGCCGCTGTATGTCATTCGTCAGGGTGCAAAAACCGTCTACGCCCGCGACGATGCACACCGTGCGGAATTGATGGAAACGGTCTTCAAAGGCAAGAAGGTCGAGATTGGCCGCTTCAAAGGCCTTGGCGAAATGATGCCAGCGCAGTTGAAAGAAACCACAATGGACCCGGCCAAGCGCACGTTGCTGCGGGTTGGGATTGATGAGGTGGATTTCGAAGGGACCCGCGATGCGGTGGACGCATTGATGGGCACCAAGCCAGAGGCCCGTTTCCGGTTTATTCAAGACCGAGCAGCGTTTGCGGAGAATCTGGATATTTAACCGCTTCGACGTCAAGAACGAGATGCTCAAACCTAAAAATTGAAGGCGCTCGCATTTACAGCGCCGCGCGCCATATATGGTGCACAAAGGTTCGCTGTAGCTCTTTATATCTGCTGCATAATTTTCTCATTAAATCGATTCCGATTTAAGGAATTATGCAGTA
>DNPN01000263.1 GCA_003501385.1 Rhizobium sp. | reverse complement strand
ATTCGAGCCATATGCGATTGCCCTGTCCTTGTGGGGAGGGTTGGGGAGGGGTTTTTGCAGTCCAGAAACATTTGCGTCGTGTACTGTGCAGATTGAACCAGACAGACTCTAAACTCTCTTGTTTTCGTTTGTCTTTTCGGGAAAATCGGATTCCACTTTTCCCTGACAAACTCTACAGCGCCTCTCACCATATATGGTGCACAAAGGTTCGCTGTAGTTCTTTATATCTGCTGCATAATTTTCTCCTTAAATCGATTCCGATTTAAGGAATTATGCAGTAGCTGTCCGTTCGCATCTGAAAATGCGACAGGGGCACACAACCCATCCGTAAAGAAAATAATATTTCACTCCAATTCAAGCGTGCATTAATTGACAGAAATTCACGCCATGATTATAGCTGGGGTAGTCTAAAACTAGGGAGAGTAACGCCATGGATCCTATGCTCGGAATGATTTACATGGTTCCGTTTAACTTTGCGCCGGTCGATTACAGCTTTTGTCAAGGCCAGAGCGTAACTGTCTCCCAAAATCAGGCGCTCTATTCGCTCATTGGCAACATCTATGGCGGAAGTGTAAACGTTAACTTCCAACTGCCAAACTTGCAAGCCAAAGTGCCGGTTGGCGTCAGTAACAATTTGGCTGACTATCAACTGGGCAAATATGGCGGGGAAGCACAAAAGACGCTGACAATAGGGCAATTGCCGATGCACACGCACCAGGCGACATTCGTCCCCTCAACCGCCACAAGATCCATCAACATTCCGGCCGTCGCCAGCACGCTGAATGTGGCTGTTGATGTGGATGTTTACGGGGCGGCTGGTGAGAGTAATGTACCAACAACAACATACAATATGCTGTCAGGCGTTGCCGCTGCGACAACAAAATTGTTCACCGCCGCCAAGACAACGAATCTTCAGAAACTTTCCAATGTCAACACAACCGTCACCGGCAATGCAGGTTCGCCAGCAACCTCGGTATCGTTCAACACTTTAACAGGTGGCTCGGTCGCTTTGGATAGTGCGGGGGGCAGCCAGCCAGTCTCTATCGTGCAGCCATATCTCGCCTTGAATTTTATCATTGCCCTTAGTGGCATATATCCGAGCCGCCCATGACATTTGATCTTTCCACCCTGAATGCATCGATGTTTCAAGCCAACATCGGCGCAGACTTTCAACTTGTGGATGGCTCCGGCGCGGAGATTTCCGTGCGCCTGATCGAATGCCGGGAAAACCCCAAAGGAGCCATGCCCGGGGCGGGGCGCATCCCCTTCTCACTGTCGCTCGAGGCACAAAGCGAGACTCCGCCATCGTTTCATTGGGGTCACGTTTCTCTTCTTCATCCAGATCAGCCGGGTGTGGGCCCGGTTTATGCGACACGTATCTTGAACCCGGCATCCCCCGATAGGGCCTTGTACCAGATTGTGTTGAGCTAGAATGATGGAATGGTCACAATGGCGAGCTTGAATGGCTCATTCCCCTTACCGGGTAATCTGGCTTTGCGCTTCGCTAGGCCAGAAGATGAAGATTTTCTTCTTCAAATGCTGATCGAGGCGCGACCATGGCTGTCATGGATCGACGGTAAGCCAGACTTTTTGCGTATGCTGCACGAGCAACAGTTCGACACATTACGCAAAAATCTTGGCAATGCTTACCCGGAACATATGGACATGATCATAGAGGATGCAGGCATCCGTGTTGGCAGGTTGGTTATGTCCCTGAGCCACAGCCATTGGAGATTATCAGAACTGCAAATTATGACAGCTGCGCGCGGAAAAGGTATCGGTTCAGGCGTGGTGCAAGGGCTGCAAATGGCAGCACAAAAGCTGGCACTTCCCATTACCCTTTCCACACCCATGTTTGGCGCAAATGCGCGACACGCCTACGAGCGGCTCGGGTTTAGAGTCACAACCGCAGATCCACCACACTACCACATGCAGTGGCTCCCCCCGCAGGTTGTATCACACATGCAACAGTAGAAACAAATTAAGCGTCACCTCAAAAATCAACACACCACTCATACTAGAAATAGCAAAATTACATGCTAGTAGTTTTATGATATGGGGTGGTTAATGCTGACTCGCGGTTGCAAATCAGCAGTGCTTTTGGGGAAGTTTCGTGCAGAAAAAAAATTCAAATCATGCTTTTCACAAGGTGTCGCCTGCTCTCTTTTCCTCTGCACAAAAATATATTAAATACTTAATACCAATGATTTTTTCTTGCTTTGTTGCTGGACAGACGCAAGCTGCAACGTCTCAAAGTTGTCAGGATGTGAACTCGTTTTGGAGCGGCGGCGTCACATCAACCGATGTAAGCACCGATGTATACGTATCCTACAACTTCGATGCCGGTGAAAAATTAAGCTGGACAGTCTTCTTTACCGGAACCGCCGCGTCAAATGAATATGCAGCGGTCAGCCTTGCGACGGCTAGCAACGGCCTGCCTTTAAATGCCGACAACAGATCTGGAAATGCCACAGTATCTTCGAGCTTCGTGTTTCCGAGCGCTGACAGCGCTGATCTTGCTCTGGTTTCTGACAACTCAAGTGGAACACTCAACAATAGCGTCAAATTGGTCCTCAATTGTGCGGCAGCATCATCTGATGCCACACTCCAGGGCGTTTCTCTGTCCAGCGGCAGTTTATCGCCAGCTTTTTCCTCAGAAACCAGCAGCTACAGTGTTTCCGTCGACAATACGGTAACCTCCATCGCGGTTACCCCAACAGCGAGTGATGCAAACGCAACCATCAAAGTAAACAATACGACGGTCGTCTCCGGTGCAGCATACTCAAAGACGCTCGATGAAGGCATCAACACAATTACAATTGTCGTCACCCCGGAATATGGCAGCACCAAAACATACACAATCACGGTCACGCGCGCTGCACCCGCAATACCTGCCATGGATTCCATCTCGCCCAACAGTGGCAGCATCCGTGGTGGAACGTCCGTCAACATCAGCGGCACAAATCTTTCCAACGTCACGAGCATAAAATTCGGCGGCACGGATGCATCGAGCTTCACCATCAACAGCGCGACATCGATCACTGCGACATCGCCCGCCCATAATACTACAGGTACCGTCGATGTCGCCGTCTCCGACGGCACAAATACTTCTACGCTTTCGAATGCCTTCACCTATGCGCCAACCGTTCCAGACGCACCGACGATTGGCACAGCAACTGCTGGCAACGGCCAAGCCACGGTGTCCTTCACTGCGCCGGCCAGCGATGGCGGTGCGGCAATCAGCCACTATACGGTGACGGCAAGTCCGGGCGGGGCAACGGCGACCGGAACGACAAGCCCAATCACCGTCACCGGCCTTACCAATGGCACGGCCTATACGTTTACCGTTACCGCCACCAACAGTGTCGAGACAGGCGACCCATCGTCGGCATCAAACTCCGTCACCCCAACGGCGACGGCAACCGCTCCCGGCGCACCGACAATCGGAACGGCAACGGCCGGGGACGGCCAAGCCACGGTGTCCTTCTCAGCTCCAGCCAGCGATGGCGGTGCGGCAATCAACCACTACACGGTGACGGCAAGCCCGGGCGGGGCAACGGCGACCGGAACGACAAGCCCAATCACCGTCACCGGCCTTACCAATGGCACGGCCTATACGTTTACCGTTACCGCCACCAACAGTGTCGAAACTGGCTCCGCCTCAGCAACGTCGAATTCTGTCACGCCGATTGCTGCTCTCCAAGCACCCATTGCCAATGCAGTGTCAGCCACGGTCACCGCAAATTCATCGGCCAATGCCATCACTCTCAACATTACAGGCGGCGCGGCAGCCTCGGTGTCGGTAGCATCGACGCCAAGTCATGGCACCGCCACAGCAACCGGCACCAGCATCACCTATACCCCAACGACCGGCTATTCTGGTTCTGATAGCTTTACCTACACAGCCACAAACACGGGTGGCACATCAACAGCCGCAACCGTCTCCATCACGGTGTCGGCGGCAACACTATCCTTCTCGCCCGCAGCAGGTACCCTGCCGAACGGGACGGTGGGCACGGCCTATAGCCAAACCGTTAGCGTTTCAAACGGCACGGCACCCTATGATTATGAGATTATCTCCGGTTCCTTGCCCGATGGACTTTCCATAAGCGGTGGCAGTACATCCTCTAAAACCATCTCGGGGACGCCAACGACTGTGGGAACCAGCAGCATCAGCGTGAGAGTCACAGATGCAAACAGCATAACAACGACCGTCAGCTATGGCATCACCATCAATGCAGCGGCACCCGTTGCCAATGGAGTGTCCGCCACGATCGCGGCAAATTCATCGGCCAATGCCATCACGCTCAACATCACAGGCGGCACGGCAGCATCGGTGACGGTCGATACTCAAGCCAGCCACGGCATCGCCACTGCATCCGGCACCAGCATTACCTATACACCAACCTCCGGCTATTCGGGGTCCGATAGTTTTACCTACACCGCGACAAACACGGGTGGCACATCAACAGCCGCCACCGTCTCCATCACAGTCACAGCCCCGACATTCAGCGTCTCGCCGTCCGCAGGAGCGCTGGCAGCGGCAACTGTCGGGACAGCCTATAGCCAAACCCTTGCCGTCTCTGGTGGAACAGCGCCCTATTCCTATGCAGTGACATCGGGCACCCTGCCCGCAGGCGTCAGCCTGAATACATCAACAGGGACGTTTTCCGGCACGCCAACAACTGCCGGAAACTATAGCTTCACCATCACGGTCACCGATAACAATGGCGCAACGACATCTCTTGCCTATACGCTGACCGTGAATGCTCCCGCCGCTGATCTGGTTTTCTCACCCACAGCAGGATCGCTGACAGATGCTATGGCCGGAGAGAAATATAGCCAGCAAATCAGCGCTTCGGGTGGCACAACGCCTTTGACATTCAGCCTGCTCTCCGGCAGCTTGCCAAATGGGCTGACGTTGAGCACATCCGGCGAATTGTCGGGGACTCTGGCTGCCGATACGCAGAACGACTACACGTTCACCATCAAGGTGACGGACGCCAACAACATCAGCGCCACAACATCCTACAAATTGAAGGTAAAGGCGCGCTCTGTTACCGTCGCCAGCCAAATTGTCAACGTGGCCAGCGGCTCATCGCCGCCCGATACGCGCTTGGACAAGAGTGCCACGGGTGGCCCATTCAACTCCGGACAGCTTGTTGCCGTTCAGCCACCCAATGCAGGCACAGCCACGCTGACGATGGGTGATTACGCTCAGGTCAGTTCAGTCTCTCCTGTTGGCTGGTATCTAAAATTTACGCCCACCACGGGATATTCTGGTTCTGTTGTCATCACCTTCAGCCTCTCAAGCGGGCTTGGCAGCAGCACCGGAACCGTCACCTACAATCTCAATTACGACCCCGCAAAAGTCGCGACGGAGGTTGACGGGCTTGTGAGAGATTTCGTGAAATCACGCCAGAGCATGATTTCGTCCACAATCAAGGTGCCCGGGCTTCTGGAGCGACGCAATATTGAAAACGCGAGAGACCCGATCACGACAAGAATGTCCCCTTCGTCCAGTGGCATGACACTCGGCTTTTCAACCAGCCTTGCCCAGATTGAAGCCGCTCACAACAATGCAGATCGTGCAGCAGGGGAAAATCCTGGCGGCATTTCCTCATCGCCGTTCAATGTCTGGCTGAATGGCAGTTTCCTCATGCACAATCGTAATGACAACGGCAGTAAGTGGGGCAGTTTCGGCATGTTCTCAGTGGGGGCTGATTATCTCCTCACCGACAAGGCTCTGGTTGGACTGTCGTTCCACTTTGATCGGATGACCGACCCGACCGATGCGGATGCAAAGTTGACTGGCAATGGCTGGCTCTTCGGGCCCTATACATCACTGGAGATCAGCAAAGGTGTGTTCTGGGATACAAGCCTGCTCTACGGCGGCTCATCCAATAATATCGATACCGCGTTCTGGGACGGCACATTCGACACCAAGCGCTGGATGGCCGATACGGCCATCAAGGGGCAATGGTATCTCGATGACGCCACGGTGCTGACACCCAAACTACGGACTGTTTACTTTTCTGAACAGGTCAAGGATTACACCGTATCCAATGCCGCAGGTGATGCTCTCACCATTGACGGCTTCACCTCTGAACAACTTCGCGTAAGTCTTGGTGCTGAAATTGCGCGGCGGTTTACGCTGAACAACGACACCAAGCTGACACCAAAAGTTGGCGTCACAGGCGGCTTTTCCGGCATTAACGGCTCCGGCGCGTTTGGTACAATTTCCACCGGCATGTCTGTCGAAACAGCAAACGACTGGAATCTGGACTTCAGCCTGCTCTTTAATCTGGAAGGGGACGGAGACAAGTCCGGAGGGGCGCAGACCAAGATCAGCAGAAAGTTCTGATTTTAAATTCAGCGCATCAAAAGGGAGCTATCGACATATAAACGAAAAGTATTTCAGCAATTCAGAGAAAAATCTGAAATACTTATCGTAATTTCCCAAAACATTAAACACAATGTCGTGATAAAATTTGATATAATCAAATTATACACACATTATATTTACAAGAAAAAATAGAATTGACGAATATCCCGCAACAAAACCATAAATCCGACAATTTGATGTTGCAACGATGCTGTGCGTCCACGAGTGGATGGACAGACTGTAGGGAGGAGACAATGAACCGATTTTATTGCATGTTAGCATGCGCAGTTGTTAGCGTTGCATCATTTGCAGCAACCGTTGATGCAAAGCAATGGCCCGGGGCCGATGGCGAACAATCCAAAGTCGACGACGCAGTGGCAACGATGACACATAAAAAATTCATCGTAATTTACATGGACTCTCTGGATTCAGGGGATCGCATGTCAAACGCGCTGAATTACGCAAGAAACACGCCATCGCTCCAAAAAGCGATTTCCGAGAACAAGTCACTTACCGCCGAATTGAAGGCTGAAGGCGTTCAGCTCCGTAACGTTACTGCGGCGGATGAAGCCGCCGATGGGAGCATTACGTTCTACGTCCAGTGATTGGGCAGGACATATATCAAGTAGAATAAGAGAGCGCCCAATTCTGCTTATCGTTCTACCAAGTGACATGAAATAGGACACAAAAAAAGCGTTGCGACATTCGCGCAATCGCAACGCTCTTCTGAATATCCTCAACCAAGCTTACGAATGAAACCATACACGATGTTGCGATTGGCACCGAACCGCACATGGCATTCAAACTCGTCCTTTGCCGCGCTGCTATGGATAATGCGCCACATGTCCTGCTCTGTGCGCAGCAGCAGCGCCCAGTTCATGAATGTTTCCATGAAACCGTCAGCAATAATGTCTTCCGCGAAATTGGCAAACATGAACACGCCATTCGGCTTGAGCATTTCGAGGCATTTGCGCGTGAGCTTGATGGAAACCTTATCGTTCAGATAGTCATAAAGCCCCGCGGCATAAACGAAATCAAACGTTCCCAAGTCATGGGCATTGGTCAGCAAACTGCGCACGGACCCATCAACCGCTTCAATGCAGGTGTCAGCGAAATCACGCCGGATGGACCCAACACTCAAGGGATCCTGATCCAGTGCAACCCAACGCTTGATCCCCTTCTCTCTCAAGGCCACTGAGCGATTAGCCTCACGCAGATGGCCTGCGGCAATTGTCAGGATTTCAGCATCTGCCCCGCGCGAACCTGCAATTTCATCCACATGTTGCGTCAACAGATCACGGCGCTCTCGCACGGCGATTGACGCTGAAGAATTTCGATTGGTTTCGTAAAGCGCAAGACCGATCGCCGAGGACTTGGCAATCTGCTCATCAAGACTTGGATGACCATAGATAAAATCAATCAACTGGGCATCGCCAGAATATCCGCGAGGCTTGACATAGGACCAACGCGTGAAAGGATCCTGAAGAAAATACTCCGCAATCTTGTGATTTTGCGCGATGGGAATAAGATGTTGCCAAAGGGCGGGTGAAGATTTCGCCCGCAACCCATGAAGATTCAAACCGAGGCTTCCGTGGATTTGTGCGGGGTCCATGGACTTGTCAATCTGCTGCTGGGCAAGCTGGAGCATCAGGGCCAGTTCCGCTTCACCCACACGAATCGCGCCATCATTCAACGGGGCATCGTTTGATGACAAAGTCTCCGCGGCGATGGATTCTGGCGTCACAAGGCTCTGGCCATCAAGAGCCGTTTCGATGGGGGTCATGTTTTGAATACCTTTAATATCTATGGGCCGCTAATAATTTTTTATTAACCATAAAATCCGATTCGCAATATCCCGTCTAGCACCTCTCGTTTTGAGACAATAAGGTTAATTTTGAGACCCGCTTGAGAACGGCTTTTGTGCCAAAATTTTTCCATCGCTGGCAATGGAAATTGCGGTTCATTAGTTTATTAACAATGAATCTTGGTATTTCTGAATTCAAACTGAAAAAAAGCTTTGTTATGTTGAGTATTTCGAGTGACACGCTTGAGGAAATAGCCTCTATTTCCATTCAATCGGCCAATATCGACGGAACCCTGCATGACACATACATGGCGCGACCCTGGCCAGACGGATCGGCGTAAAATTCTAGACAAAGAGCGGAATGCCGAACTCGTGAAGCTATATAGAGATCAAACTCAATCAGAACGTATTGGTGCTGCGCGCCATGGACTGTGGGCTGCTGCATTTATCTATATGGCGTTTTCCGTCACGGATATATTACTGATTCCAGATGTCGCCAAACTCGTTATAGTGAGCCGTATTATCATCTGCGTCGTTGGACTTCTGGTTCTTGAGGGGATTTTCTTTCTCAAGGTCAAGTCAGACACCATTGATAGAACATGCGCGTTGGCCCTGATATTCAGCTATGTTGCTTGGCTATACCCAGCATCGATGACAGTGCATGCCGATCACTTTCGGTATTACATGGTTTTTGGCAGTCTTTTCATGATGAGCGCGAACCTGTTTTTCGGGTTCGATGTGATCCTCTCCACCATCACATCCGCATCCTTACTTGGCCTTTTTTTCCTCGCTCTTATCTATCTTGCGCCCGTTGATGACGGCTATATTACTGCTTTTGGGACATTTTTTGTTTCCTGTTTCATGTTTACAGGATACGTCAACTTGCGGCTGAATAAAGAGCGGTTTCATGTCTACCTCAACGCCTTGGAAGCCAAAAAGCAAAATCGAGAAGCCACCGAGCGCGGCAAAGCGCTGTTGCGGCTCTCCAACACCGATTACCTGACAGGCGTCGACAATCGCCGCGCGATTGATCAGCGCCTGCGCGACAGTTGGAATGATTGGCAAAATGAATCGATAGGCTTCGCTGCCATTCTGGTCGATGTCGATTTTTTCAAAAAGTATAATGATTTTTATGGCCATCAGGCGGGCGATCATTGCCTGGTGCTCGTGGCCAACGCGCTGAAAAATGCGCTGACGCCGTTTAATGCTTCACTGGGACGCTATGGTGGTGAAGAGTTTATCGTGGTGGCACCATTATCCCATCGCGAGGACGTGGCAAAGCTTGCGGAAACCATCCGCCGCACCGTTGAAGACATGGCGCTGACGCATGATCAGCGCAAAGACGGCCTGTCGATTGTGACGGTCAGTGTTGGTGCCGCCTTTACCCGCGAGCAGTTAGATTCAAGGCTGGAAAAAGTCATCACTGAGGCAGACAGGGCACTTTATTCCGCCAAGGCCAATGGCCGCAACTGTGTCAGAATCTTCGACCCAGCCGACCCGTTGACTGGCGATGATAACGAACATATCGCAGCATTGCTGCGCGTTGCGATCTCCAACAATCTGATTTCGTTGGTGTACCAGCCCATCTTGAATGTCGAGACGGGTGAAGTTGATGCGGCTGAAGCCTTGATGCGCCTGAAGCTGCTGGATGGAACACATGTGTCTCCGGTTGTCTTCATTCCAATTGCCGAGCACACGGGCTCTATTCTTGACATCGGACTGTGGTGCATTCGGCAAGCCTGCAACGATATTCTTGTGTCTGGCGCGGCCCCAACGGTCAGCGTCAATGTTTCGCCCATTCAGTTAAAGATCAAGGGATTTGCGGCGAGCGTCGCGGCCATTCTGGCAGAAACGGGCGTCGATGGGCACCGTTTGGCATTTGAGATCACCGAAGGCATCAACATGGATCGCCAGTCAGTCGTTCTGCGTTGTATCAAAGACCTCGAGGCCATGGGCATCAGAATATGGCTTGATGACTTTGGTACCGGCTTTGCAGGCCTGTCATGGTTGCGCCTTTTCAATTTTGACACGGTCAAGATTGATCGATCCTTCCTGCAAGACTGCGAAACAGAAAAAGGTGGTTCTCTGCTTCGCGATATTATCAGTCTGGTGCGCAACCGTGGCCATAAAATTCTGGTCGAAGGGATTGAAACCGAAGAGCAGCTGGAGCTGATGCAAAGCTTAGAGATAGACTATGTGCAAGGCTATTATCTTGGGCGGCCTGCTCCTCTGGAAGGTTTTAAATCCAGGTTGGCCGCTTAAAATTTTCATTCTCGGAAAGTCGGGTCGTTCTTGTCCAGGCAAACTCTACAATCAAAAAAGCGTGCCTGGATCATTTGAGCCAGACACGCTTATTTGTTAATTCTATCCCTTAGAGTCTGTCAGGTTCAGATTGAACCAGACAGACTCTAAGGGCGACAATCAATGCATTTCCCCAATACAAATATTAGCCGCTGAATTTCCCACTGCGTGGGAAGCCCTTCGGCACCGGCCGGCCTGCGGCAGACCGATCGCCCAGCCATTCCAGCAATTCATCCTTGTTTTTACTGAACACCCGCCCGGCGCTGTCTTCCCATGTCAGGCCAGAAGCGAGGACAAAGAACTTGATGTCCGAGATGCCGCCATCCTTGTAGCGTTGCAGACGCACGCCCTTGCCACGGCTCATTTCCGGGATTTGCGCCAGCGGGAACACCACGAGTTTGCGGTTTTCACCCACCACAGCCACATGATCGCCAGACACTGGAACCACCATCTTGGCCTCATCCGGCATGGCCACATTCATCACCTGCTTGCCCTTGCGGGTATTGGCAATGATTTCATACTCGGCAACGATAAAGCCATTGCCTGCGGTGGACGCAAACAGCAGCTTGCGGGATGGATCGTGGACGAAGGCTGTCAGCACATCTTGATCGTTTTCCATATCCACCATGATACGCAAAGGTTCGCCATGGCCACGGCCACCCGGCAACTTATCGCCGCCCAGCGTGTAGACCTTGCCGCCGGTGGTCACCAACAGGATCTTATCCGTGGTTTGCGCCGGGAAGGCCACGCGCAACGCATCGCCTTCCTTGAAGGTCAGAGTGGTTGTGTCGGAGCTATGGCCCTTCAGTGCCCTGATCCAGCCCTTCTCGGAGATCACCACAGTGATCGGCTCTTTTTCGATCATCGCCTGCTGGATAGCCTCGATATCGGCATCCGGTGCATTGGCAAACAGTGTGCGACGGCGACCGAGCTCTGTGACCTTGGCATATTTCTTTTTAACGTCGGCAACCTCGGCAGCAATGGTCTGCCATTGCAGCTCATCAGAACCCAGCAGCTTTTCCAGCTCGGCCTTTTCAGCGGAGAGCGCGTCATGTTCCTTGCGGATCTCGAATTCTTCCAGCTTGCGCAAATTGCGAAGCCGCATGTTGAGAATGGCCTCGGCCTGATTGTCCGTCAGGGCAAAGCGCGCAATCAGCGCATCCTTGGCCTCATCCTCTTCGCGGATAATGCGAATGACCTCATCGAGATTGAGGTAGGCAATCAGCAAACCGCCGAGGATTTCCAAACGACGATCAATCGCCGCCAAGCGGAAGCTGGAGCGACGCACCAGCACATCCTTGCGATGCGCCAGCCACTCACTCAGCACTTCATTCAGCGCCATGACCTTCGGCACTTTGCCTTGGGACAGCACGTTCATGTTCATGGGAATGCGGTTTTCCAGCTCGGTGAGCTTGAAAAGCGATTCCATCAAAATCGTTGGGTCAACCGTGCGACTCTTCGGCACCAGCACAACGCGCACGTCTTCGGCTGACTCATCGCGAATATCTTCCAGCAACGGCAGGCGCTTGGCGATGAGCAACTCGGCGATTTTCTCAATCAGGCGCGATTTCTGGACCTGAAACGGAATTTCGGTGACAATGATCTGATAGCCGCCACGGCCCAGATCTTCCGTTTCCCACTTGGCGCGCACCCGGAACCCGCCACGCCCAGTGCGGTAGGTTTCCAGCATGCTCTCGCGGCTTTCCACGATAATACCGCCGGTGGGGAAATCCGGGCCTTCAATTCCGCCGCGCTGCGGATTGGCTGGATCGGCAAACAGCTCTTCCACTGTGGCCGATGGATTCTTGATCAGATACAGCGCTGCGTCACACAATTCATGGGCATTGTGGGGC
Source organism: Rhizobium sp. (assembly GCA_003501385.1). Classification (GTDB taxonomy): domain Bacteria; phylum Pseudomonadota; class Alphaproteobacteria; order Rhizobiales; family Rhizobiaceae; genus Allorhizobium. Next base: position 3,722 of record DNPN01000263.1, on the reverse strand, counting down.
GGAATGGAGGTGGCCATGCCCACCGCAATGCCGGACGAACCATTGGCCAGAATATTGGGGAATGCGCCGGGCAAAACCACCGGCTCATCATCTTCCTCGTTATAGGTCGGGCGATAATCGACAGCGTCCTGCTCGATACCTTCCAGCAGCAACATCGCGACATGAGTCATGCGCGCTTCTGTGTAGCGCATAGCCGCCGCGCTGTCGCCGTCGATGTTACCGAAATTCCCCTGCCCGTCGACCAACGGATAGCGAATCGCAAAATCCTGGCTGAGGCGCACCAGCGCATCATAGATCGATGCGTCGCCATGCGGGTGGAACTTACCCATGACGTCACCGACGATGCGCGCGCATTTCTTATAGGCCTGACCTGGGTCGAGGCGCAGCACGCGCATGGCATGCACGATGCGCCGATGCACGGGCTTGAGCCCATCACGCACGTCTGGCAAGGCCCGGTGCATGATTGTGGACAGCGCATAGGCAAGGTAGCGCTCTTCAAGCGCAAATTTCAAATCGATTGGCGTGATGTGATCGCCACCATCGCCCGGCGGTGTAAGACTTTTTCCCATAGGGTTTGCGTAGCCGAGAAAGCCACAAACAGCAAGGATTCCGGGGGATGCAGCTGTGGATTATGCAAAGGTCGCCCAAAACATGTCCCGATAATAATGCATTGCCATCCAGAAAAGACATTTGTGGTTTAGTGTGTCGCGTTATAAAGAAATAGCACGACACGCGCCCCTACCCGATTGTTTTTAAGGGAAATTGTTATGACGATGCACATATCCGCCAGCCATTTCATGCGCGGCCTGCTCTTTGCCAGCGCAGCCATTGCCGTGCTGCCTTGCTCGGCCTACGCGCTTGATGGGCAAGATCTTCTCAAAAAGATCAATGCCGCTTACGCAGCCGGCGGTGCCGCAATCAATGCCACTGCTGTTGAGGTCAATGGTGATACCGTGATCTTGCGCAATACAACGCTCAAGCCAGATGCAGCGTCGACCAAGGACCCCGTGCCGCTCGGCACCGTGACCATGAAGGGCGTTGCAGCCATTGATGACGGTTCCTACGAGATTGATCGGGTGGAATTTCAGCCCATCAACATCACCGAAAACAAATCGACAATGACAGCATCCGATCTTTACCTCTCGGGCGTCACAGTACCCGCGAAGACCGACGGTGCCGATTTGTCATCCATTCTGTTTTATGAGAAGGCCCATAGCGGCCCGATCAACGTCAAGGTTGATGGTAAGGACATCTTGTCTGTCGGTGAGGTTCAGGCAAACTCTGCAATTGAAGACGATGGCGCAAGCCTGTCTTTCGATGCCAATATCACCGGCTTCAAACTTGATCTTTCCACTGTTGACGATGCCAAGAGCAAAGAAGCAATTGATGCTCTGGCGCTTTCGTCCCTTGATGGGTCAATGTCCATGAAGGGCAGTTGGGAAGTGCACTCGGGCAATATTGATATTGAGGAATATGTGCTCGACTTCAAAAATGTCGGCAAGCTGGACCTCTCTCTCAGCCTTTCCGGCTATACCATGGACCTGATGAAGCAAATTCAGGATGCTGCCAAGACGGCAGAGGCCAATTCAGCAGATCCGCAAGCCAAGCAGGCGGCAGGCATTGCCACTTTGGGGCTTTTGCAGCAGATGTCATTTACGGGTGCAGACATCCGCTTCGATGATGCTGGACTGACCGCTCGCGCACTGGATTATAGTGGTAAAGCGCAGGGAGTATCGGGCAAGGACATGGGCCAGATGATCAAGGCCATGACGCCGCTGGTGCTGGCACAGGCCAAGCTGGGTGCGTTGCAAAACAGCGTTTCTGCGGCAGTGAATGCCTATATCGACAATCCCAAGAGCTTCTCAATCTCGGCTGCACCCGAAAATCCAGTGCCCTTCCCCATGATCATCGGTGCCGCCATGGGCGCGCCTGAAACCCTGCCGAAAGTGCTGGGTGTTGATGTGAGCGCCAACGATTAAGACCAATAAAGGTCTACCCATCTCACTGAAAAAGCCGCCTCTGGGCGGCTTTTTGTTGCTCACTCTGCAAACAAAAAACGCCGGGTTTTTCACCCCCGGCGCTTTCAAACTTGATAGAGGCTGATTTTACAATCAGTCCTTTTTCGGCGTTGGCACAACCCGCAGCGCCAATTCACGCAATTGGGTTGGCGTTGCCGGAGCAGGTGCACCCATCAACAAATCCTGTGCCTGCTGGTTCATTGGAAACAGCGAGATTTCGCGCAGGTTCTTGGCACCCACCAGCAACATGACCACGCGGTCGATACCGAATGCACAGCCGCCGTGCGGAGGTGCGCCGTATTGGAAGGCGCGGTAGAGACCGCCGAAGCGCTCTTCCACATCCGTCTGGCTGAGGCCAACCTTTTCAAACGCCTTGACCATCAGTTCCGGCGACTGGTTACGGATCGAACCGGAGGCGATTTCAAAACCGTTGCACACCGCGTCATACTGGTAAGCCTTGAGTGTCAGCGGGTCTTGCGCATCAAAGGCTGCCTCTCCACCCTGTGGCATGGAGAACGGGTTGTGGGCAAAATCGATCTTCTTTTCTTCCTCGCTCCATTCATAGAACGGGAAGTCGACAATCCAGCACATTTCAAACCGGTCGCGATCGATCAGGTTCAGCTCTTCGCCTGCACGGGTGCGGGCTTCGCCAGCGAACTTGTAGAACTTGGCTGGATCACCTGCCACGAAGAAGCAGGCATCGCCAGCGCCAAGGCCGAGCTGGTCAGCGATGGCGGCTGTGCGCTCTTCGCCAATGTTCTTGGCCAGAGGGCCGGAACCGCCAACCTTGCCGTCTTCTTCCTTCCAGAAGATATAGCCAAGGCCCGGCTGACCAGTAGACTGCGCCCAAGCATTCATGCGGTCGCACACAGCGCGACCGATTGGCCCCGTTGCTTCCGTATGTTTGACCGGGACAGCCCAGACCTCAACCTTGGGGTTGGACTCGATCATGCTTGCGAAAATCTTGAAGCCGGAGCCAGCGAAATGCTCGGTCACAGCCTGCATGACAATCGGGTTACGCAGGTCTGGCTTGTCAGAGCCGTATTTGCGGATGGCTTCATCGTAAGGAATGCGTGGCCACTGCTTCGTCACAGGCTTGCCTTCGGCAAACTGCTCGAAAACCTTGGTCATCATCGGTTCCATCGTGGTCCAGACATCTTCCTGGGTCACGAAGCTCATTTCCACGTCGAGCTGGTAGAACTCGCCGGGCAGACGGTCGGCGCGCGGGTCTTCATCGCGGAAGCAAGGCGCAATCTGGAAGTAGCGGTCGAAACCAGCCACCATCAACAGCTGCTTATATTGCTGCGGAGCCTGCGGCAGCGCGAAGAACTGGCCTTCGTGGATACGGCTTGGCACCAGAAAGTCACGCGCACCTTCTGGCGAAGAGGCGGTCAAGATCGGCGTGGTGTATTCGGCAAAGCCAAGCTCACCCATGCCAGAGCGCATGGCAGAAATAATCTGGGTGCGCTTGACGATGTTCTTGTGCAGGGTTTCGCGGCGCAGATCGATGAAGCGATACTTCAAGCGCACATCTTCCGGATATTCCGGCTCGCCAAACACCGGCAGCGGCAATTCCTTGGCCACGGCCAGCACTTCGATTTCCTGCGCATACAGCTCGATTTCGCCGGTCTGCATGGCTTTGTTGACCGTCTCATCGGCACGGGCCTTGACCACGCCATCGATGCGGATCACCCATTCGCCGCG
>DNPN01000047.1:2160-9838 GCA_003501385.1 Rhizobium sp. | reverse complement strand
CCGCCAATGCCAGCAGTCTCAAGATCATCGGCGGCGGTCGTATTTTGGGCGATGGAGCCGCAAGCTTCACCCATGGCGAAGACGCAGACATGGGCACGCTTGTGGCCCACAAGTTGAGACCCCGCGCCCTTGTGCTGGAAGGCTGCCGCAATGTGCAGATCGAAGGCATCCACATTCATGATTCACCGATGTGGACCATGCATTTTGCCGATTGCGACGATATTGAAATCATCAATGTCTCAGTAGACAACAATCGCCGCATGCCCAACACCGACGGCATTGTGATTGATGGATGCCGCAATGTGCGCATCATCGGCTCCAGTTTTCGCACCGCTGATGATGGCATTGTGCTGAAAACCACGCGCCGCGAAAATGGGCAGCTGACCGGCCCTTGCGAGAATGTCACCGTCCAGAACTGCATTGTTGAGAGCCGCTCCTGCGCGCTGAAAATTGGCACCGAGAGCTTCTCACCCTTTCGCAATATTACCTTCGAAGACATCACAATCGAAAAATCCAACCGAGGCCTTGGCATCTTCTCACGCGATGGCGGGTTGGTGGATGGCGTGCGCTTTGCCCGCATTACTCTTGCCTGCCATGAAACACCCGCCGGCTTTTGGGGCTCTGGTGAAGCGCTCACCATCAACACCATTGATCGCCGCCCGGAAGAAGGTCCGGCAGGCCAAGTCAGCAATATCGTCATGGAAGATGTCAGCGGCTCCATGGAAGGTACCATCAATCTGGTGGCGGAACGCGCGGGTGACATCTTCAACGTCACTATTCGTCGCGTTTCGCTGCAACAACAGCCCGGCCCCTTGGGCACGGCGCTGACCTATGACATCCGCCCGACCATTGATGATCGATTCGACCGTTTCCCGAAAGACAAGGGCGCTGGCCGCGTCAACGCCTGGCGCTTTGGGCCAGATGGCAAGATCATTGGCTTGATTGATTACCCCGGCGGCATGCCTGGCGTGTTTGCCAAGGGCATTGCCGGATTGTTGCTGGAGGATGTCAGCATCACCAGGCCAGACCACCTGCCGGATCGGTGGAATCCTGAGACCGTGGTGGAATTGGATACCGCAAACGCGGCTTAAGCCTTACTCCGGTGCTGCGCTCAAAAGCAGCGCCGGAGCTGCATCATTATGATTCCTCGGGATAGATCGGCTTTTCCGTAAACGGACCACCCTGATAGAGCGCCGAGCTGGAATCGGCTGCTGCACGCGGCACCGTGGCTTCAACACGGGCGCGATGATCTCCCGCATTGTCCTTGGGCTGCCAGCCGAGGAAATTGACGCGGCTATTGTCCCACCAGCGCGCATCATTGTTGGATACGCCCCAGATGATCGGGCAACCAAGGCGCGGTGCGCTAAACACACAGTCTGCTAGGGACGCAAAATCACCATAGGACAGCCAGGATGCCAGCATGCGATGATCGCGTGGGTGTTCAAAACAGGAGCCAATGCGGACGATTGCTGTTTCCTGCCCGAATTTATCAAAATACATCCGGGCCATTGATTCCCCGAAGCATTTTGAGACGCCATAAAGTCCATCCGGCCTTGGTGGAATGGTGGCATCAAAATACTCATCCTGCCGGTAGAAGCCCACCGTGTGCAGCGAGCTTGCATAAAGAATGCGCGGCTGACCATGGGCTCTGGCGGCTTCATAGAGATTGTAACAACCAATAATATTGCCGTTCAGGATTTTTGAAAACGGTGCCTCGCCGGAAATTCCCCCGAGATGGACAATGGCATCACAATCCTTGACCAGATCATGCACGCCTTTGGCATCACCAAGGTCGCAAGCGACCAGTTCTTCATTTGGGGCCGCCTCACCCATGTCAGAAATGTCGGAAAGGCGCAAAATAGTCGCCAGTGGCGCAAGACGCTGGCGCATGATCCGACCAACGCCGCCAGCCGCACCAGTGATAAGAAGTCGATGCACGGAAATCTCCAAGTGGAAGCCACAAAGGGCAATCTATACAGATTGATCATACAGGAATGGTGATTTTTCAACAACCCGTCATATGACATTGCTGCCAGATATCTTGATACCATCCGTTATTTATGACAGGCTGAATGATGGTGAGGAATGAGCCATTGCAAGCATAGGATTTCAAAGTGACAGACGACACACGGCAAGCCTCCAAAACGCATAAAGGCACGGGCACGCTTGTATCCCAACTGGTCGATAAACTTCGAAAGTCCATCTTGGCGGGAGATTTTCAGCCCGGAGAACGGCTGCCCAGCGAAGCCCGGATGACAATTGACCATGAGGTCAGCCGCACGGTAATCCGCGAAGCCATTGCCGTGTTGCGATCCGATGGCCTGGTTGAGCCACGCCAAGGGGCCGGCGTTTTTGTGCTGGCACCACCAGCGCCGGTGATTTTGCCGTTTCAGGATGTCGATAGCGCCCGTATTTCCTCGGTTATAGAGCTGCTGGAACTGCGCACCGCCGTGGAAATCGAAGCCGCTGCCCTTGCCGCCTTGCGACGGTCCCCCCAGCAGGAAGAGACTATTTTGGCGCGCCATCGGGATCTTTTCATCCTGATAGAAGCCGGAAAACCAACGTCAGATGCCGATTTTGCCCTCCACCTTGCCATTGCGGAGGCCACCAACAATCCACGCTTTGCCGAATTTTTGCAGATGATTGGCAAGGGCGGAATCCCCCGCGCCGCTCTGGCAGAAACGCAGGATGCCGCGCAACAGCACGAATACATGTCCCAGATCCATCAGGAGCACGCCAAGATCGTTCAGGCCATCTCCCATGGCGATGAAGCGGCGGCACGAAATGCGATGAAACTGCATTTGAGGGGTAGCTTGTCGCGTTATCGCGCTGCTCATCAGAGGACTTTGGAAAAGTTATAATATGATTTATTGACATATGCCCGGAGCCAGTGCTAACCTTTTGTTCATTGAATGGATATTGAAGGAAATCATCTATGCGGCCCCAGGACATTAAAACCATTCTCGGATCTGGATTGCTGTCTTTTCCGGTAACACATTTTGATGCGAACGGTGCCTTTGCTGAAAACAGCTATCAGGCCCATGTGGCATGGTTGTCGGGTTTTGATGCGCCGGTTCTGTTTGCCGCTGGCGGCACGGGCGAATTTTTCTCGCTCTCCCCTTCGGAAATTCCGCAAATTGTCCGCGCCGCCAAAGAGGCCGCTGGCGATACAACCATCGTGTCTGGCTGCGGCTATGGCACGGAAATGGCGGTTTCCATTGCACAATCGGCCCAAAAAGCGGGCGCTGACGGCATTTTGCTGTTGCCGCACTATCTGATCGATGCGCCGCAGGAAGGGCTTTTTCAGCACGTCAAACGCGTCTGTCAGTCCATCGATGTTGGTGTGATGGTTTATAACCGTGACAATGCCGTTTTGCAGCCCGATACTCTGGCCCGCTTGTGTGATGAGTGCCCCAACCTGATTGGTTTCAAGGATGGCACGGGCGACATCGGCCTTGTTCGCCATGTTACGGCCAAGATGGGCGATCGCCTAACCTATCTTGGCGGCATGCCAACAGCGGAGCTGTTTGCCGAAGCCTATCTGGGTGCAGGTTTCACCACTTATTCCTCGGCCGTGTTCAATTTCGTGCCGGAGCTGGCGGTGAACTTCTATCGTTCTTTGCGGGCCGGAAATCGCGCAGAGTGTGAGCGGGTTTTGAATGAATTTTTCTATCCCTTCATGTCCATCCGCAATCGCAACAAGGGCTATGCAGTTTCGGCCATCAAGGCAGGTGTGCGGCTTCAGGGCTTTGCCGCTGGCAAAGTGCGCAGCCCGCTTTGTGATCTGACAGCAGAAGAAGAACACATGCTGGAAGCGCTGATGGAGCGCAGCCAGAGTAAACGGGCGGCCTGAGTGCGCGGCTTGCTTGCCAATGCACCGGGGTAGAAGGCAAGCAAGCCGAACGTTGAAAATGGCACTCTGCGACAATCGCAGCGCCAACATCCGTTGCATTCAATACAGGGCATTCCTTGGAGGGAGGCGCGCTTGAGCATGCTGAGAGGACAAATTGTCAACGCTAGGGAGGAATAACATGCGCAAACGTTCAAAAGTCGCTCTTATGGCCGGAGCTGCGCTCATGGTCATGAGTGCGCAGGCATTTTCTGCGGAGACCATCAAGGTCTGGTCGCGCCAGACGGATGAATCCGTGAGCGTGCTGAAAGATCTGACATCCGCCTTCACCGCTGAAACCGGCATTGCGGTTGAGATTTACAACACCGGCACCGATTTCGAACAGCGCTTGGCACGGGCCGCCGCAGGCCGTGATCTGCCGGATGTGGTGGTGAATGACGATTCTGCCCTTGGCCAAATGCTGCGCATGGGCATCATTGAAGAGATCAACCCCAAAGCCATCAAGGGCAGCGAAGACATCGAGGCAACGGCTTGGCCCAGCGCCAAATCCAGCGATGGCAAATATTACGCCGTGCCGGTCTCTGCCCAGTCCTTTGCCCTGTTTGTGCGCAAGGATTGGCGTGAGAAACTTGGCCTGCCCCAGCCCAAAACCTGGGAAGACCTGCACAAGCTGGCACAGGCCTTTACCCAGAATGACCCGGATGGCAATGGCAAGGCCGATACGTTTGGCATGACCATTCCCGGCTCCACCGTGCGTGGCTACACCAGCTGGTTCATGAGCAATTTCATCTGGGAAGCGGGCGGCGATTTCATGCAGCAGAGCAAGGATGGCTACAAGCCCAGCCTTAGTACCAAGCAAGGTGCTTCGGCGCTGAGTTTTGTGCGTTCGCTGTTTTGTCAAGGCTTGACCCAGCCGGGTGCCATCAATGCAACAACCGGCGATGCCCTGCCCTCCTTCCGCTCCGGCCAAACGGGTATTTTCCTCACCGGACCTTACCACATCGCCCAGTTGGATGAACAACCGGGCAAGGACAAGATTGAAGTTCTGCCGCCACCAGAAGGTCCGGGAGGTTCAACCTCGCTGGCCGAGGGCACAAGCGCCTATATCATGAAGGGCACCCAGCACCGCGACGCGGCGCAAAAATTCATCTCCTTCTTCATCTCGCCCAAGGGGCAGGAAATTGGGATGGCACAGGGCACGGGGCATACACCGCTTGTGCGTCTTCCCATCAACAAGAATGTTGATGTGAACAAAATTCGCCAAGACCCGCGCTGGCAGACTTTCAAGGACGTGTTCGACAAGAATGCCCACTATGTGCCATCGGTGCCAAACTGGACACCCATTCGCATGCTGACGGCGGACGGCTTTAACCGCATCCTCTCCAACTGCAATTCAGACATTCCCGCCGAGTTGAAGACCATCGACGACGCAATGACAACTGAACTTCGCAAGCAGAAAGCACTTGCGGGATCTACACAATAATTGCCTCGCACCCTGCACTGGACTTCCACGTCCCCGTGCAGGGTGCAAGTGCTAACCGCTGCGAGACCCCCTATGCTAGGATCCACGAACTCATCTGCGGAAGGCCTTGCGTCTTCACCGCAACCCAGCACGGTCAAACGCCAAGCCAAACGCCGCCGTGGCCAAACCTGGCGAACCGCTCTGGTACCGTGGCTTTTTCTGACACCAGCGCTGGTGATTTTCACATGGTTCAAGTTTTATCCCATGGTCTCCGGCTTCATGATGTCGTTTTACAACGTGCAGTTCTACAGCGACAGCGAGTGGATCGGCTTTGATAATTTTACCCGCGCCTTCAACGACCCTGACCTGCGCATTGCCGTTTGGCACACCGGTATCTACGTGGTCGTGGGCACCATATCGTCCACGGTGCTGGCGTTTTTTATGGCGCTGGCGCTGGAGGGGCAGGCGCGGCATTTGCGTTTTCTGCGCACCGCCATTTTTCTGCCCGCCATCACCAGTGCGGCCATTATCGCGGAAGTGTGGCGCATTCTGTTCAATTCGGCGCAATATGGGGTTGTCAATTCACTGCTCGCGCTGGTGGGCATTGGCCCGCAAGGCTTTCTCAGCGATCCATCGCAAGCGTTGTGGGTGCTGATTTTGATGCAGGTGTGGAAGAGCACGCCCTATGACATGGTCATCTTCATCGCGGGCCTCGTTGGTATCAACCGTGAACTCTATGATGCCGCCAATGTAGATGGGGCCAACCGTTTGCGCAGCCTGTGGCATGTGACACTGCCCGGAATTATTCCCTCGATCTCGGTGGTGATCATGCTGTCCTTTATCCGCGGCATTCGCGTTTTTGCCGAAGTTTACGCCACCACGGGCGGCGGCCCTGCGGGCTCCACCGAAACGATCATGACCCATGTCTACAAGGTTGGCTTTCAAGACCTTGATTATGGTTATGCGTCTGCCGTTTCACTCCTGCTCTTGCTGTTTACGGTTCTGCTGACCTTGGCCCACATGGTGCTGAAGTCGCGGATGACCAACTGAGGAGGATATCCAAATGCATCACCCGTCCATGTCCTTGCGATTTCTGCGGATTTTGCTCTATGTTGTCGTCTTCATCGTCTTCGTTGGCCCCTTCTGGGGCATCGTCGTGACAGCGTTCAGCGGTCATATCCTCAAGCCGGGGCAATTATTGTTGTGGCCGGAAAATCCCACACTCGATAACTTCCGCACAGCACTGATCAACCTCAGTGTCTGGCGTTACCTGATGAATTCCCTGATTGTTGTGGCGTTTGGCACCACGCTGCAAGTTATTGTCAGTGCCTTGGCGGCCTATGCACTGGCGCGCAAGAAATTTCAGGGCGCTGCTATCATCACCCTGTTAATCCTGTGCACCATGATGTTGCCGGAAGAGGTGATCTCCATTCCGCTTTATCTGATTGTTCAGAAGCGTTTGCCGGTGCTGGATGTGTCGATCTACAACACCTATGCCGCCATGGTCATGCCGGTGGTGGGCTGGGCATTTGCGATTTTCATGCTGACCGAGTTCATGCGCGCCATCCCGAAAGAACTTGAGGAAGCCGCCCGAATTGATGGTGCCAATGAATGGCAGATTTTCACCCATGTTGTGCTGCCCCTGGTGCGGCCAGCGCTGGGCACGGTGGTGATTTTCGGCTTCATCATGATCTGGGATCAATATCTGCTGCCACTGATTGTGGTGAATGACAAGGTGCTGTTCACAATGCCGGTCATGCTGGGCATGCTGCGCGTGGACGAAACCATTACCCCGAATATTTTCGTTGCCGCCACGCTGTTGGCCATGGCACCGCCAATCATCGTCTACCTGTTGCTTCAAAAGCAGTTCAATCGTGGCATCATCGCGGGTGCCGTCAAAGGATAATTGCGCGGATGCGCAAAAAAATGAGGAAGAACATGGGAGCTGTATCTCTACATGGCGTCTGCAAATCCTTCGGTGCGGTGAACGTCATCAAGGACGTGACCGTCGACATTGATGAGGGTGAATTCTGCGTGCTGATCGGCCCAAGCGGCTCGGGCAAATCGACCCTGCTGCGCATCATTGCGGGCCTTGAGACCTGCACCGAAGGGGAAGTTCACATTGGTGGCCGAGATGTCACTGATTTGCAGGCAAAAGAGCGCAACATCGCAATGGTGTTCCAGAGCTATGCGCTCTATCCACAGATGACCGTGCGGGAAAACATGAGCTTTTCGCTGCGCCTTGCCCACCGGCCCAAAGAGGAAATCCGCGAGAAAATCGACCGGGTTGCGCAGATGCTGGAACTCGGACCCTTGCTGGATCGCCTGCCCAAAGAACTGTCTGGCGGCCAGCGCCAGCGCGTGGC
>DNPN01000047.1:0-1901 GCA_003501385.1 Rhizobium sp. | reverse complement strand
AGCGCGTGGCCATGGGCCGCGCCATTGTGCGCAATCCGGCGGTGTTTCTGTTCGATGAGCCATTATCCAACCTTGATGCGAAATTGCGCAGCCAGGTGCGCGGCGAAATCCGCGATCTGCATCAGCGGCTCAAGACCACCTCCGTTTACGTCACCCACGATCAGGTTGAAGCCATGACCATGGGCCAGAAAATCGTGGTGCTGCGCGATGGCAGGATGGAGCAGGTCGGCTCACCGCTTGATCTGTATGATACACCCAACAGCGTGTTTGTGGCAGGCTTTATCGGTTCTCCGGCCATCAACATGATCAAGGCCTCGATCAGTGATGACGAGCAAACTCTGCTGATCCCACAAACCCAAACCCGTATCTCCATTCCCAAGGGCTACGCCGGAATGAAGGGGCGCGATGTGTTGCTGGGCGTGCGCCCGGAATATCTGACGCTGGCCGATCTGGACGCGCCCGGCTCCATTCCCTGTATTATCAACGCGATTGAGAGCACCGGCTCGGACACCACGGTGATCTGCGACACAGAAACCGGAAAAGTGCTGATCTCCTCCAAACAACGCAGTCAGGTGCGGCCCGGCGAACGGATGGGATTAACCATGCAGCACGACAAGGCTCTGTTGTTTGACACCGCCACAGAACGCCGGATCGAGGCCCATTGAAGGAATTTTGCCGCGCATGAGCAACCGTAAACCAGCCCGTATTTTTCACGCCGAGTGCATCGCTGTGGCAAATTGCAAGGTTGGAGAATCGCCGGTGTGGGACCCGCAGAGCGAGGCTGTCTATTGGGTGGATATTCCCAACCGACGTCTGCTGCGCGTGCCTGCTGCGGGCGGTGCGCTGGAAAGCTGGGCGCTGCCCCTCACCGTCAGCGCATTTGCCATGAGGAGCGATGGTGGATTTATCGCGGCAACCAACAAGGGCTTTGCATGGCTGGATTTTGTTGTCGGTGAGCCGGTTTTCACCACTGGAGCCGGCCCCGAATTGCCCGAGGGCTGGCGCATGAATGATGGCGCATGCGACCGCCAAGGGCGGTTTTGGGCAGGCACATTGTCGCCCACACCCGCAGCACCCGGCGCGTTTGGCGCATTGTATAGCCTTGGGCCAACAGAAAACGTTATTGCCCGTGGCGGTGAATTCCGCGTGCAGAATGGACTGTCGTGGAGCCCGGATGGGCACCGGATGTATGTCTCGGATTCCCATATCTCCCATCCCCATGTCATGGCCTATGATTTCGAGCCAGACACTGGCGAGCGCAGCAACGGCACGCTGCTTGCCAACCACGCCTCTCTTGGCGGCAGGCCGGATGGTGCAGCCATAGACGTTGACGGCTGCTATTGGATCGCGGCCAGCGATTCCGGTCGTGTCTTACGGCTCACCCCATCTGGCAAGATTGATGCCGAAATCATTGTTGGAGCCACCAATCCAACCAATATCTGCTTTGGTGGCAATGACATGAAAACCGCCTATATCACCACCTTGCACCCTGACGGTGGATCGGGGGGCGATCTTTACGCCGTATCCCTGCCCTTTCAAGGTCTGGCAGAGCCGCGCTATCAATCCAAAGCGTAAGGCCATTGGTCTTGGTGGGGCAGACGCAGCCCAACTTCGCCGTCAAACAAAATAGAACGAGAAGACAATAAGCTGTCTGAATCTTATCGAAGCAGACAGCTTTTTGGCTACAGCACCGTGCGCTATATATGGCGCACGGTGCTGTAGCTCTTTATATCTGCTGCATAATTTTCTCCTCAAATCGATTCCGATTTAAGGAATTATGCAGCAGCCTTTTGTTTATGCAGCGATTTCTCCAAACTCGGCTGAAGCCTCTGTTTGGATCGCTACACTAAAGCATGTCGCGTTTTTTTGTCCTCAATAAAGCGATAACGTACATGCGGCTA
>DNPN01000086.1 GCA_003501385.1 Rhizobium sp. | reverse complement strand
TGCGGCAGCCTTCCAGCACAAGGGGGCGGGGTCTCAACTTGTGGGCCACAAGCGTGCCCATGTCTGCGTCTCCGCCATGGGTGAAGCTTGCGGCTCCATCGCCAAAAATACGACCGCCGCCGATGATCTTGAGATTGCTGGCATTGGCGGCAACCAACATGCCCCGGTCGCTTTCTTCGCGAACAATGGAGACGGATGTTTCGGCATAGGCGTCATAATCGGCAATGAAGTGCAATTCGCTGCCTTTGGGAAGCTCTAGTGTGAGATTTGAGCGTAAACGCAAGCCTCCGCAACGGTGGATGCCCGGCTCAAGCGTGATCTGCAAGGGGCTGGTGCTCTCATTGATAATGGCTTGCAGGGTGTCACTCAGATTGCCGGATTGCACGGGAATGCTGACATGATGGAGGTCGGACATGAAATTTCCTGTCATCGTCTTTTGTCAATGAAAAATGCCCGCGCCACTGTTCTATCGAGCGGCGAGGGCTATTCTAAAAGAATTATGTGCGGGTCTGCAAAAGGGCTGCGATATAGCCATAGCAATGGGCGAAAGCCACCTGTTGCTGATTATCGCCCGACAGCGTCGGAGCATGGTCGGGCATGACCATATACTGGTAGCCGACATCGCGCAGCACATCGATTACGGCGGGCATATCCACATCGCCGTCGTCGAGGAAGCTTTCGCGGAAGGAATAGCGCTTGCCGACAATATTGCGGAAGTGGATGTTCATCAGCTTGCCGCGTTCGCCAAACCAGCGGGTCACAGCAGGGGCTTCGCTGACATCTTCCAGCATTTCGGCCAGCGTGCCGATGCAGAAATTCAGGCCATGAACCGGGCTTTCGTGCATTTGCACAAAGCGCTTCATGCCCTCAACACTGCCGAGAATACGCGTCACGCCCTTATAGCCTGCGGGTGTTGCCGGATCGTGCGGATGGCAGGCCAGCCGCACATTGGCGGTCTCGGCCACCGGCACCACGCGCGCGAGGAAATAATCGGCCCGTTCCCAGATGGTGTCTTCATCGATGATCCCGGCAGGGCCGGGCTCATTCTGATCGACCAGATCCCAGCGGAAGGCTTCGGCCATGTAGCCGCCGCGCCCTGGCTCCATCGGCGTGCGCGGAATGCCGATATAGTTGAAGTTATAGCGCACCGAGGGGATGCCTGCGGCGGCGCAGTTTTCGATCAGTTGGCAGATGCCATCAATCTGCTCATCGCGATTGGGACCGGCCAGAAAAATATCCTTGCACGGTGCTGTATCCACCGGGGAGGAATGCATGGGCAGTTGCAGCATATCAAGCGTCAGCTCGAAGCCTTCGATTCTTTCGCGGAACTCCTCCAGTGTCGCGCGATCCCAGCTGCGCCAGAAGCCGTCCGGATTGGCCGAGACATTGTTGACGCCAAGCTGTTTCATGACGCGGTAATCATCATCATGGCGAGCGGGAAGCTGCGTGCCGAGATACATGTTTGATACTCCCAAAATTCAAAGATTATGTTTGACCGTGTCTAGAAAGATGTGTCGGTGGCGCAACCGCACAGTGATCAACGCCAGATGCCTCGCAATGCAGAGCGCAAAACCTCCTCGCCGCATCTCTTCAAACACCGTGTCTGTCGATGCCCATCTTTCAAAGTCATACTATGACCTATATTATAGATAGGATAACATGCGTCAATAGACATTACGAGTGACATCTGAAGGCATAGGAGATCCGACTTGGTTATCATTCTCGACGCACACGGCTACAGGATCGAATTGCAGCCGCAGTCTGGAGCGACCGTGTTGTCGGCCACATGGACAAAGCCAGGTGGGCAGGTGATTGCACTATTGGAGCGCTTAGATACGCCAGATGCAGGCTTGCAATCGGGATGTTTTGTCATGGTTCCCTTCGTCAATCGCATTGCGGATGGGCGCTTTACTTTTGAGGGCAGGGACTACAGCATGCCGGTTAACCGGCCGGAACCGGCCGTTGCGATCCACGGATTTTCGCGGGATCGCCCATGGCAGGTCATGAGTGCTTCGCCGGATCATGCGATTTTGCAAGACACGGTGTCCAGCGGAGAACATCCCTGGCGCTATACGGTGACCATGCATGTGTCGATCCGACAAAAGGGGGTGCGGATCGCCCTGACACTTCAAAATGATGGCACAGAACCCCTGCCGTTTGGAATGGGGCTGCATCCCTTCATTCCCTATGGGCCTGATACGACGATCACCTTCGCAGCCAATGGCAGTTTTCCAAGTGATCATCGAGGGTTGCCCATTGCCCCGCTTGCGCGCCCGGATGGTCTGGCTTGCGGTGAGACGGTGCCCGTGCAGGCGTGGCGTGGCACGGATCGCTGCTATCTCGGCTGGTTTACGCAAGCCGCAATGATCCATTGGCCAGACCGTGAGAGCGCCATGGTGCTGTCGGCGGATGGAGTGTTCAAGCATGTTCATCTGTTTGCGCCAAAGGACCGCAATGTCTTTTGCGTCGAGCCGGTCAGCCATTTTCCCGATGCCATCAATCGCCCTTTTCTGGGCTGCGATGCGGCCATGGCAGTGCTGGCTCCAGGCGAAAGCATGAGCGGCTCCATGGAGCTCGCTGCGGAAGGTCTGTGACTCATTCAAGTTAGGTGCATTGCCATAGGTTGGCGGCAAATTTGCTATCCGCCTTCGCGTGCTGTAGATGGCATGGCAATGACCGCTTGCCTTGTCCCAGTCGACAAGCCCTGTGGTACATATATTCAACTCTTTGATCTTTGGGAGCTGGCATGACAGACCAGAATGATGACTATATATACGACGAAGCGACCGGCGAATGGCGTCCGGCTTCGGAGATCGCAGCGGCAGCTGCAAAATCGGCAGAAGTGCGCGATGCCTCCGGTACTCTGCTGGTGGACGGCGATTCTGTCACGCTGATCAAGGATTTGAAGGTCAAAGGTGCGGGCCAGACCCTGAAACAGGGCACGGTGATCAAGTCGATCCGTCTGACTGATAACCCCGAAGAGATTGATTGCCGCCATGATGCCATCAAGGGCCTTGTGCTGCGCACCGAATTTGTACGCAAGCGCTGAGCCTTGGGATCGCCCGCGTTTCAACGCGGTTGATGCAATTGGCGCTCCGCGTGACCACGGAGCGCCATTGTTTTATTCCCGTTCTTGGGGATATTGGCTGCTTTGGCGGCAATGATGCTCGGGCTATGGTGGCATTCACCTTTTACTGTGTGTGCAATCTCGTAGGCGACAGATCGGGCAGCGTGCGAGAACCTTAGAGAGTGGTTTCATCCGAGATCAGTCGATATTCATTGTTTTGGTGTTCCACTGAGATCCTGAAGCAGTATTTTTGCCCCGGTGCGAATGCCTGCCTCTGCTGCCGAAAGAGGCTCGAAACTGGCTTTGATATCCAGAGCATTGGCACTTATATTTGAGATGCTCGCATAGAGGATGTTTCCACTCAATGAGTCACGAACTTCGACCGCATAGATCACAGATCCGGAAAAACTGCCCGGCTTATCAGCCAACTGGAATCCGGCATTCAAAGCGAGACCAACCGGCATGATATGACTGGCAGTTGACAGAACGACTTTGGTCTTTTTTACGTCCAGCAAAGTCAGCTCTACCTCCAAGGTCGATTTCCCTGGTGCTGGCACCCGTTGAAACCTTTTGTTCAAGGTGGAGCTGAATTCACGGTGCATGTCATTTGTCAGCATCGTCAGATCCTCGGCAGAAAGACCGTCAAAACGCTTGCCGGTACCAGCGTAGATCGAAACGGGCTTGACGATGATTTTATCGTAGGATGCGAAATCTATCCCCGATTTGCGATAGGCATAGGGCGTATTAGGGTATTTTGTCGGACGTAAAAGAGCAGACGATGCCAGATTATTCGGTCGCGGTGTGACCGTCGTGCAGGAGGCCATGCACGCCAGGAGTCCGCCAAAGAGGCATAGCCTGCCATATCTTATGCCATTTATCATGTTGATTTTCCTACGGTTCAGACTTCAATAAATGTGGAGCGTCATTTGTCCATCTACTTAATCAACACTCGTTGACTAAAAAGTCAACGAGTGTTGATTAAATGCGTGAATAACATTAGTGTGATCTGATCAGCATAGAGTGAGGGGAGCAGGCATGGGCCTGAAATCCAAAAGGCGACAAAAACCCGAAGAAACAACGCGTGATCGCATCCTGCGCCATGCGATCGCACGATTTTCGAAGCAATCCTATGACAGCACAGGGCTTCGCGAAATCGCGTCCGATGCAGGCGTCGATGTTGCATTTGTCCATCGAAGCTTTGGCTCGAAACAGCAGCTTTTCGTTGAATGTCTCACCTCGAGCCTCAAAACCGATCACATCCTTGCCGATCCGGGCCCGGGAACGCTCTTGCGCCTCATTGAAGACGTGTCCGCGCCTCGGGTTGATGGCGATTTTCGCCCAATTGATCTCATCATCCGCTCTTTTTCCAGCCCAGAGGCTTCAGAAGTTATCCGCGATGTCAGCAACTCAAAGGTTATTGCGCCTCTTGCGGCTGTTTATGGGCAAGAGAATGAAGTCAATATTGTGCTGACGCTGGCAGCCTTGTTCGGCTTTGCCATTATGCGTGATGTCATCGGTGTTGAGGCCCTGAAACACGCCAAGCCGGAAGAGATTAGCCGTCACTTTGGCAAGGTCTGTGAGAGCGTGAACCAGACGTGATGCGGCGACGTGTCGGTTGATCGTGGCTGGTGAAGCAAAAGCGGAAAGAATTGGACGATAGACATCGATGGCGCTGACCCTGAGACAGATTGAAGTTATCCGCGCCGTGATGGTGGCAGGAACTATTGCAGGTGCTGCGCGCTTGATGAATGTGGCGCAGCCAGGTGTCAGCCGTACGATCAAGCATATTGAATCGTCGATTGGCATCAAACTCTTCGTCAAGAAAGCGGGGCGTTATGTGCCAACGACCGAGGCGCGCGATGTGTTTTTGCAGTTGGAGGAGGTGCACCGGAAAATCGATCATTTGCAATATTCCATCGCTCATCTGGAACGAGGGCGTGGCATGGAATTGTCATTGGGGTCTGTGCCCAGTATCGGCAATGTTATGGTGCCCCAGGCAATAGAGCGGATTTTACAGGCCTATCCCGAACTGAAAATCAATTTCGAAATTCTCAAAATCGAAGAGGCCATTGACTATCTCTTGCTTGGACGCGGTGAAGTTGTGGCCATGAGTTATCGGCTTGAACATCCGTCTATCACGTTCCAACCTCTGGTGCGCGGCCATCTTGTTTGCATTGCCGCACGTGAACACCCCATTGCTCAGCGACAGAGCGTCAATGCCCGCGATATAAGTCATTATCCCTTGATTGGTATCGATCCCAATGACCCGCACGGAGCCATTATGGTCAGCATTTTCGCCCGCGAAAAACTCGACTACCAGATTGCCATAAAAGCGCGTTTTGGCACCACAATCTGCACCTTGGTGAAACGCAATCTTGGCATTGCGGTGGTCGACGCCTTTACCGTTGCTGACATGCCAAGCGACTCAATCGCCATCATTCCGATTGAAGAGGACACGAGCTTCCAAACGTATATTGCCTATCGTGCCGACGCCGCTCTTTCGAGTTACGCAGAGCATTTCGTCAAGGTTTTGAAAAAGGAAATGGAACATGTGACGGTCAAGAGGAGTGTTAAAACATAACGCTATGTTATGTTTCCTCTCTATTTTGGTATTTGCGGTATAGATCCGACCTTGACACAATGCAAATCTCACCACGAGCGCAGTGAAAACTGGGATTGAAGGCTTTTGCCACGACGCCCTCTTTTCTCCGCGATGGCCATTGTGTGCGGTTTGCAGCCGTGTCAACCGCGGTCAAGTCTTGGGGGTTGGGATTTTGCGAACACCAAAGAGGGAGTGAGCCATGCGCACGTCTATCGCCACCGTTTCGATTAGCGGAGAATTTCCCGAAAAGCTCAGTGCCATTGCCAAAGCAGGCTTTTCGGGCGTGGAAATTTTTGAAAACGATTTCCTCGCCTATGACGCCTCTCCGGCAGAGGTGGGACGTATGGTGCGCGATCACGGGTTGGATATCACGCTCTTCCAACCCTTCCGTGATTTTGAGGGCATGCCAGCGCCCCATAGAAGCCGGGTCTTTGATCGCATTGAGCGCAAATTTGATCTGATGGCGGAGCTGGGCACGGACCTCATGCTGGTGTGCTCCAACGTGTCGCCCATCTCGCTGGGTGGAATTGATCGCGCTGCCGCAGACTTTACTGAGTTGGGCGAACGGGCTACCAAGCGCGGTTTACGTGTTGGCTATGAGGCCTTGGCCTGGGGACGTCATATTCATGATCACCGCGATGCGTGGGAGATTGTGCGCCGCGCCAATCATCCAAATATCGGGTTGATTCTGGACTCGTTCCACACTTTGTCGCGTAAAATCGAAGTGAACAGCATTCGTTCCATTCCCGGCGACAAGATCTTTATTGTGCAACTGGCTGATGCGCCTCTGATTGATATGGACCTGCTCTACTGGAGCCGACACTTCCGTAACATGCCGGGTGAGGGGGAGTTGCCCGTAGTTGATTTCGTGCGGGCTGTTGCGGCAACGGGTTATAATGGTCCGTTGTCCTTGGAAATCTTCAACGATCAGTTTCGCGGTGGCTCTGCGCGGGCTATAGCGGAAGATGGCCATCGCTCACTGATCTATCTGATGGACCAGGTGGTGAGACAAGAGTTGGACATTAAAATTCCGGTCACCCCGATGCCCGCCCGCGCCAAAGCGCATTCTATTGACTTTGTGGAGTTCACGGCCAGTGCTGAAGAGCAGGTTGATCTCGCTGCGTTGTTGATGACCCTCGGCTTTGAAAAAACCGCAAAACACAAGTTGCGCAATGTGGATCTCTATCAACAGGGCGATGTGCGGCTTGTGATCAATACAGAAGAGGAAGGTTTTGCCAATTCTTCCTACTCTGTCCATGGCACCAACGCATATGCTTACGGTATCAAGGTGGATGATGCGCAAGGGGCTATGGAGCGCGCCCATGCCCTGGGTGCCGTCACTTTTTCTGAGCCTCGCTATCCCGGCGAGGTGAGCATTCCAGCAATTGAGGGCGTTGGCAGCGGCGTGATCTATTTCTTGGACGATACACCTGCGCTGTCTTCCATATGGCAAAGCGAGTTTGAGCCTGTGCCATTAAAAGGCCCATCTGCTGATGTCGGCCTCAAGCGCATTGATCATCTGGCCCAAACGACCCGTTACGATGAAATGCTCACCTGGCTTTTGTTTTACACCTCGATTTTCGAGGTCAGCCGTACCTCAATGGTTGATGTTGTTGATCCGGGTGGGTTGGTCCGTAGCCAAGCCATCGAGAGCCCCCAGCAAGACGGCTTCCGTCTGACAATGAACGGAGCCGAAAACCGGAAGACATTCGCTGGTAAATTTTTGGCCGAAGGTTTTGGCTCGGGTATCCAGCATCTGGCCTTTACCACCGATGATATTTTTGCAACCGCAAAGGCTCTTAGGCAAAGAGGTTTTCAAGCCCTGCCGATTTCGCGCAATTACTACGATGACTTGGAAGCGCGATTTGGTCTCGACCCGGATCTAGCCGATATGCTGCGCGACAACGGTATTCTCTATGATCGTGACGATAAAGGCGAATATTTCCAGATATACAGTCGAACCTATGGCGAAGGCCTTTTCTTTGAAATCATTGAACGCCGTGGTGCCTATGCTGGCTATGGTGCCCACAACGCACCCTTTCGCATCGCGGCGCAACGCCGCCTGTCGAGACCAGATGGATTGCCTCGGAAATGAAATCCAATTGCGGCGCTTCATCGCTACAATGTCATAAAACATCATAAAACCAGGACGTTATGTGAATTATGATAAAAATATAACGTGCTATGTTGACATAACGGGGATGTGGGCC
>DNPN01000281.1 GCA_003501385.1 Rhizobium sp. | reverse complement strand
GGATGGCTTCGTGCGCTTCCTGCGCATTCTTGGCCTTGGTGGAATAGAAGCGTGGCTTCTCCGGGCGATAACGCGCACCAAATTGATCGACAATTGCCGCACGGGCGGCATCAATGGCCTCAGGGGCCATTTGCACACCATCGGTACGCATATAGGTGATCAAACCGACAGTCTCGCCGCCGATGTCCACGCCTTCATAAAGCTTCTGCGCCACCTGCATGGTGCGCGAGGCCGAGAAGCCGAGCTTGGACGATGCTGCCTGCTGCAACGTAGAAGTTGTAAATGGTGGCGATGGGTTGCGCTTGACTGGCTTGGCCTCAACCGACTCGACGCCGTAAGTTGCACCTTCCAGCAGATCCTTCAGGCGACCAGCCATGTCGCCATTGGCAATGCTGCGGGCTTGCAGGCGCTTGCCATCGGCAGAGACGAGACGTGCCAGAAATTCATCGCCACGCGGCGTTTTCAACAGCGCAGACAGGTTCCAGTATTCTTCGGAGACAAACCGCTCAATTTCATTTTCACGGTCGCACACCAGTCGCAATGCAACCGATTGGACACGTCCCGCCGAGCGGGCACCGGGCAGCTTGCGCCACAACACGGGCGAGAGATTAAAGCCCACCAGATAGTCCATGGCGCGGCGCGCAAGGTAGGCGTCAACCAGATCGCCATCAATGTCGCGTGGGGCCGCCATGGCATCAAGCACGGATTTCTTGGTGATGGCGTTGAAAACCACACGTTTCACAGGCTTATCGCCAATCACCCGCTTTTTCTTCAACAGATCCAGCACATGCCAGGAAATCGCTTCACCTTCACGATCCGGGTCGGTTGCGAGAAACACGCCGTCGGAGGATTTGACCGCGTCGGCAATATCCTTCATCCGCTTGGCGGACGCTCCATCCACCTCCCAAAGCATCTCAAAATCCTGATCGGGCAGCACCGAGCCATCCTTGGCAGGAAGGTCACGGACATGGCCGAAGGAGGCGAGCACCTTATATCCCGCACCGAGATATTTGTTGATCGTCTTGGCTTTGGCAGGTGATTCGACAACGACTACTTTCATTGTGCTTCTCTGAACAGTGTCCCCGACGTTTCAAAATATGACGATTCCGGCGAGGTTCCGAAACCGAATGTCCGACATGGACAGGGATTGCCCTGTGGTCAAGCCCTTAATTGCATTTATCTGCTGCACGCGACCACAACCAAAAAGTTGCAGAAAATTCTATTGCAATCATTAGGCAATTCTGTATCTTATGTTGTGTCTATGCTTTAATACAAATTAGAGTTGCAATTTGCGACGGGAACGAGCAATGAGTGGTAACAATAGCGCTGACTTGCAGGGACGAGAAAGCATCACCTATATTCGGCAAATGCTCGGCGAACTGCGCTTGGTGGCAGAGCGGGAGGGTGCGCAGATGTTGTGCTACCTGATCGAGATGGCGTTTGAAGAGGCGGGCGATTTACAGCGGCACCAGATGGGCCGCTCAATCCGTAAGGCTCAATGAGATAAGACCTCCTGGATGCCGTTGCAGGCGACCGGCAATGTCCAGTTCAAGCATGACAAGATAAACAGATGACGGCGGCAGTTGCGTGTGGCGAATAATGTCGTTGACCTCAACTGGCGTTGGGCCAAGCGCATCAATCACCCTTGATCGCTCCATATCGCCCGGCGGCTGGTTGAATGTTTCGCTTTCCTCATAGGCGGGTTCTTCCACCTGCGGCTGGGCAAACAGGTCGATATTGCTGAGGGGAGATAGGGCTTCCAGCAGGTCTCGTGGCTCGGTGGTGACAATCGCGCCGGTTTTCAACAATGAATTTGTGCCGTGGCAGCGCGGGTCCATCGGGGATCCGGGAACGGCAAACACCAGCCGTCCGAAATCGGCGGCAAGGCGTGCGGTAATCAAGGAGCCGGAACGGCTGGCAGCCTCAATCACCGCAACGCCAAGGGATGTGCCGGCAATCAGCCGATTGCGCCTTGGAAAATCGCGGGCGCGTGGCTCCCAGCCAAAGGGCATTTCGCTGATGGCAACGCCTCTGCCATCCCATATTTGTTTGAGAAGGCCGATATTTTCCGGTGGGTAGGGTTGGTCCAGCCCGCCTGCCATGGCGGCCATGGTGCCGGTCTCAAGGCTGGCATTGTGGGCTGCGGTATCAATGCCGCGGGCAAGGCCCGATGTAATGGTATAGCCCGCCGAGCCGCAATCGCGTGCCAGCAATGTTGCCATTTTGACACCGCTGATGGAGGCGTTTCTGGAGCCGACAATGCCGATGGAGGGCCGAATGGCCGTTGTACTATTGCCCTTCATGGCCAGAAGGGGTGGGGCGGCATCAATCTGACGCAAGGCTGGCGGATAATGTGGCTCGCCAATGCCCACAAACTCTGCGCCAAATTTGTCGCAAAATTCGAGCTCCCGCTCTGCTTCCGCCTTGGTGGCAATGCGGATGGAGCGGGTTGCACCGCCGCGCTGGGATAGCTCAGGGAGCATTTCCAGCGCCCGTTCGGCGGTGCCGAAATTGTTGATCAGGTCACGAAAGGTCGCAGGCCCGACATTGTCGCTGCGGATCAGCCGCAGCCAGGCAATTTTTTGTCTCTCCGTCAGCGCAATTCCTGATTTCCCTGCGCTGTGTCGTGACATTGCCTATCCCTTTTGACCAATCTTGCCTTCAGTGCCGGAGATCAGCCTCTCAATATTGGCTTTGTGCTTGGCCCAGGTGATCACCGTCATTGCGGCAGTCACCAGAGCGGCCTCCGGCTGGCCAATTAGCCACAACACAACCGGAATGACAAGAGTTGCAACCAGTGCGGACAACGACGAGTAACGGCTTAATTTCGCAATTGACAGCCAGACAATGGCAAACACCAGAACCATGGCCGGGAAAACACCCAGCAACACGCCCAGATAGGTGGCAACACCCTTGCCGCCCTTAAACCCAAGCCAGATGGGAAAAAGATGGCCAATGAAAGCGGCAAAACCGCCCAGCAGACCGGGAAGGTGAATGGCATCTGTGCCATACAGCTTTTGCGCAATCAGCACCGCTGCCGTGGCCTTGAACGCATCCAGCAACAAGGTGGCAGCGGCCAACTTTTTATTGCCGGTGCGCAACACATTGGTGGCTCCGATGTTACCGGAGCCAATCTTGCGCACATCGCCCAGACCCGCCATGCGGGTCAGAATCAGGCCAAACGGAATCGAACCCAGCAGATAGCCAATCGCCAGCGAGGCGATCAGCGCGGTGAGGGGGATCTGGCTATAGTCGAGACTTGGCATAGAGGTTGTCCTTGGACAAAGGAGTTACAGAGAGAACATAGTAAACAACACAAACTTTTCGGGCTTCGCCACCCCCTCATCCCCCTGCCGGGACCTTCTCCCCGTTGGGGAGAAGAGACAGGAGGAAAGCCCTGTTTTCCCTCAACTCAAAGGGAAATTCGCGTTGTCGCCTTGGTATCTTCTCCCCAGCGGGGAGAAGGTGGCGGCAGCCGGATGAGGGGGTAAGCAGCGTATAAAAACGTTTGCGTCGTGTCCTGTCACAGAGAAAAGACCTGACGGCCCGCCACATAGGTGGCAACCGCACGGCCAGAAAAACGCGCATCTTCAAACGGTGTGTTCTTGGAGCGCGATACGATTGTATCCTTTGTGACCAGCCAAGGCTCATTCAGATCAATCAGCACCATATCGGCCTTGGCACCCGGCTTCAATGTGCCAGCATCAAGGCCAAAAATTTCGGCAGGGCGGGTGGACATGGCATCAATCAACCGCGTCAAGGACACCTGATCGCTGTGGTGCAAGCGAAGTGCTGCGGCCAGCATGGTTTCAAGGCCAATGGCACCGTCAGCTGCATCACCAAAGGGCAGGCGCTTGGTATCCACATCCTGCGGATCATGAGCCGAGACGATAATATCGATCTCGCCCTTGGCCAGCGCTTCAACCATGGCCGTCCGGTCATCTTCTGAGCGCAGTGGTGGGAAGAGCTTGAAGAAGGTGCGATATTCGCCAATGTCATTTTCATTGAGCGACAGGTGATTAATGGAAATGCCGCAGGTGACCTTTGCGCCCCGCTTGCGGGCAAGCGAAATGGCCTCAACCGATTCCGGCACCGAGATATTGGAGGCGTGATATTTGGCGCGGGTCAGCGACGCAATGCGCAAATCGCGCTCCAGCGGGATGATCTCGGCTTCTTTTGGAATGCCTGAAAGGCCAAGCCAGCTGGCAAACAGGCCCTCATTCATCACACCGTTGCCCAGATATTTATCCTTGGCGACCAGCGAGACAACAGCCCCGAATTCGCGCGCATAGGTCATCACCCGGCGCAGCACCAGCGTATCATGCAAGCCGTGGCGGCCATTGGTAAAGCCTACGGCACCGGCTTGTTGCAGCATGCCGATCTCCGTCATTTCCTCGCCACGCAAGCCGCGGGTGAGGGCGGCTGCGGGGTAGATATTGACCGGGGATTTTTCCCGCGCGGCGTTTTTGATGAATTCCACCAGCGCAATGTCATCAATCACCGGATCGGTATCCGGCATCATGATGAAGGAGGTTACGCCGCCAGCCGCTGCGGCCTTGCCCGCCGAGGCCAGCGTTTCGCAGTGCTCAGCGCCGGGTTCGCCGACAAACACCTGCGCATCCACCAGGCCCGGTGCCGCAATCAGGCCCTTACAATCGCGCACCTCGGCACCGTCCGGTGTCCCCTGATTGCGGGCATCTACGCCCGCTGCGAGAATACGGCCATCGCTACCTACGATAATGCTGCCCACCTCATCCAGAGAGCGGGATGGGTCGATAATGCGGGCATTGTTGAAGACAAGCGGCTTGTTCATGCGCCAACTCCTTCACTGCGGGGACCATTGTTGCCGGAAATCAGCAGTGATTCCATCACGGCCATGCGCACGGCCACGCCCAT
>DNPN01000252.1:2612-2760 GCA_003501385.1 Rhizobium sp. | reverse complement strand
CTGCTCGACGTGATCAAGGACGAATTCGACCGTCAGGGTCGCAATGATGTCAACGCCGTACAGGCTCTGTTGCTGTTCAACATCGGCAATTCCGAGCTGACCGCAGGCGAGCTGCGCTCGCGTGGCTACTACCTCGGCTCCAACGTCT
>DNPN01000252.1:0-2352 GCA_003501385.1 Rhizobium sp. | reverse complement strand
TCTCCTACAACGTCAAGAAGCTGGTGGACCTCGGTTTCATCAACCATTCCCGCTCGCGGGTTGATCGTCGCTCTGTTCGCATTTCGCTGACAGAAGAAGGTCAGGACATCGCAGAAACTGTTGCCAAGCTGTATGAGCGTCACGTTGGCTCTATCCAGAAGGTGGGCGGTATCGGCACTGACGAGTTCAACCAGATGAACAAGCTTCTCCAGCGTCTGGATCGCTTCTGGAACGACACGATTGCCTATCGCATGTAACAGCGTGCCGGGTGCATTCTGCACTGGCACCTGTGACGTCCCGCGCTGTCCAAGGGTGGATGATATCCACCCGGCGGCTTTGCCGAGATGCGGGCTGGCGTCACGCAAAGGATGCGTGCGCGTGGTCGCAGCTGTTGAATTTTGGACACAACTGTTGAATGTTCGACACAGTGTTGTGAGTGTTTTTGACCTGACAAGCTTTGGCCATATTGATATGTCAGCCGGAAAGGCTATGTAGCATTGGCATCAGGGGATGTGCGCATGCGCTTAAACGCGACGCGCTATTTCCCAAGCCGTGCATGCTCCATTGCCACGGATTGTACGTGTTATGATCGGCAGATCGTTAGGGAAGTTGGAAAAATGGCAGACAAGAAGACATTGGTTGAGGTCTCGCGCCGGGCGCTTCTGAGAGGAGCAGCCCTCGCAGGTGTATCCGCGATCGCCGGGCAGGCTTTGGCTCAATCTGCTGTTGATGAAGTGATTAATGCGCGCAGCCGTGGCAATTGGGATGACCAGTTTGATTCTCAGAGTTCGCGTGCCACCGCCGTTGTCACCTCCAATACGCCCATGCTCAGCCAAAGCAATCTTCCCAATTTGCAGGCCGCCATTCAGGCTTACCAGCAGATCGTCGCCAATGGTGGCTGGCCGCAGGTCAACCCGACTGTGAAGCTGAAGCTGGGTGTGGTTGATCCAAGCGTGCAGGTGTTGCGCCAACGTCTGATGATTTCGGGCGATCTTGCCCGCGAAGCTGGCATGTCCAATTCGTTTGATACTTATGTTGATGGTGCCGTGAAGCATTTTCAGGCCCGCCACGGTCTGCCTACCGATGGTGCCTTGGGCGAATATACGTTGAAGGCCATGAACATCTCCGCAGATGTCCGACTCAATCAGTTGAACACCAATCTGGTGCGCTTGCAGTCCATGTCCGGTGATCTCGGCGAGCGTTTCGTCATGGTCAACATTCCCTCCATGTCGATTGAGGCCGTTGAAAATGGCCGCGTGGCACTGCACACCAATGCCATCGTAGGCCGTATCGACCGCCCGACGCATGCCATCAATTCCAAGATCTACGAAGTCATTCTGAACCCTTACTGGACTGCGCCCCGCTCGATTGTCGAAAAAGACATCGTGCCGCTGATGCGCAAGGATCCGACCTATCTGGCACGCAACAATATCCGTCTGTTCGATAACAAGGGCCAGGAAGTGGCCCCGGAAACTGTGGATTGGAACGCGCCGAAGGCACCAAACCTGATGTTCCGTCAGGACCCGGGCAAAATCAACGCCATGGCCTCGACCAAGATCAACTTCCACAATCCAAACAATGAATATCTACACGATACGCCACAGCAGGGCCTGTTCAACAAGCTGATGCGCTTTGAATCGTCTGGCTGCATGCGTGTTCAAAACGTTCGCGATTTGACGACCTGGTTGCTGAAAGATACGCCCGGCTGGCCGCGCCAGCAAATCGAGCGCGTGATCTCCACTCGTCAGAACAATGTGATCAAGCTGGCGCAGGAAGTACCTGTTTATATCGTTTACATTACCGCATGGTCGGCCAAGGACAATGTCGTGCAGTTCCGCGATGACATTTACAAGCGCGATGGTGATGCCCAGCTTGCACTGCAAACCAACATTGGTGTGGAGCAGAATTCCGGCCGGATCGAAGACGACAATTTGCCGCCACAATAAGTTGCGGCGTTTCTAAAATAGAGAGTGAAAAGCCGCGCCCAAAAGGGTGCGGTTTTTTGTTTTCAGTGTTCAAACAACTGTATGGTGGAATATCAATCACCGTCTCTCGCGCTTTGGCCTGCAAATGTCGTTCTGTTGTCTTGCTCTTGAAGCGTGAGGACGTTAATACGCCGGTGCATCCACGCTTTCAGGAGACTGCGATCATGACAAATACCGATGCTTTCTTTTCCCGTTCGCTTGCCGACTCTGATCCGGAAATCTTTGGCTCGATTGAGAAGGAACTCGGTCGTCAACGTCATGAGATTGAGTTGATCGCTTCGGAAAACATTGTCTCGCGCGCCGTGCTGGAAGCGCAAGGCTCGATCATGACCAACAAATATGCGGAAGGCTATCCGGGCAAGCGCTA
>DNPN01000002.1 GCA_003501385.1 Rhizobium sp. | reverse complement strand
CTATTCACTGCGACAGGCTTTAGTCGACACAATTTCTGGGGAGTCTTCAGTTTTTCAACAGAATCGTTCTTTTCACGCCTCACTGCCGCACCTAAAATTGGCTCAAGCCAACCTCTTCTCCATGAACAGGCTTAAAGGATCTGGCTTGTAAGGCGCGAAGGGCTCGATTTCGACAAAGCCGGCTTTGCGATAGAGCCCAATGGCTTCCGGCTGGCTGATGCCAGTTTCAAGACGAATGGCATTGAGGCCAAGTGCCTTTGCCGCATCCTCAAGTGTTGCCAGCAAGGCTTTTCCAAGCGACAGGCCTCTCGATTCAGGGTCCACAAACATGCGCTTGATTTCTGCGGTGCCATCGCCTGCCTCAACCAGTGCCGCACAGCCCACCACACCGCCATCATGCCGCGCCACAAAGAAATGGACGCCGGGCTTTTCAAGTGCAGACACATCCAGCAAATGGTTACTTTCTGCCGGATAGAGCGACGCCATATAGGCGTCAGACAAGGTCAGTAGCCGGAGAATATCAGCTTGGCGGGGCGGTTCTTTTGTGATCGAAAGGCTCATGTTTTTCCAAATCGCGATGGCAGGTTTTGCTCAATCTTGGTGTCGCCGTTCTTCGCTTGTATAGTTAAGCGCAATGGGCGACTCGAGGACAGAGCGATGCAGGCTTCTCTTGTAATAATGACAATTCTGGGATGCAACGACAGTGTCAGCCAATGCCAATATATTGCAACGGCGGAACAACGATGGGTGACTGTTGAGCGATGCAACGCCGACAGTGAAAAAGCATTGGCGGAGTACTCCAATGCCAAGTTTCCGAGCATTGTTGCCTTTTGCCAAAAACAGACCGTGGAGAAGCCGCAGGCTGACAAAACCCAGTCGCAGACGGCATCAACACCACCCGCTGCTGTTCCTGAGACGGAAAAGCGCTCTCTTGCAGGTCGCGCTATCAAAAAAATTCAGGAAGTCTTGCCAGGCAAGGCTGATATCAAAATGGTGTTTACCACGCCCGTCCACGTAGTGACGGATACTTACGCATGGGCCGCAAAAACGCTGAGCAAATAAAGAATTGAAAACGCTTCAGGCGGCATCAACAATCAAATTGGCTGCATAACGGCGGGCCTGACGCCGTTCATCGTCACGCACCAGAGTTTGGACCATATCCAGCAGTTTCTCCGAGGAATCATCGCGGGCGAGAGAACGGCCCTTGACCAACAATGGCGCACAAATACTGCCGATCTCGCTGTGGCGCGTTGTTTGCACGGCGTTGCGCCACAGCAGCACCGCCTCAACAAAGAGGGGCGCGATAGAGCGACCAAGGCCGGCGGATTCCAGCAGGGCACGCACGGCATGCATCCGCCCGGTGGCCAGAATGGAGCGCACGCGACGCTCTTGCACGCCACTCAAGGACTCAATCGCAGCAGCAAAAAAATCAGCTTTGCCACGGCACAGGATTTCCATCAGCAAGGCGGGCGTCAAATGGCCGTTGATTCGCATCTGCTCCACAAGTTGCGGAATTTCATCAAAAGCAACATCGCCAGCAATGACGGCGGCCGCAGAAACGCTGGCCTCAAGATTGATTCGCTTCAGCTTGGCTTCACCGAGTGCAAAACGCACAAGCGACGAATCTGCAAATGCATCTGCCGCATGGCGCACCAGAAGATGTCGCGCCCGCCCCGGCAAATCTGCCCGCTCCAACAGCGCTCCGCGCACACCCTCATGGCGACCATGGCGTTCCGCCAACCGTATCAGGCTAAACGGCGAAAGGTTGGCACTGGCATTGTCCAGCAACACAAGGCACTCCGGCACGTCACTAATTTCCACCAATGCGGCAGCAACCGCGCAGGACAGACGGGGGCGAGCTGCAATAAATGCGCGGGTAAACCAGACACCGCGACCAGCCAGATCGACAAGATCGCGATCATCCAGAACGGGTGAAGACAGAATGACAAGCGAAGCGATCTCGGGTTGATCTTCGGCCAGCGAGACAATCAACGCCCGCGGCGCATCGGGTGCATGGGCCAGTGCCTCAGCCAACCCCAGACGAACCTTCGGGGATGGATCATCCAGCAAATAGGTCATTGCCACATAAGTTGATCGGCGGTCATCCTCGGATAGGGGGGATTGAAGATAAGCGCGACCAAGCGCATTGGCAGCCTTAGCACGATCCCCGGCCTTTGCCGTTTCCGACCAGCGAAAGAAAGCCTTTACAAGCACGGAATACCCCGATCAAAACAACTGACAACACCTATGCAAAAAACGTTATAAGAAAAAAGTTTATGATTGGTTCACCATGTCGATTAACCATAGCCAAAACGGGCCGCATGCGCCTTTTTTTATCGGCGGCAAATTGTGCCGGACGATATTGCTGCTGGAGGGCGAAAGTCCACGCGCCATTGCGCCTTGCAAGCCAGATGCTCTGGCCCTGTGGGATGCGAATCTTGTCGAGCAGCTGATACCGCGGACGCAAAGTGATCAGAGCGCCCTGCCCTTTTTAACGGGCATATCTGCCACGTTGGATCATGATGCCTTTGCGGCCGAACTGCAAAAACTGATGGCATTGAAGCCGGACGGACTGATTCTGAGCGGTGCAAACAAGCCTGCAGATTGCCAACGGCTGGATGCCATGTTGCGGGCTGAAGAAGCAACTGCAGGCATGATGGACGGCCAGACTGTGTTTGTGCTGATGCTCGGCGATGAAACAGCCGGTTTCGCCAACACGGTTGAGATGGCCCATAGCTCAAAGCGTTTGATTGCGATTGGACAAGACAGTCAGGCGATCACCACGGCTGTTGGGGCAAAATCCTTGCAGGCCGCAGCGCCACTGCTCCAAACCACGCGCAGCGCCATTCAATTGGCCGCTGCCAGCGCCAGAATCACATGCTTTGATGTTCTTTCGGGAGATCCACAAGAGGTGGCAACACAGTCTGACGATTTGATAAAAAGCGGCTTTGGCGCAATCATGTGCCGTGATCCGGCAGCAGTGACCATAATTAACGCCGCTTTTGACACGGTCTCAAGCCTTTGAAGGGCGCTTCATCTGAAACACGTCCGTGACGGTTGAATAGTCCATATAGCCAAGGCGCGCCAAAGGCTGAACCAGTGTGACATCAAAGCGACCATCGCGCATGGCGCTGTCAGCAATGTGAATTCCAACAACCTCGCCAAACACCACAAAATTCTCCGAAGCTTCACCAGACAATGTCTTGGGTGAGATTACATCCGTGACCTTGCACTCCAGCACGGCATAGGCTTCATCCACATAAGGCGCATCCACCAGTTGACCGACGACTGGCGTCAGCCCCGCCAGCTCGAATTCGCTCACACCGTACTCGGCGGGGGCTGATGACGCATTCATGGCATCACCAAGATCGTGGCTGACGAAATTTGCGGTAAAGCAACCCGTTTCCTCGACATTGCGCAAGCTATCCTTGCGGCCGGACGATGAGAACATCACCATCTTCGGCCTGTCGGAAATCGCGTTAAAAAACGAATAAGGCGCAAGATTGAAGGAGCCATCCTTGCCCTTGGAGCCGATCCAGCCGATTGGCCTTGGTGACACGATGGCCTTGAAAGGATCGTGCGCCATGCCGTGAGCATTGCCCTGGGTGTCGTAAAACATCAACTACCCCCTCCAACCCAGCTCACCACATCATCAAGCGCGGGCCGAGGGCGCTCGGTGATGGGGAATGTTGTTGATCCCATATGAATAAATCCTGCCACGCGCTCACCCGGCTCAATACCCAGAAGCGGAAAAGCGTCCTCATCAAATGCAAACCATTCGGTGAGCCAACTGGCGACGTAGCCATGGGCATTGGCTGCCATCAACAGGTTGAGGCACACGGCACCCGCAGACATCACCTGTTCCCATTCTGGCACTTTCGCATGCGGACCGGCCGTACTGATCACCGCAATCACCACGGGCGCGCGGGTAAAGCGAGCACGCTCGACGGCAATCATCTCCTCGCTCAACTCAGGCCGCTTTTGCAAAGCCATCGCCAACAGCGATTCGCCAATCTCAATCCGCTTGTCGCCGCGGTAAACCACGAAGCGCCACGGAGCCAATTTGCCATGATCCGGCACACGCACGGTAAGCTTCAAAATATCTTCTAACTCGCTTCGCGATGGGCCGGGCTCGCACATCTGAAAAGCAGGCACAGAGCGGCGCGTAGCAAGGTAATCAAGAAGTTTGATCTGTTCATACATGTGAATGGCTTTCAAAAAATCTGCGCTGAAACGGCAAAGTGACAAGAATCAACTTTTCTGAGTTTTGCAGCAAAGACGCGCTCAAGGGAAGGGTAAAGCGACCATCAACAGAGGCGTGAAGGCCGATCAAAAGCATGCGGAACAAACGACAGGCCAAAGATGCCGTAGAGGCCGCGCAATTTCGGCACATTTTTCCACGAATCCTGCGTCAGGACGACATGCCGTCCAATGCCTTTCAAGGATTGATTTGACCTATTTGCCATTGTTGCAAGTTTGTAGTAATTGCTGCTTATGGCGATGAAACGGTCCACTCTTGTTATGACATTTTTTTCCTGCCGTCCCGTGGTGATTGTCGCAGCATTGCTGGCAATGTCCGGGATAGGAACTGCATGGGCAGAAGATGCATTCAAGACCTTCAAGCAGCTCGACAGCAGCACAAAAATGCCAAAGCTCAACGCCTTTTCGGGCGCGCTGACAAACCCTGTTAACGCCAATGCGCGCATTGTGAAGCTTCAGGCCAAGCTGGATAAAGACGGTCAGCCGATGGAGCAAGGTTTGCAATGGCGGGTTTTCAGCCCTGCGCCGGGCAGCGATGGCAAATTGCCCATGGTTGCCAGCAGCGAGGGCGGCTCTGCTGAGCTGCAACTGTCTCCGGGCGATTATTTCGTCAACGTCTCTTTTGGACGTGCTGGCATTACCCGTAAACTCACCGTACCAACAGACAGCGACGTTGCGACCCAAGTAATGGTGCTGGATGCTGGCGGCATCGTGTTGAACGCGGTCTCTGGCGAGGATACCCGCATCAAATCCAGCAAATTGAAATTCAAGATCTATGCGGATGACGCGCCAGACGAAGCCAGTCGCAGTTTGATCATGGATAATGTCGAGCCAAACACGTTGCTCAGCCTTAATTCGGGTGTTTACCACGTTGTGTCCGAATATGGCTCGGTCAACGCCGTGGTGCGGGCTGACATCAAGGTTGAGGCAGGCAAAATCACCGAAGCGACATTGCAGCACCGTGCCGCGCAAATGAATTTCAAGCTTGTTTCAAATCCGGGCGGAGAGGCCATTGCCGATACCGCATGGTCGATACTGACCTCTTCCGGTGACGCCGTGGCCGAGAGCGTCAGCGCCTTTCCGGTGCTCGTCTTGTCAGAAGGCAATTACACTGCAATTGCCCGCAACAAGGACAAGATCTACCAAAAAGACTTCAACGTTAAAGCGGGCGTGAATGCCGACGTTGAAATGGTGATGAAAGACAGCCTGCAAAGCAACCAGAAAGACACGGTTTACGATACGAACTGACTATAAAATCAGTTCTCCGAATACGATCGGAAATGTCCAGGGTATTCCTATTTTGCAAATATCGGATGCATCCGAAATATTTGCAGTCTCTTGGAACAGCGTGAATTTGCGCTGACTGAGTTGGCTCCGTCAAGCGTGTTTGCACGCCCTCACCCGAAAATTCCAACCCCAAAAGCCATAGCTGAGCATTTTATCTCTTCATATCGCGGAAAATATGATTTTTATCGTATAAGTTGTTAATAACTTTAATTTCAGTGCAGACATGCCGCATTGCAACGCAAATGATACAATCCCATAAGTTGCTAACATTGCCAATCCGGCCGTCCGCTTGGAACGCCTTCACCTTTTTTGGGAGTAAGTAAAATATTCCTCGAAAGAACAAGTCAATTGAATATAATTAATTAAATTAATATATATCAGAAAATTGCCCTTTAAAGAGGCGGAAAATAGGCTTGATTGACAACTGTTTATGATGGAAAAAGAGATAAATATTGTATAATCTGGACATTTTTTCACGATTAAAATCAAAATAATACAACTGAAAAGCTGTTTTTTAAAAACTCAAATACAATAACCTATAGGCCAGTTAAGATTGTGCGGAGCCATTGCCTATGAGCTTGTCTATAAGTCGTCGTGTTTTCGTTGCCGGCGCATCTTGTTTGTTGGCGAGTAAAGCGAGTTTCGCACAACAAAGACAAAACTACGACGTTGTTGTCTATGGTATGACCAGTGGCGGCATTACAGCCGCCGTGCAGGCAAGTGCTATGGGCAAATCCGTGGTCATCGTTGGCGGCTGGAGAGAACGTCATCCCGGCGGCATGATGTCCGGCGGGTTGGGCGGCACGGATGTCGAATCGGGTGAAGCATTCGGTGGCCTGTCCCGCTATGTGATTTCGCGCATCAATGCAGCGGCCAAGGTCGCAGATGACCGGTATTCGTTTGAACCAAGGTTTGCGCAAAGCGTATTTGAGGACCTGCTGCGCGATTACGACATTCCGGTGTTTCGCAGCCGCGGCGCGTTGCGTACCGCCAAAACGGCGAGCCGTGTCACCGCTTTGGAAACCGTTGATGGGCAGGTTTTCAGCGGCCGCGTGTTTATTGATGCGAGCTACGAGGGCGATCTCATGGCGCTCTCCGGCATCAGCACCACCGTTGGCCGTGAGCCGCAGGATGGCGATAACGTGCTCAACGGTTTTCGCGGCACACGCATGGATGCCCTGGGCTCCAACCATAACTTCTATTCCTATAGGCGGTTTGAGAAGGTTTTGGGCAAGCTCGGTGTCGATCCCTATGTGGTTCCGGGCACACCCGGCAGCGGGCTTCTATACGGTATCCGTCGTTACCCCTCGCCTGAGCTGGGCGCTGGTGATAAGGCGGTGCAAGCCTATAACTTCCGCATGACCATGACAAAGGATGCCGCACGCCGCGTGGCACTGCCATCCAGGCCACCCGAAGGGTTTGATCCTACCCGCTATGAAATGCTGTTTCGCTGGATCAACACCCTGAATGAGCACGAGCAGATCACAGACGCCAATGCGGCGATAAAATCTTATTTTCTGCTGCACAGTGATCTTGGCAATGGTGTTTTTGACATCAATAATTTTGGCGCAGTCTCCACGGACTTTATTGGCGGCTCGTGGGGCTACCCGCAGGCAGATTATTCTGCTCGTGAGCAAATCTGGAAGGCCCATGAGCGCTGGATACGTGGCCTGTTTTATGCCTTGCAGTATCATAAAGATGCGCGCGTACCGCAGCCATTGCGCGAGGCCTTCTTGGAATACGGTCTCGACGAGATGCATTACACCGATCCACATGAGAATGATCAGCGTTTCTGGCCTTATCAGCTCTATGTGCGCGAGGCGCGACGCATGGTCAACGATAATCAGGTGACCGGGCGTGACGTTACGGCAAGCGATGACACACAGCCGCAAGATACCAGAACCATTTCCACCGGCTCTTATAATCGCGACAGCCATCACACACAGCGCATTATTCGCAGCGGTGCAAACTTACTGGGCATGACGGAAACGTCGGTCTGGAACGAAGGGAATTTCGAAGCTCCTTCGGGCGGTGCAGACAAGATTTTCACCATTCCATTCTCCTCCATCGTCCCGCGTCGGTTTGAGTGCAGCAATGTGATGTCCATCTTTGCTCTGAGTGCGACTCATGAGGCATTTGGCGCTATTCGTATGGAAATGAGCTTGATGCAGGCCGGTCAATCCGCCGGTGCAGCCGCCGCTTTGGCAGCGGGCAGCATGGCAGACATTCAGGATGTTCCCTACGACGAACTGGTCACGAGCCTGTATGTGCCGAAGGGCGCGAAACCTTCCGTACTGCCGCGCTTTGCAGCGGCAAGGTCGGTTGCCGCCAATTTGAAGACCTCCCGAACGGGTGAGCAGATTTTACCCTGAAGGATTTCTGCACACTCTCGTTTCCCCAGTCTCCGCAGGCATCTCTGATGATTTGGAGATTTTGAGAGGATTTCACGTTGCAACAGGGCGGAAAGTTGGGTTCGTCTCAAATATTTTTACAGATAAGATTTTGCGCGCGTATTCCCGTTATTTTGCACGGGATGAATTTCTAACCGTCTGCATGCTGCGTCTCATCTGTAGACTTCAACGCAGCGCATTGAAATTTAATGAAACAGTGTTGGCCGCTCGCCCGCCTGCCATGATTATAAGCGAAATAGCCTAATTTATGTGCATTATTTGACACTGATTAAATCTCTTGCAAAATCTTCTTTCACATGAGATGTTTTTTTCTGCGAGTAGAAGCGGTCTGAGCCTGAAGCTCTGGACATTGCTCGACGGTTAACCCTGTCGAAAAGATGCTTCCATGTTGCCTATCTTTCTTAATCACTTCTGCAACAGCCGCCGCCACCATTTATTGCGCCCACGCGCGTGCTTGGCTTTTTCCAGCTTCACCACCCCTGAAAATCAAACATCTAGCCTCGGAGAACCGTTTCATGTTTCGTCGTAAGCTTACGCCTGCGCTTTTCACTCTTGGCATGCTTTCCAGCCCGGCGCTTGCGGCCGACAAAGTGACATTTCAACTGGATTGGCTGCCGGGTGGTGACAAGGCACCGATCTATGTTTGCATTCATCAGGGCTTCTGTCGCGATGCGGGGCTTGATGTCACCATTGCCTCTGGTCGTGGTTCCACCGAAGCGATTACGAAACTGGCTGCCGGATCGTCTGACATCGGCGTTTCCGACATCGGTGCCCTCATGGCCGCCCGCGCCAACGAGGGCGTGAAGGTCACAAGTGTGATGTCGATCTTCAATAAGGGTCCGCATGCGTTTTACGTGCTGAAAGGTGGGCCGATCGCGACTGTCGCCGATGTGAAGGGTAAGACGATTGCAACATCGCCATTCACCTCCTCCAATGTCTATCTGCCGCTGGTGTTGAAGGACCAATCCATCAATCCCAATGATATCAAGCTGATCAAGGCCGATCCCGGCGCACTTGGGCCGATGCTGATGACCGGCAATGCCGATGGTATCATCGCATGGATGACGGATTTTACCCGCTATTCCAATCAGGCCAAACAGGCGGGCAAGGAGATCGTTGCTCTGCCATGGTCGGCAGCCGGGCTGGAGCTTTATTCCGCATCGCTCCTCGCCAGCGAGGATTTTCTATCCAAACGCCCAGATGTCGCCAAGCGCTTTATTGCGGCCTACAAAAAATCCGTCGAGTTCACCCGCAGCAATCCTGATGACGCGGCCAAAGCGGTTATGGCCGTGGTGCCGGAGCTGGGATCGGAAGATGTCAAGGGATCGATCAACGATACGCTGCCGCTGATCTTCAACGATGTAACAACCAAGGATGGCCTTGGGGTGTTCGAGCCCAAGCGTCTGGCCGAAACATGGCGGCGCGTTGCCGCAGCCCAAGGTATTGATCCAGCCAAGCTCGATGCGGAAAGCGTTGTCAACCGCAACTTCATTCCAAAGGATTGATGAGGATGGCAACACCCGCAATTCGCTTCGACCGGCTGGGACAGGTGTTTTCGACCCGGTCTGGGCAAACGGAGGCGCTGCGCAATGTCAGCTTCGAGGTGGCCCGGCATGAATTTCTGGCCATCCTTGGCCCTTCCGGTTGTGGCAAATCCACGCTGTTGCGTATGATTGCCGGTCTGTTGCAGCCTAGCAGCGGTTCGCTAGAGGTGTTCGGCCATCCTGTGACAG
>DNPN01000122.1:14353-15803 GCA_003501385.1 Rhizobium sp. | reverse complement strand
GGCGTCGTCGTCTTCAGCCACGGCTCGATCGAGGCGTGATGCGTGTAGAAACGCGTCAGGTCCGGCACGAGATCCTTGACGATCGGCATGTGCGGCAGCGGATAGATTTTCACCGCGCCGTTGATTTCGTCCATGCCCTTGGTGCAGGCCAGCGTGTTGGTGCCATCGATATTCATGGCGCAGGAGCCACAAATGCCTTCGCGACAGGAGCGACGGAAGGTCAGGGTCGGGTCGATCTTGTTCTTGATATAGAGCAGACCATCAAGCACCATCGGGCCGCAATCATCCATATCGACATAATAGGTGTCGATATGGGGATTTTCAGCATCATCCGGGCTCCAGCGATACACGCGATATTCGCGTAAGTTTTTGGCACCCGATGGCTTCGGCCAGGTTTTGCCCGGCTTGACCTGAGAATTCTTAGGGAGAGTCAGTTCAACCATGTTGATATCCTCACATCAATACACGCGGGCCTTGGGTTCGATCTTCTTAGGATCAATCCCATCAGCCAGAAGCTCGGTATGAACCGGACGGTAATCCAGCTTCACATCGCCAGCCTCATTGACCCACGACAGCGTATGCTTGCGCCAATTCACGTCATCACGACCACCATAAGGACCATCGACAAAGTCCTCACGAGCGTGAGAGCCACGGCTTTCCTTGCGGGCTTCCGCGCCATACACCGTGGTAATGGCATTGGCCATCAGGTTGTGCAGCTCCAGCGTTTCCACCAGATCGGAGTTCCAAACCAAGGAGCGGTCAGTGACCTTGATGTCCGGCATTTCCTTCCAGATCGCCGAGATGCGGCGGCAGCCGCTTTCCAACGCTTCCTGGGTGCGGAACACAGCGGCATCTTCCTGCATGGCGCGCTGCATCTTATCACGCAGCACAGCCGTCGGGGTCGAGCCGCTGGAGTAGCGGATCTTATCAAACCGCTCCATGATCCTGTTGCAGGCATCAATGTTGAGTGCCGGAATCGGCGATGCGCGATCAATCACTTCGGCAGCGCGAATGGCAGCAGCACGGCCAAACACCACAAGGTCGATCAACGAGTTGGAGCCAAGACGGTTTGCACCGTGCACGGATGCGCAGCCAGCTTCGCCCACAGCCATTAGGCCGGGTGCGACACGCTCTGGGTTGTTGGCATCAGCGTTCAGCACTTCACCCCAATAATTGGTTGGAATACCGCCCATGTTGTAGTGAACCGTTGGCAGAACCGGGATAGGTTCGCGGGTCACGTCCACGCCTGCGAAAATCTTGGCGCTTTCCGAAATACCGGGAAGACGCTCATGCAGAACGGCGGGGTCAAGATGGTCAAGATGCAGGAAAATGTGATCCTTGTTCTTGCCAACGCCACGGCCTTCGCGGATTTCCAAGGTCATGCAGCGCGAAACAACGTCACGCGAGGCAAGGTCCTTGGCCGATGGCGCATAACGCTCCATGAAGCGCT
>DNPN01000122.1:0-14104 GCA_003501385.1 Rhizobium sp. | reverse complement strand
TAACGCTCCATGAAGCGCTCGCCCTCAGAATTGACCAGATAGCCGCCTTCGCCGCGTGCACCTTCCGTGATCAAACAGCCAGCGCCGTAGATACCGGTTGGGTGAAATTGCACGAATTCCATATCCTGAAGCGGCAGGCCAGCGCGGGCAATCATGCCGCCGCCGTCGCCGGTGCAGGTGTGGGCCGAGGTGGCCGAGAAGTAGGCGCGGCCATAACCGCCCGTTGCCAGCACCACCATTTTTGCCGAGAAACGATGGATCGTGCCGTCATCAAGGTTCCACGCGACAACGCCGGTGCAACGGCCATCGTCTGCCATGATCAGGTCGAGCGCGAAATATTCAATGAAGAATTCAGCGTTATGCTTCAGCGACTGGCCATAAAGCGTGTGCAAAATGGCGTGGCCGGTACGGTCGGCAGCGGCGCAGGTTCGCTGTACTGGCGGACCTTCTCCATAATTCTGCATGTGGCCGCCGAAGGGACGCTGATAGATCTTGCCTTCTTCGTTACGCGAGAAGGGAACGCCGTAATGTTCCAGCTCATAAACCGCCTTGGGCGCTTCCATGGCCAGATATTGCATGGCGTCCACGTCGCCGAGCCAGTCAGAGCCCTTGACGGTGTCGTACAGGTGCCACTGCCAGCAATCGGGCGTCATGTTGTTGAGCGAAGCGGCAATGCCGCCCTGCGCTGCAACCGTGTGGGAGCGGGTTGGGAACACCTTGGTGATGCAGGCGGTCTTGAAGCCCTGCTCGGCCATGCCCAGTGTTGCGCGCAAACCGGCACCACCGGCCCCGACCACAACCACGTCATAGGCGTGGTCAACATAGGTATAGGCCCTGCCGTTGATGGTCGGGCCAGCGTCGTTGGAAGATTTTGTCGCTGCCATGATGAATTATCCTACAAACGCGATCTTGAGGATGGCGAAAAGACAGAGCGCACCCGTAATGATCACGAAAAATGTGTTGAGCATCATAAGAACCATTTTCACAATTTCGTTGTGAATATAGTCCGCAATGATTTCCTGCATACCGATCTTCATATGGATCAGACCGGAGAGAACAACCAGTGCCATCACCACCGCAACCATGGGGTTGGACAGAGAGGCAACCACATCAGCATATGGCGCACCCGCATGGGTGATCATGAAGCCGATGAAAAACAAAAGAAGCGGCACATTGGCAACCGCAGTCACCCGTTGACGCCAGAAATGTTCGGTACCATCCTTGGCCGAACCAAGA
This sequence comes from Rhizobium sp., assembly GCA_003501385.1. Classification (GTDB taxonomy): domain Bacteria; phylum Pseudomonadota; class Alphaproteobacteria; order Rhizobiales; family Rhizobiaceae; genus Allorhizobium. The sequence continues at coordinate 12,868 of DNPN01000122.1, read as the reverse complement.
CCGCGAACCTTGCCGAGCGGCGTACGCATATCCATGATAAAACCCCTCAGCGAATGATCAGACCGATAATCCAGACCACGACGGTCAGGACAACGGAGGCTACAATGGTGGCCTTGGCAAGTTTGGTGTTGAAATGTTTTTCAAAACCAAAGCCCAGATCCCACATGAAATGACGAAGACCGCCCAGCATGTGATGAATCAGCGCCCAGCTGAATCCAAACAGCACGATCCTGCCAATAAAGGTTCCCATGAACCAGGAAACCCAATCATAGTAATCAGCGCCAACCGAAGCGGCGATCAGCCACCAGGCAACCAGCGCGGTCCCAAAATACAAGGCACCGCCGGTGATGCGATGAATAATCGACATCGCCATCGTTGGAATCAGCTTGTAAATTTGCAGATGCGGCGACACAGGCCGTTGTTTTGTCACGTTCGCCATCTCGTCCTCACGGCGTTCAATTGCATTCCACCTTTGGAATGAAGGGATATGTAGGGCGCTCCTTCAGGGAGTGCAGTGCGTCAAATTGGACCTTTAATCCTCTGATTGATCTAGGACAAGGCAGATTTGAACGGGCATTCCAATTTAATCGATTGACAGAGCGATGCCCTGACGAACCACCGATGCCCGACAAAGTAAAGGGAATTTCTTAAGAAAGCCGATGCAGCAGCCGAAGGACCCCTTGATTTTCGACAAAAATAAATTAACGATTTTTTAACTATAATTTCATGTTGCGTCGGAGATATTGCTGTGTTGATCACCCCTATGTTGATGGCCTCAAAAATGAAACCATGGGCTATCACAGCATTTATTGCCCTGTTTCTTGCACAAACGGCAGTTGCAGAGGGATTGGATCACAGTTTCATTCAAATCCAGCGTGGCCATCACAACTCTGTCATCAGCATCAGTACTGCGGGTGGTGATCAGACAATCAGCGTTTCAACCTGGCACATGGGTGAAAGACCCAAGCCGGCCTTGCAGCTTGCGCCAAAAGCGAGAATCATCGATGTGCAAGCGGCTTTGGCCAACCCTGCCTGCACCTATCAGAATGGTGTTTGCATCCTGCGCCTGCATCGCGCAAGCAATCTTTAGAGTTTGTCAGGGAAAAGTGGAACCCGGTTTTGCCGAAAAGACAAACGAAAACAAAAAAAGCTAGAGTTTGTCTTTTCCCTGAAACCGCGACACACTTTCAGGAGACATGCTCTATAAAAACCGCCAGACGGTGGTTTTCTTCACGTCGCTGTCTTCCAGCACCCGTGTGACTGGCACCTGATAGCTGCCAAGGCTTTGCATGCGATCTGTGGGAAAATAGGCGCGGCCCGGATCGCCGACAATGATTGTCACCCCAGCCAAGGCCAGATCGGCAAACCACACCAGCAGCCTCTCGGCAAAACTTTTATCGTAAAACACGTCGCCTGCCAAAAGCACATCAGCATCCAAAACCTGCCCGACAATATCAGCGGCAGAAAAGCCGATATCCACGCCGTTTACGCCTGCATTCAAACGCAAAGCCGTTCCGACAAACGGATCGATATCCACCGCCAGCACCTGTGCAGCCCCGGCTTTGGCGGCAGCAATCGCAACCAGCCCAGAACCGGTGGCAAAATCCACCACCCGCTTGCCGGCCACCAGATCGGGATGATCCAGAATATGCCGGGCAAGCCCTTGGCCACCCGCCCAGGCAAAGGCCCAGAATGGCGGCGGAAGACCAATCTCGGCCAGATCTTCCTCGGTTTTCAGCCATAGATCATGCACTTCGCTGGCCAGATGCAGGCGAACTTCCGGCACGTGGGGCGGTGTCATGATCTCGGTGTTGTCGAGAATGAAGCGCTCAGGATCAATCTTCACAGCAAGGCTCAGCGCGGCGGATTTTCAAGGCCGCCCATGCGGCAAACCTCAAGATATTCCTCTTCCGTCACCGGCTGCACCGACAGCCGCATGGAAGTGACCAGCGCCATTTGCTGCAAGCCGGGATGGGCCTTCACATCTTTGAGCGTTACCGGCTTTGGCACATCGCACACGGCGCGAATGTCCACGCATTCCCAGCGCGGATCATCCGTGGTGCTGTCGGGGTGGGCCAGCTGGCACACCTCGGCAATGCCCACCACTTCCAAACCCTCGTTGGAATGATAGAAAAAGCCCTTATCGCCAATCTTCATCGCCCGCATATTGTTGCGAGCCAGATAATTGCGCACCCCATCCCATTGCTCGCCCTCAGCCCCTTTGGCCTTGAGCATCTCCCACGAGAATTTGAAAGGTTCGGATTTAAACAGCCAGAAAGCCATGGTGCACCTTATGCGTCTGGGTTGTTGAACACCCAATTGTAGGGCTTGATCTCGACAGAGGCAAAAAGACCAGCCTTGGCGTAGGGGTCTTGCGCGGCAATGGCTTTTGCGGCTTCGATATCATCCGCCTTGATCAGCAGCATCGAGCCGCAAGGCTTGCCGGCATCATCCAGAAACGGGCCGCCGATTTTCAGCACGCCCTCGGCATTCAGGCCGTTCAGCCATTCCACATGCGGCGGGCGGGTTGCCATGCGCAGATCAAGATGGTCGGGTTTATCGGCGCAAATCACAGCAAACAACATGGCGGGTCTCCTTTGGATTTTATTCGGTGGTGATCGGGCGGGTCATCAACGCATCCACCGCACGGTCAATATCAAGCGAGCCTTCAATAATCGAGGCCACGGCCTCGGTAATTGGCATGGAGAGCTGATGGCCCTCGGCAAGACGGGCAGAGACGGCAGCGGCAAAGGCACCTTCCACCAAATAGCCACCATCCACCGTGCCTGTCGCCAAGGCCAGACCATAGCGCAAATTGCGCGATTGATGGCTGGTGGCCGTCAAAACCAGATCGCCAAGGCCAGACAGACCCCGCACCGTATCAGCCTTGCCGCCCATGACCGTTACCAGCCGTGACATTTCGGCCAATCCGCGCGCAATAAGGGCTGCACGGGCCGATTCGCCAAGACCACGGCCTTCGACAATACCGCAGGCAATGGCCAGCACGTTTTTCAAAGCGCCACCCAGCTGCACACCAATCCGGTCATCTGAGGCGTAGAGCCGAAATGTGCGGGTGGAGAGCGCACGCGCCAATTCATCGGCCAGCTCTGGTGTACTGGCACCCAGCACCATAGCCGTGGGCAGACCACGGGAAATATCCATGGCAAAGCCGGGCCCAGACAGCACCGCAACAGGATGATTCGGCAGCTTTTCTTCCAACACGTCGCTCAACAAACGCGCTGTTTGCCGATCAATGCCTTTGGCGCAGGTGACAACGGCAGCATCCGTGCGAAGGTAAGGGCCATAAGTGGCCGCCGCATCAGCCTGCGCCTGCGAGGGCATGGCAAACAGCACAATATCAGCATCCGCCACCGCATCGGGCTCGGCGGAGAAATTCAGCCCATCGGGCAAAACAACACCCGGCAAGGCGGCATCATGCAGATGGTCATTGCGCAAATCGGCCATCAAGGCAGGGTCACGGCCAATCAGTGTCACGATGGAGCGCCCTTCAAGGGCCATCACGGTTGCCAGCGCCGTTCCAAAGGCACCAGCGCCAATCACGGCAATATGATGTTGCCCGCTCATGCCTTTACTCCGCGTTTGCCAGATCCCAGCATGGCTTGCGCATTGCTGTCCAGTGGCCAGCGCGAGCGCGGTGCAACCGTCAGCTCATCGGCAGGCAGGCCCAACGCCATGCGTTCCAACCCCGCCCAGGCAATCATCGCCGCATTGTCGGTACACAAATGATGGGGTGGAGCGACAAAGCGAAAGCGGTGTTTGTCACACAGCGCCTGCAACGCGCCGCGCAGCGCCTGATTGGCGGCCACGCCGCCGGCTACGATCAGCGCAGGCATCTCCCCGGTGTTGGGGAATTCGCGGTTAAACCGCTCCAGCCCTCGGCCAATGCGGTCATCCATGGTGCGGGCAATGGCGCGCTGGAACGAAGCACAGATATCGGCAATATCCTGCTCACTCACCGGAGCCTCCGCCTCGGCGGCCTGCCGCACGGCGGTTTTCAAGCCGGAGAAGGAGAAATCCAGCCGCGCTTCACCCACCAGCGGACGTGGGAAATTGAAGCGCTTTTCATTGCCCTTGGCAGCGGCCTTTTCCACAGCGGGTCCACCTGGATAAGGTAAGCCGAGCAGCTTGGCGGTTTTGTCAAAAGCCTCACCCAAGGCGTCATCAATAGTGGTACCCCAGCGCTCATAATCGGCCACACCGCGCACCAGCACCAATTGCGTATGGCCACCCGACACCAGCAGCATCAGATAGGGAAAGGCAATACCATCGGTGAGCCGCGCGGTCAGCGCATGGCCTTCCAGATGGTTGATGGCATAGAGCGGCTTGTTGGCAGCTCTAGCAATGGCTTTGCCTGTCATCAACCCCACCAGCAGCCCGCCAATCAGGCCGGGGCCTGCGGTGGCGGCCACGGCGTCGATGTCTTTCAGGGTAACATTCGCTTTCAGCAGCGCTTCTTCAATCAGCACATCCAGCGCTTCCACATGGGCGCGGGCAGCAATTTCCGGCACCACGCCACCATAGGCGCTGTGCTCATCCAGCTGGCTCAAAACCACATCGGATATGATCTCGCCGCGACCATCCGCGTGGCGCACAACAATGGAGGCTGCGGTTTCATCGCAGCTGGTTTCGATACCGAGAATTTTGAGAGAATCTGCCATGAACGTTAAGTTGCGTCGATTTGGTTGATTGCGATAGACCCGAAACATGGGTACGAGAACCGTCGGTAACAATGGATGAGACTGGATGCAAACGAAACCTTTCCGTATCGGTACCCGCGGCAGCCCTTTGGCGTTGGCGCAGGCCCATGAAACCCGCGATCGCCTTATGGCTGCCCATGGCCTTGCCCCGGAAATGTTCGAAATTGTCGTGCTGTCCACCACCGGCGATCGGATTACCGATAGAGCACTGTCGGAGATTGGCGGCAAGGGTCTTTTCACGCTGGAACTGGAGCAACAGCTCACCTCTGGCGGGCTGGATCTGGCCGTGCATTCCTCCAAGGACATGCCAACCGCGCTGCCCGATGGGCTGGAAATTGCCGCCTATCTGCCGCGTGAAGATATTCGGGATGCATTTATTGGCGGTACAGCACCAAAACTGATGGAACTGCCTGAGGGTGCCGTGGTTGGCTCGTCGTCACTGCGTCGTCAAGCGTTGATAAAAAGGCTGCGGCCTGACATTCAGGTCATCACCTACCGTGGGCTTGTTGAAACAAGGCTGAAAAAGCTGGCGGAAGGGCAAGTGGACGCCACGCTGCTGGCCGTTGCAGGCCTGAAACGGCTAAATAAAGAAAGCGTGATTACCGAATATCTCGATGTCGAGCGTTTTCCGCCAGCGCCAGCGCAAGGAGCCATTTGCATCGAAGCACGCACTGGTGATCGGCGCATTCAGGATCTTTTGGAGCCGCTCAATCATCGCCCGACTTTTGACGCGGTTTCCTGCGAACGTGCCTTTCTGGCAGCACTCGACGGTTCCTGTCGCACTCCAATCGCGGGCTTTGCCGTCTGTGATGGCGAGAATATTCACCTCAAGGGCACGATCTTGACCCCGGATGGTCAAGTGTCCCATTCGGTGGAAATCGAAGGGCGCGGCAAAGACGGCTTCAAACTGGGCTGGGCAGCGGGTGAAGAGGTCCGGGCCAAGGCTGGGCCAGAGTTTTTCGAAGGGTGGACGTAAAAATCATGCGTGTTCTGGTGACCCGGGCAGAGAAGGCAAGTCAAAAAACGGCTGCACACCTGCTGGCTCTGGGTCACGAACCGGTGTTGTTGCCACTGGCCAGACCCGTGCATACGCCGCAAAATGCCCTTACCGCTCTGGCAAAGCCCCATTCCTCGCTGATCATCACCAGCACAGAAGCGCTGCGCGCGCTTGAGTCTATTCAGGAACAACTGACGCCACATTTTTCCACGCCCCTGTTTGTGGTGGGAGCAGCCACGGCAAAAGCAGCACAGCGTCTGGGCTTTTTGCAGCTTGAAACAGCCGACGGTGATGGCACCGCCTTGGCAGAATTGCTTGGCAAAAAAACATCCCCAAATGCCGCTCCCCTGCTCTATCTGGCAGGCACCCCACGCGCCAAAGCGCTTGAGCGGGGTCTCAACGCGCAGGCTTTGAGCGTTGAGACCGCAGAAGTCTATCGCATGGAGACCATTGCCTATCTGGTCGAGGACATTGTCCAGCATCTCGACCACAAGCCCATTGATGCCGTTTTGCTCTATTCCGCAGAAACCGCCCGTCGGTTTTGCGCCTTGCCCATACGGGAAAAGGTCGCGGAACTTTTTGCCTCGCTCCGCTGTTTTTGTCTGAGCCAACAGGTGGCAAAAAGCCTTGCGGAACCGTTCAATTCCAACATTTCTATTGCCCAAAAACCGGATGAGGAAAGCCTGCTCGCCTTGCTGAATGCCCAAAGCGAGATCGGCAAACTCAAATGACCCCTTTCCTTCCGGCTCATCCCTGACTAACTTCAACCCATAAGAGATTGAAAGCGAGGTTGCCATGGTTTCGGGAAAACCCCCACGCCGCTCGAAAACGACCGAAGAGCCGGTTATCATCGACCTGACGGCAACGGAAGTTGCCCAGGATAAACCGGCTGTTGAGGCGGCAGCCTCCATTCCCGCGCCAGAAGATCCGCCCACGCACCATGAGCCGACAAGCGAAGCACCAAAGCCCGAGGTGGAAGCAACCGTCAGCCTTGAGAACGAGGTACCCCTTGCTGCTGAACATCCCGACCCTAAGCCAGAACCCGAAACAGCTTCTGAGCCGCATCCCGCTCAGTCTGAAAAGCCATCAGGCTCCATGTTCGGCTCAGACACATCCGTGCAAGACGAAGAGCAGGTGCGGGATCAGCCAGAATCACCACGCCCGCAATCCAGCATCACATCCAGCCTGTTGGCTGCTGGCATTGCCGGGGGGCTGATTGCCCTGATCGGAGCCGGAGCACTGCAATATGCAGGCGTCTTGCCAAGTGTGGGCGCAAACGCCAATGCCGACAAAATCGCCGCCCTCAGCGCTGAAGTGGAAACCTTGAAAACCGCGCCCAAGGCAGCGGACACCTCGGCACTGGAAGCACGCCTTGCCAAGCTGGAAAGCAACCCTCAACAGAGTACGGCAATCGATCCCTCTGCCATCAGCGATCTTCAAGCCAAAATCGCCAGCACCAATCAGGCGATTGATCAGCTGAAATCCGATGTGACGGGCCGCATCCAAGGCCTGACCAGCGGCCAATCTGGTCTGTCGGACTCCCTTTCCGCCATTCAAGCCAAGCTGAACAAGCCACGCGATGATATTGAAGTGGCCCGCGCCATTGCCGCATCGGCCCTGAAAACAGCCGCCGACCGTGGCGGGCCGTTCCTGGCAGAGCTTCGCACACTGGGCAGCATTGCGCCCGAAGATCCGGCCATTGCCGCCCTTGAGCCTTATGCCACAACGGGTGCCGTCTCCCGCGCCGAACTGTTGCAACGCTTTAACGGTGTCGCCGATACCATTCTTTCCGCCATAAACCAACCGGCGGAAAGCGCCAATATTGGTGAGCGCCTGCTGGCCAGTGCCATGTCGGTCATCAAAGTGCGTCCAGTGGGCAATGTGGCGGGTGATAGCCCATCGGCCATCGTGGCACGCATGGAAGACAAGATCCGCAATGGCGACCTGAAGGGTGCCAGCGCCGAATGGGACACGCTGCCAGAGGTTGGCCGCACCGTCTCTGCCGGGTTTAAAAAGACCCTTGATGCCCGCATTGCCGTGGAAGCTCAGGTGTCGGATGCGCTGGCGCGCTCAGTCGCCGGGCGGCAAGGCTAAGGAGAAACAGCATGGTCCGTGTTATCGTCTACGTTCTCTTGATCCTTGCTTTGGGTTTTGGTTTTTCCTGGCTGGCAGATCGCCCCGGTGCCTTGCAGATTGTCTGGCAAGGCCAGCTGATTGAAATGAGCCTCACGGCCGCCGCAAGCTTTATTGTGGCGCTGGTGGCGGTGGTGATGATTGGCTGGTGGTTGATCCGCACCATCTGGACCTCGCCCCATTCCGTGCGCCGTTATTTTCGCGCCAGAAAGCGCGATCGCGGCTATCAGGCCCTCTCCACCGGCTTGATTGCCGCCGGTGCTGGCAATGCACAGCTGGCCCATCGCATGCGGGCGCGGGCGCGTGGCCTGATCCGCGCCGATCAGGAGCCGCTGATTATGGTGCTGGAAGCGCAAACAGCGCTGATTGAAGGTAAGCATGACGATGCGCGGCGCATCTTTGAGCAGATGGTGGCTGACCCGGAAACCCGCCAGCTTGGCCTGCGGGGTCTTTATCTCGAAGCCACCCGTCTGGGAGCCTATGAAGCCGCCCGGCAATATGCCGAACGCGCCGCTGAAGACGCGCCCTACCTGCCATGGGCCGCAACCGCCACATTGGAATATCGCTGTCAGACCAGCAATTGGGATGAGGCCATTCTGCTTCTGGATCGCCAGCGCGTGGCCGGTGTCAGCAGCCGCGCGGATGCAGATCGGTTGAAAGCTGTTTTGCTTACTGCCAAGGCTATAGATCAGCTCGATGGAGATCCGGTTCTCGCCCGTGAAAATGCTCTGAATGCCCTCAAGCTGGCCAAGGATCTTGTGCCTGCCAGCACCACGGCAGCGCGGGCTTTGTTGCGCGAAGATAATTTGCGCAAGGCCGCATCTGTGCTGGAAAACGCATGGAAGCTTGAACCACACCCGGATATTGCCCGCGTTTACGTGCGCGCCCGTGGTGGCGATGGCGCGCTGGATCGGCTGAAACGGGCCGAACGGCTGGAGCATATCAAGCCAAACAATGTCGAATCGCTGCTGATTGTGTCCGAGATGGCGCTTGAAGCCCATGACTTCCAAAAGGCCCGTTCAAAGGCCGAAGCTGCGGCCCGCATGCGCGCCAGCGAGCGGGTGTTTTTGCTGCTGGCCGATATTGAAGATACAGACACCAATGATCAGGGCCGCGTTCGCTACTGGATGGCACAGGCGCTGAAAGCACCGCGTGATCCGGCGTGGGTGGCGGATGGTCAGGTCTCGGATAAATGGCTGCCCTATTCGCCCGTCAGCGGCAAACTGGATGCGTTTGAATGGAAAGTGCCATACGCCCAACTCTCTGGCCCGGTTGAGGATGGCACCGTGATCAGCGGTGCTGCCGCATTGGCAGAATTGCCCGCGCTGGCAAAATCCGAAGCGTCGGAAGAGGCTGTGGTGGTCGCGACTGCGCCAACACCAGCAGCACCTGAGCAGAAAAGCACAAGCGTAGCCAAGGAAAGCGTGCCGGAGCCATTCTTTGGTCGCCCGCCGGACGATCCGGGCGTGCGCAAGCCCGGAAATACGGCGGATGAAAAAGCCAGACTCAATATTTTGTGAAGGAAATTCCATGCTGGAGAGGCTCAACGCCTTTGTGCAAAGCCTGATGAATGGGCCTCAAACCGGCGAATTCGCCATGGACGACACAAAAGTGCTGATCGTGGCACTCTGTTATCAGGTGATGGAGGCCGATGGCACCATCAGCGAGGCCGAGCGTGGCGTTTTGAAAAAAGCGATCAAAGAGCATTATCCGCTGGATGATGCCAAGTTGGACGCTCTGCTGGATGCCGGACAACGGGCCGAGAATGAAGCGGTGGATTATTACCGCTTCACATCAGAGCTGAAACGCCGCCTCAGTGACGAGCAACGGCTGGAACTGGTGAATGTTCTGTGGGACATTGTCTATGCCGATGGCATTCGCAATGAAATGGTAGACCACATTCTGTGGCGCATTGCCGATCTGCTGGCCGTCTCGGACCGGGACCGCGTTCTTGCGCGCCAGAACGCCGCTGCCCGTGCCGGTCAGGCCGGAGATGTTGATGCCGTCTGATGCCGACCCCAAACCTTCGTTCAAAAGACCTGTTCTGATCATCCTGCATCAGGAACGCTCCAGCGCTGGTCGGGTCGGGCAGATGTTGCTGGAGAAAGGATTTCCACTCGATATCCGCCGTCCGGCTCTGGGCGACAGCTTGCCGATGACCCTTGCAGAGCATAGCGGTGCAGTGGTGTTTGGCGGCCCGATGAGCGCTAACGATCCAGAGCAGTTCGTGAAGCATGAGATCGACTGGATTTCCATTCCCCTCAAGGAAAACCGGCCCTATCTGGGCATTTGCCTTGGTGCGCAAATGCTGGCGCGCCATCTGGGCAGCCGGGTGGCCGCCCATCCAAAAGAGCTGGTGGAAATTGGCTGGTACCCAATTGAGCCGACCAATCATGGCAGGCTTTTGATGAAATGGCCGAAAATGGTCTATCATTTTCACCGCGAGGGGTTTGAGCTGCCCCATGGTGCCACCTTGCTGGCCACCTCTGACACCTACCCCAATCAAGCCATGCGCTATGGTGACAAAGCTTACGGCGTGCAGTTTCACGCCGAGCTTACCCGCGCCATGATGCATCGCTGGGTGGTGCATGGGGCGTCACGCTTTGTCATGCCCAATGCGCAAAAGGGTCGAGACCATCTGGAAGGACGCATGCTGTTTGATGCGCCCTTGCGGGCATGGCTATCAAACTTCCTTGATCATGTGTTCAAGGATGAAATGTCTGGCAGCGATTGAAAGGCTCACTTCGGGTCTGGATTTTCCAACGTGTCAATGGTGCGCAATTTCGGAAAGGCCATAGCCCAGATAATCGATACGGCCATTGTTCCGATCCCTCCCACCACCACGGCAGCAACAGGTCCGATCCAATGGGCCATGGTGCCAGCCCGAAACTCGCCCAGCTCGTTGGATGCGCCGATAAACACCGAGTTCACCGCATTCACGCGCCCACGCACGGCATCAGGTGTCCAAAGCGCCAGCAACGTTTCACGCACATAGACCGAGATCATGTCGCCAGCGCCCATAACCGCAAGCGCGATGGCTGAAATCCACCACACTTTGGAAACACCGAAGATCACCGTTGCAATACCAAAAATGGCAACGCCGAGAAACATCAGCAGGCCTGCTCTGTGGCGGATCGGGAAGGTTGCCAGAAAAGTTGCCATCAGAATGGCACCGATACCGGGTGCAGAACGCAAAATCCCAAGCCCCAACGGCCCCATGGTCAAAATATCAGAGGCATAAATCGGCATCAGCGCCACGGCACCACCCAGAAGCACCGCAAACAAATCCAGCGAGATGGCCCCGAGCACCACTTTTTCGTGGCGGATAAATTTGAAGCCAGCCAGCAGATAGGTCCAGGTTTTCGGCTCGCTCACCGTCCGTTGTGCAGGCTTTGGCACCAGCAGAATAAACAGCGTGCCTGCCGCCATGAACACCAGAGCAACGCCATAGGCCACCGTGGCTCCCAAGCCATAGAGCAAACCTCCCGCAACCGGACCCAGAATAGAGGCCGTTTGCCAGGACGATGCATTCCACGCGAAGGAATTGGCCAGATCTTTTTCCGGCACCAGATTGGGCGCAAGTGACGACACGGCAGGCCCCATAAATGCCCGCTCAATGCCGAAAACCGTCATCACCAGCAGCACCGGAATCGGCGCGAAGACATCCGTCAGGGTGAAAAACAACAGAAATCCAACGCAGATAACGCTAACACCCAGACATATCGCCACAATCAAGCGTCGATTAAAGTGGTCGGCCACCGTGCCGGTCACCAGCACCAGAAAAAATGCGGGCAAAAACTGCACAAGTCCGATCAGGCCGAGGTAGAGCGCATTGTGCGTGACCTCATACATCTGCCAGCCTACCGACACACTGACGATCTGAATGGCAAAAGCCGCGAGAAACCGCGCCAGAAAGAAACGAGCATAGGCCGAATGCCTAAATGCCGCGAAACGGTCAGCTGATTGCAAGACGGACATAATGATAATCTTCTCCCGCCAGCAGGGCACTGGCCTATCAATGCCTTTGCGTTAAACATGAATCTGAACAGCTGACAAGGCACCACTTGCCCGAAGTCGTCGCAATGTCTACATCTCCTACAACACAGAAATGGAGACTGACATGCTGGCCTTGCTGAAAACGATTGACCTGGCACTTGACCTCTACACCTGGATATTGATCGCCAGCGCTATCTACTCATGGCTTTATGCTTTCAATGTCATCAATTCAAGCAACCGGTTTGTCAGCCAGATCGGTCTGTTTCTCTATAACGTGACCGAGCCTGTGCTGCGCCCGATCCGCCGCGTGATGCCCGACCTCGGCGGCATTGATATTTCGCCCATCATCCTGCTGCTGATCATCTATTTTGTGCGTCAGCTGATGTGGAGCACCTTGGCACCCATTCTGCTGTGAGCCAGCCCTACAAGCTGTTTGACGATCACCTGCGCCTCGCTGTTCGGCTCACCCCCAACGGCGGGCGCGATGCGGTGGATGGCGTTGAGCTGAATGGCAATGGCGAAGCGCATTTGAAAGTGCGTGTCAGCGATGTGCCGGAAAAAGGCAAAGCCAACAAGGCATTGATTGCCTTTTTGGCCAAGCGGATTGGCGTTGCCAAATCCTCTATTACGCTTGTCTCGGGGGATACCGCCCGACAAAAAATCCTCCGGATCGATGGCGAACCGGAGGACTTGAAAGATAAGCTTGAGACGCTGATCAAGCCTTGATTGCGTCTTGAGATTACTTCTTGGCGCGTTCGATGGAATCGAGGATCAGCTGCTTGGCAACGTCCACATCCATCCAATCACCAATCTTGACCCACTTGCCGGGTTCCAGATCCTTGTAATGGGCAAAGAAGTGGGAAATCTGATCGAGCATGATTTGTGGCAGATCGCGCGGACTGACCACACTGTGGTACATGGGAGTCAGCTTGTCGACCGGCACCGCCAGCAGCTTGGCATCGCCCCCCGCCTCGTCTTCCATGTCCAGCATGCCGATCGGCCGGCAACGCACCACCACGCCGGG
>DNPN01000262.1:4485-14960 GCA_003501385.1 Rhizobium sp. | reverse complement strand
AGCCGGATGGGCCGAGCCCGTCGCTCGTGCAACCCGTCGCAGAGCCGGGACTGGTGCCAGCGCCGAGGTCAGTGGATCTGCCGGAGCGTGACACCGTGGCATTGCCACCTCCCGCCAAGGAGGAGTCAGCCGAGACGGATGCGGAAGAATGGGCCAATGGCTTTCAACGCATGGTGGCAGAAGCTTGGCGCGACGTGCTGGGACAGGCGACGGTTCGACGTCAGGATGATTTTCTTGACCTTGGCGGAGATTCCATTCTGGCGCTGCAAATCAGCTCACGGCTGAAGCAGGCTCTGCCCATCCCGCTCAAGCTGGATGAGTTGTTCAAGGCGCGCAGCGTCACCGAAATGGCCGAAATGCTTGAGCTGGAAGTCATCGATGGCATCGATGCCCTGCCGGAAGAAACCATTCTCTCGCTGTTGAACGAAACGAGGTAAGACCATGAACGTACAGAACCTTAGCGACAGCCTGATCGACGACAAAAAGCGGCTGCTGCTGGAAAAGCTCAAGGGCAAGTCGTCCGGGTCACAGCACAACCAGATTTCGCAGCGACAGGGCGGTGGGCGTATTCCCCTGTCCTTTGCCCAGCGCCGCCTCTGGTTTCTGGATCAGATGGTGCCGGGCAGTGCCGCCTATAATGTGGCAATCACCATCAACCTCAAGGGTCGCATGGATTTTGCCATTCTCCAGCAATCGGTGGATGCCATGGTCATGCGCCACGATGTGTTGCGCACAACCATTGGCCAGGCCGAGGGTGAGGCGTGGCAGGAGATTGCCGGACATGGGTCACTGCCCGTGTTGCTGGTCGACCTTCGCCATCTGGTGGAGGGCCAGGATGCCGCCCTTCAGGCTGATATTGCACAGCGCACCCGGATTCCTTTTGATCTCGAAAAGGGGCCGATTTTCCGGCTTACTGCCTACCGTTTGGCGGATGAGCAGCAGGTTATCCTGCTTTTGGCCCATCATATTGCCATTGATGGTTGGTCGCTTGGCCTGTTCTGGCAGGAATTGTTGCGGTTCTACGATGCTTTTGCCGCAGGGCAGTCATCGCCATTTGCGCCGCTGGCGATCCAATATGCTGATTTTTCAGAATGGCAGAGCCGGGAGCTGAGTGACCTGAAGAACCATCCTTCCTTGCAATATTGGCGCGAAAAACTGGCGGATGTGGAGCCGAGTGATCTGCCATTGGATCATCCCCGGCCGCCGGTCCAGTCGTTTATGGGCGATGACTTTGTCTTTGCCATGCCGGTTGCGCTGCGCCAAAAGCTGGCCGACCTGTGCAAAAGCAAGGGTGTGAGCCTGTTTGCGGTCTTGTTGGCGGCCCTTCAGGTGATGCTCCACCGCTATACAGGGCAAAACAGAATTGCTGTCGGCTCGCCCGTGAGCAATCGCACGCGGGTAGAAATCGAGCCGCTGATTGGCCTCTTTGTCAACACGCTTGTCTATAAGGCAGATATTGATGGCAACCAACGTTTTGTCGATTTTCTCAAAGATGTGCGCGAGAGTGTGACCGAGGCTCAAGCCCATCAGGATGTGCCGTTTGAAGCCGTGGTGGAGGCGGTGGCCCCGGAACGCTATTTGAGCATGAACCCGCTGTTTCAGGTTTGCCTCAATCTTCTGCCCTTGCGCAATATGCCGGCGACGGAAAACTTCACCATTGAGGACAGTTCTGGTGTTCGAAATGGCGGCTCGAAATTCGATTTGTGGATTGGTGCCATTGATCAGGGCGATCAGCTTCTGATCGAGGTTGAGTTCAACAGCGTTGTGTTTGAACAGAGCACTGTGCGGCGCATGATGGACAGCTGGCAAACCCTGCTGGAAGCTGTGGCGCAGGCACCCGAAAAGCCCATTCGTGATTTGCCCGTGCTGGATGCGGCGGCAAGGCGGCTTGTGATCGAAACATGGAACGATACACACCGCGCCTATCCCGATGCCCATCGCCCCCTGCATGATCTGATCACGGCGCAATGCGACAGAACACCCTCGGCCACGGCCCTTGTGTTTGGCGATGAGCGCTTGACCTATGCCGGACTGAAGGAACGCGCTGGCAAGCTTGCCGCCTTTCTGGTGGCATCGGGTGTCAGGGCCAATGATATTGTCGGGCTTTATCTGCAGCGATCGCTGGAACTGGTTGTGGCTATTCAAGGCGTCATGAGGGCAGGTGCGGCCTATCTGCCGCTTGATCCATCCTATCCCGCCGCCCGGATTGAGGCGATGGTGGACGATGCCCGTCCACCCGTTGTTCTCACGACACGGGCATTGCGCCAGACCCTGCCCGATACGGCGGCCCGCATCATTGTTCTGGATGATGATTGGCCAGCCATTGCCGCCACACCTGCGTTGAGCGACGAGCCACGCGGGGGCGATCTGGCCTATCTGATTTACACGTCCGGCTCCACGGGCCGCCCGAAAGGGGTGCTCAATACCCATGCCGGTATCGTCAACCGTTTGTTATGGATGCAGGAAGCCTACCATCTGACCCCGGATGACAAGGTGTTGCACAAAACACCCTTTGGTTTTGATGTTTCGGTCTGGGAGTTGTGCTGGCCGCTGATGGTGGGCGCAACCATGGTGATTGCCGCGCCGGACCGCCATGCCGATCCGGATTATCTGGGCGAGATCATTGAGCGGCAAGGGGTCACGACCTTGCATTTCGTGCCGTCCATTCTGGAGATTGCGCTGGCGCGGCCCGGCTTTGCCAGCCGTTGTGGCAGTCTGCGGCAGGTCATGTGCAGCGGCGAGGCTTTGCCTGCCACGCTTGCCCGGCAGTTTTTCTCCAGTCTTCAGCATTGCGCACTGCACAATCTTTATGGTCCGACCGAAGCTGCGGTGGATGTCACCTATTGGGCCTGTAGCCCGGATGATGATGTGATCGTGCCCATTGGCCGCCCTGTGGCCAATACCTCGATTTATATTCTGGATGGCGATCTCAAGCCCGTACCGGTGGGCGTGATTGGCGAGTTGTATATCGGCGGGGTGCAAGTGGCCAAAGGCTATCTCAATCGCCCTGATCTGACTCGGGAGCGGTTTTTGCCGGACCCGTTTCGCAATGACCATCAGGGGCAGATGTACCGAACCGGAGATCTGGCCCGCTTTCGAGCCGATGGCGTGATTGAGTATCGTGGACGCATGGATTCCCAAATCAAACTGCGTGGTGTGCGCATTGAGCTGGGAGAGATCGAAGCGGCCCTTGAAAGCCACGACAAGGTGCGTCAAGCCGCTGTGATTGTGCATCAGGATGATGATGACCCGGCCAGCAAGCGCCTGATCGCCTTCGCTGTGGTCAGTGATGGTTCGGATACGTCTGATGATGGCATCGACGATTGGCAAGCCACCTTTGATATGGCCTATGCCGACGGGCCACAGGCTGTGGCGGACGATGACCATCTTGGTGGCTGGAAAAGCAGCTTCAATG
Source organism: Rhizobium sp. (assembly GCA_003501385.1). Classification (GTDB taxonomy): domain Bacteria; phylum Pseudomonadota; class Alphaproteobacteria; order Rhizobiales; family Rhizobiaceae; genus Allorhizobium. The sequence continues at coordinate 11,545 of DNPN01000262.1, read as the reverse complement.
GCGAGGATTTCCCACCGGAAGTCATGCGCGACTATCTTGATGCCACGGTTCAACGCATTCTTGCTCGCAAGCCACAACGGGTTCTGGAAATCGGGGTTGGCACCGGCCTGATCATGAGGCGGGTTGCTCCCTATTGTCAGGCCTATCTGGGCACGGATATTTCAAAGACCGGTCTTTCCTTCATTCAGCAGCGGTTGGTCGAGCAGCAGCCAGAGCTTGCGCATGTGGTGCTGAAACAGGCCGCAGCCGACGATTTGGCAGCGCTCGGAGACGAACATTTCGACCTTGTGGTTTTCAACTCGGTCGTCCAGTATTTCCCCGATCTTGCGTATCTGAACACGGTTTTGACGGGCCTGCTGGACAGGCTTTCGCCCGGCGGCGCAATTTATATGGGTGACATTCGCAATCTGGAGACTTTGCCCGATTTTCAGGCCGAGTTGGAAATGTCGCGTCTTGGCCCCAATGCCAGGATTGCCGATCTCAAACGCCGTCTCAGCCAGCATGCGGAGAAGGAACTGGTCATCGACCCGTGTTTCTTCTCCCGGCTGAAGCAGGAGGAGCCCCGTATTGGTCATCTGGAAGTTGAACTGCGGCGCGGTCGCCGTTCCGATGAGATGACCCGTTTTCGCTACGACGTCACCCTGGTGCGGGATGTGCAGACAGCCGAGGTGCCGCAGATACAGCTGGTCTGGGGGCGAGATATCGTAGCCCTTGATCAGATTGAGCATCATCTGGCCCATGCGGGTGACCAGTTGGTGGCGGTTCTGGGGATCACCAATGAGCGGCTGGCACTGACCAAGGCGCTGATGGCAGCACTCAACAGCGCTGATGACAGCGAAAGTCTTGCTGATCTCAGCTATCGGATCTGGGGTTTGCGCGCGCTGAATGGCGATATTGATCTGGCGCTTGATCCTGAATCATGGTGGCTGTTTGCGCAACGTCGCGGTTGGCGTGCCGTGGTCGCACCCATGCCGAAGGCGGTCAGCGGGGATTATGCCGTGGTGCTTTTGCCGCCGGGCCGATCTGTTCAGCCGATCAGCGAATGGCCGCAATATGGTCACCTGTTGTCCCGGCCCTCGACAGAGCTGGCCACCACGCCCGCTCGCAACAGAACGGTTTCTGTCTCGACAGGCCAGTTGCGATCCTATCTCGCTGATCGATTGCCAAGTCACATGTGTCCCGCAAGTTTTGTGCTGGTTCCGGCGTTTCCGGTCACCAGCAACGGCAAACTCAATCGTGGCGCGCTGCACGCCCTTGTGCCGCCGCCGGAAGACAGGTCTGCCATTCGGCGGGCACCGCAAACCGCCACGGAAAAAGCATTGAGTGAGGTGTGGTCTGAGGTGTTGGGGGTTGATGTTCTGGATGCGGAGGCGAATTTTTTTGAACTGGGTGGCGATTCCATTCGCAGTGTTCAGGTTGTCAGCAAGGCGCTCAACCGAGGCATTGAACTCACACCACAAATGATTTTTCGCTATGACAGTCTGGCAGCTCTGGCGACAATAGTGGATAAAACATCAGAGTCCGTTCCAGCCGCAACGATCCCGATTGTTGAGGCCGGGCATGCGTTGCCTGTGGCTGTCAAGGCAGACACCGTGCCGGATGCTGCTTTTGGGCAGGTGGTTGACAGCTACGCCCTGACCCCGTTCCAGACCTTTGCGCTGCATTATCTGCTCAAGCATCGCACCCCGGGCCTTTTTCAGGTCCACCGTTGTACCACGGTTGCAACCTCGTCGGCGACAGAAGCGGTGTTCCGCCGGGCATTGCGGGAACAGATTGCAACCCATCCCATCTTGCGCACAGCATTCGATTGGTCCGGGGATGTTCCCCGCCAGATCGTTTATGACACGGTCGAGGAGGAGCTGGTGATGGAGGACTGGCGGTCCCGTTCGCCATCCGAGCAGGATGCGGCGCTGGAAGCCTATCTGGAAGCAGACCGCCAACGCGGTATCGAGCCGGAAACCCCCGGGGCCATGCGCTATTTTCTGGCAGAGATCGACAATGAAACATCCTTGTGCGTGATGAGCTTCAGCTTTTTGTGCCTGGATGGCTGGAGCTATAATTTGCTGACCGATGAATTGCTGGAACGTCTTGATGCCTTGAACAATGGGCGGCCCTATGATCCGCCCGCAGCCATGGCGTTCCGCAGGTTTGTCGAGCACGTCAACCGGCAGGATCTCGACGCTGCCCGGCGCTACTGGCTGGAAAGAACCTCCGGTTTTGAGCGGACGGCTCGCTTGCCTTGCCGGGATCGTGCCACGTTGCCATCATCCACTGTGCGATACGCACGGCAGTTTGTATCTCTGGTGCCATCTGTCTCTCTGGCGCTCAGGGATGCAGCAAAGCAGCGACATGTTCCCCTCAATGCGTTTTTTCAAGCGGCGTGGAGTGCGGTAATAGCTGCCATGACGGGCAATATCGATGTTGTGCACGGGGTTTTGCTCGCTGGCCGCTCGTCCGGTCCATCCGGGGTTGAAACCATGGTGGGGCCGAGCCTGAGTATTCTTCCATTGCGCAATTTGTTGGAGCCAACCCGTCCGCTTGGCGTCTTTCTGGCAGAAGTGTTGAACGGTCTGGTGGAACTTAGTCAACATGAATTGATTGGTCTGGACAAGGCTCTTGATTGGGCGCAGTTGCCACCCCTGACGCCGCCAAGCCAGAGCTATCTGGTGTTCCAGAATGTTGGAACTCATAATTCCGAGCGGTTTGGCGCGGGTTATTTCTTCTCCAAGCTTGGCTATCCACTGCGCGTTGATGTTTTTCCCACGGAAGCCATCAGTCTGCACATATCCTATGATCAGACGCAGTTTGATGATCAAAGCGTGGCGGGTCTTCTCGCTGCCTTCCGGGCGGTGGTGGAACGGCTTGCTGCCCATAGTACCGGAACCGTTTCAACCCTCCTCGAGATCGCCCAAGCCTCGGCGGCGCGGGCAAAAGCTGGAGCCATTGTGCGTGAAGGGGCGGCGCGCATCAGCGATGTGCGTGCTGCGAGTGCCGTGTGACCCAGAAAAACTCGATTGTTTTCTGCTTCGCAGGGCAGGGCTCGCAATATTTTCACATGGGGCGGGCGCTTTTTGATCAAGAACCGGTCTTTCGGGCCAGCCTTGAAAAAAGTGATGATCTGCTCAAGAACATCACGGGCGTCTCTGTTCTGGCAACATTGTTTGATGCCCGGATAGGCAAAACCGAGGTGTTTGATGATGTCTTGCTGACCAACCCGGCGATTGTCATGCTGGAACTGGCGCTGGTTGATCTTTTGGCGGACCGTGGTATCCGGCCTGATAAGGTGATGGGGACCAGCCTTGGCGAATTTGCCGCAGCTGTTGCAGCCTCTGTGCTGAGTGCCGACGAATGCCTCAGGACGGTCAGCTCCGTCGCGGGTCTTATTTCCCCCGAACTGGAAGGGGGCATGCTGGCCATTCTGGCAAACCGCAGCCTCTATGAGCAGGAAAGTGTGTTGTATTCGGCAACAGAAATTGCCGGGGTGAGCAGTGCCAACCACTTTATCGTCAGCGGCAGGAATGATTCCTTACACGAGGTGACACGATTTCTGCTGGCACGCAACATTCCGCATCAGATGGTGCCGGTACGCCATGCCTTTCATTCGCGGTTGATGGACGGTTTTGAAGCCGATTTTCACAACAAACTCAAAGGCTTTTCCTTTGCGAAGGCCGCCATTCCATTTTTTTCCTGTGCCACCCAGGGGGTGGTTGCGGCACCCAATGCTGCGCATCTGTGGAATGCATTGCGCATGCCCATCCAGTTTTCGGCAACTGTTGCGGCTTTGGAACAGCATGGGCCGCACGTCTATTTTGATCTCGGCCCTTCCGGTGGTTTGCACAATCATTTGAAGGCCAATTTTACATCCGGTTCACACTCGATATCATTGCCTTTGCTCAGCCCGTTTTCACAGGATACGCGGCTGTTGCGGGAGGCTGAAACATCAGCACAGCGCCTGGGCCTTATCAGACCAACGCCCGTTGCGCAGAAGGAGATTTCCATGAAAGTTTACGGATTTCCGGGCCAGGGTTCGCAAGAAAAAGGCATGCAGGGCGATCTGTTCAAGCGGTTTCCCGAGCATGTTGCGCGCGCTGATGCCATTCTGGGATATTCGATTGACGAACTGTGCCGTCTTGACCCAGACGATCGCCTGAAGCTGACGGAATTTACCCAGCCGGCACTCTATGTTGTGGAATCCTTGAGCTATCTGGCCAAGCAGCAGGACGGTGGCCCGCCGCCCGCGTTCCTTGCAGGCCATTCCATTGGTGAATACTCGGCACTTTTTGCAGCGGAATGCTTCGACTTTGAAACCGGACTTGAGCTTGTACGCCAGCGGGCGCAGTTCATGAGTGCAGAAACGGAAGGCGGCATGGCAGCCGTTATCGGTTTGAGGCTGGAGGCGGTGAAAACCATTCTGAGCGACGCTGGTTTTGATGCGCTTGATATTGCCGGCCACAACAAGGCAGACCAGGTAGTGCTGTCTGGCCCGATTGATGTCCTTGGCCTTGCCAGGCCCGCGTTTGAGGCACGGCAGGCAGGCTTCATGATGCTCAATGTCAGCGCTGCGGCCCACTCGCGCTATATGCGGCGGGCGGCTGACCGTTTTCGGAGCCTGTTGAACACGGTGGAGTTTAAAACGCCCCGCTTTCCGGTGATTGCCAACACCACCGGTAGGCCGCATCGTCGTGAAGATATCCGCGATGCTTTGACGGAGCAAATTGTGGCGACTGTGCAATGGGTTGAAACCGTGCGCTATTTAATGGCGCATGGGGATTTCTCATTTGAGGAACTTGGTCCCGGAACCGTGCTGACCCGCACGGTGGATTCGATCCGCAGACACATGACGCCGTTGGAGTTAACACCGGATCAGTTGCACTCCGCGCCGAAACCAGAGGCTGCGATTGCTGAACCGAACAGAGGTGCAGGATTGCCTGTGATTGAACCCTCGCCAGCATCTCGGAACATCCTGTCCGTGGCCAGGGACGTTGGGCCTCATGATGCAGGCTTTGGCTCGGAAAGTTTTCGCCGCCGCTATGGCCTGCAACAGGCATGCCTCGCCGGTGGGCTCTATGGTGGAATTTCCGGGCGGGATATGCTGGTGAGGTTGGCCAGACATGGCGGTATGCTTGGCTTTTTGGGTAGCGGTGGTCTTGATGTCGATACGGTAGAAAGCCAGTTGCAAGCGATAGGCACGGAACTTGGTGTCATGAAGGGGTTTGGTGCAAATCTCACCTTTGAGGCCCTTCCAGAGCGGGAAAACAAGCTGGTTAATCTCTATCTTCGCTTGGGAATTGAAACCATTGAAGTGTCCGGCTTTTTAAAGATTTCGCCAGCGCTTGCCAAATTCCGCTGCAAGGGTGGTAAAATTATCGCCAAGGTTTCCAGCTTGGAGACGGCCCAGATTTTCCTTCAGCCACCATCACCGGATTTGCTGCGTCAGCTCATTGAAACCGGCGATATATCCGAAACGGAAAAACGTGCTTTTGAGCGCGTGCCTGTGGCAACCGATCTCTGTGTCGAGGGCGAGGGGGGCTGGTTGTGGTCTGGTGCTAGTCTGTTGACCTTGCTGCCTGCGGTGATTGACCTGCGTGATGCGATGGCGGATGGCCGCGAACGTGTTCACATAGGAGCGGCGGGTGGTCTGGGAACGCCAGCGTCTGTCAAGGCGGCTGTGGCACTGGGGGCGGAGTTCATTATTCTCGGTTCCGTCACTCAGTGTACGATTGAGGCTGCAACCAGTGCTACGGCCAAAGATTTGCTGGCAAAAATGTCAATCAATGATGTTGAAATTGCGCCGTTTGGTCCCCTGTTCGATTATGGCATGCGCGCCCGTATGCTCAAACGCGGTGTTTTTTTTCCTGCTCGCGCGTCTAGATTGCTCGGCCTCTGGCGTGATTATGAGGCGATCAATGAGGTGCCTCCAGCCACACGGCAAAGTGTCGAGAAAACCATTTTGCGCAAAAGCTTTGATGAGGCTGTGCGACACCTTAGGCCCCGCCCGGGCCAGAATGACGTAGCAAGCCTATCTCCCAAGGCTCAAATGGCGGCAGTCTTTTCGGATTATATCAGCGAGAGCTTTTTTCTCGCTCAGCGTGCGCAGCCAGATCGGGTTGTGGATTATGCCATCTACACCGGTTCCGCGCTTGGGGCGTTCAACCAGAATGTTCAGGGAACCCCATTGGAGCACTGGTCTGCCCGACATGTAGACAAGGTCATGAAGCATTTGCTGAATGTGTGATGGTGAATCTTAAAGCATCGTGCAGAAAATCGGAATTGGCACGATGTTTTAAGTTTTTGTTGCCGCATCGGATTGATCCGAACCGATGTCCAATTTCCCCTGATAATTTCTACAATACCCAGAATGAATGAAGGACAGTAAAATGCCAATACCCATGGAAATCCAACATGCAAGCGAGGATTTTGAGCGGTTTATGGTGGATGCGCGTAGCAATGCCCATTTGGCAACGCGAAATCAGACCTATACGATGATACAGGGCGTGTTGTTTGCATTTCGCAAGCGTCTGGATTATCGCGAAGCGCTCGGCTTCGCGAATGTCCTGCCACCCGTAACGCGCGCGATTTTCGTGGCAGACTGGAATCTCGATGAGCCTAAACAGGCTTTCGCTGACCGTGCTACCATGACAATAGACGCCCAATCCCTGCGCAAGGAACATAATTTTTCTCCTGAAAGTTGTATTTGTGATGTTGCTCAAGCGCTCCGCAAACATGTCGATTTGGCGCGATTTGATCATTATCTCGAAAAACTGTCGAAGGAAGCCCGCGAATTTTGGGAGGTGTGATCGAGAGCGAGTTACAGGGGCCCGATTCCAGATCGCCGGTGAGAGATCAACCTTGTGGGGAGTGAACCAAATGGCAATGCTCGGAAAACACATAGCAACCTGGCCGGCGTGCCCCGTTTACCAGCAGGACCGTCATGAAGACCACCCTTGTTCTCGGTGCGACTGCAACCTGCAATAACGTATGGCAATTGTAAGAATATAAGGGAAATTCCACGAATATCTGAAAAGATCATATTGTGTTAGAGTTTGTCAGGGAAAAGTGG
>DNPN01000262.1:2952-4166 GCA_003501385.1 Rhizobium sp. | reverse complement strand
GTCTGTCTGGTTCAATCTGAACCTGTCAAACTCTAGACAGCAGGTGTACTCTTGCTCCGTGTTTTGTATTCTTCAGCAGCACCATCCGCAGTTGAGGGATATGGCCTGCAATTGATTGCCAACTGATCTTACACTTTGCGCCAGGTTGTTTTGCGCGCTACAGCAGCTAAACGTAATGGGTCTCATCCCGCTATCTGACATAGCAGTTCTTCAGTTTGAGTTTTTGACAAACTTTGCCATAGTCATTTAGAGTGCCTTTGAATGGAGGTGAAAATGGCAACGATGAATGTATCTCTTCCAGAACCGATGAAGGATTGGGTGGAGGCGCAAACGAAGACTGGGCGATATTCCAACGCGAGCGATTATGTCCGCGACCTGATTCGACGCGACCAGACGCGCAACGACAAGATCGCCGCCATGCAAAGCTTCGTCGATGCTGGTCTCCAAAGTGGTGTCGGCATCCGATCAAAGGATGACCTTTTTACCGAGGCGATGGCGCGTGCCAGTAAGCCATGAGTTTTAGCCTTTCCGTTGAAGCGGAAGAGGACGTTATTGCGATTGCCGAGCAAGGTGTCCGTATGTTCGGGGCAAGTCAGGCAAAGCACTATCACGCTGAACTTTTCGTATTACTTGATCTGATCGCTGCAAACCCGCGCATTGCCCGTGAGCGTGATGAGATCAATCCGCCCGTTAGAATTCACCCCTTCAAAGCGCATCTCATCGTTTATCGGATCGAAAATGATGAGACAATTTTTGCGATACGAATTCGTCACAGCCATGAAGATTGGGCAAGTCATTCAATTTAACGAAACGGTCATGAAGCTGTGAGGATTGGTAAGCAGACAGAATAAAAATCGGCGTTGCGTGCGCCATATATGGCGCACAAAGCTTCTTTGTATCTCTTTACATCTGCTGCATAATTTTCTCCTGAAATCGATTTCGATTCAAGGAATTATGCAGCAGATCACCCATTTTTTTAATGATTACCTTAGGCTGATCAAGCAGGGACGCGAGTATTATTCAATGATTTGCTGGGAAAGCCGCAACAACGCCTCTTGTTTTCGTTTGTCTTTTCGGGAAAATCGGATTCCACTTTTCCCCGACAAACTCTAAAGCCTGTCGCAGTGAATAGGATTCACTGCGACAGGCTTTATCTCTTATTTAGCCGCATGTACGTTATCGTTTTATTGAGGACAATAAAACGCGACATGCTT
>DNPN01000262.1:0-2699 GCA_003501385.1 Rhizobium sp. | reverse complement strand
CAATAAAACGCGACATGCTTTAGTGTTTTTGCAAACCAACATCATCGGCCAGAATCGCTGCGGCCTCGTTCAACAAGACGTCCTTTGCGTTCTTACGGGTATTTTCAATGGCGAGATCGGCACCCAGGCTCCGCTCATCCGATTGCATGCCATCGTCGTCACCAATATCCAGGCCATCATCTATTTTCTTTCGCGCCTTGAGCTTGCTTGCCTGAGCCGCCAACTCATTTCGACGCTCGGTTTCGTTGAGTGAGATAACACCTTTCTCGCGCAGTGCCTTCACGTCGGCAAGATCTTCGACAAAACGTTGAAAGTCCTGATCGTTGTGTACGCGAGCATCATGAAGGCTTTGCAGTTGCGGCAGTCGTTCTGTGACCGAGCCTAAGGGTTTATAGTTCACAGGCTTGATCTGTGTCCAAGGCAACGCATTCTCGTAACTTGTTTCACCAAAGCTCTTAGGATCTGAAAAACCCGGTAAAGTGATGTCGGGCGTCACACCGCGCAACTGCGTTGTGCCGCCGTTGACACGGAAGAACTGAGCAATGGTCAATTTCAGCTGCCCGAATTTCGGCTTGCTGTTGTGAGCTACCTCATCAAGATCAACCACGGTTTGCACTGTGCCTTTGCCAAAACTGGGTTCGCCTATAATCAAACCCCGTCCATAGTCTTGAATCGCTGCTGCAAAAATCTCGGAAGCCGAAGCAGAGCCGCGATTCATCAAGACCTCAACAGGACCGGTCCAGGCTGGGGCAGGAAGGTCGTCGCTCTCCACCTTTACTTTGCCGTCGGTATCACGTTGTTGAACCACCGGACCTTTGCCAACGAATAAGCCGGTCAAATCAACTGCCTCAGACAGCACACCACCACCATTGTTACGCAAGTCAATCAGCACGCCATCGGCGTTTTCCTGCTTCAGTTCACCGAGGAGCTTTGCCACGTCGCGACTGGCGCTTTTGTAATCTTTCTCGCCATTTTGCCGCGCTTCGAAATCCTCATAAAAAGCCGGAAGCGTGATCACGCCGATTTTCCGTGTGACATCGCCATCCTTCACAGCCAGAATCGTCTTCTTGGCGGCCTGCTTATCGAGGCTGATTTTGTTGCGCGTCAGGCTGATCAGCCGATGATTGCCTTCCGGGCCTGTATCCGCTGGCAAGATGTCCAATCGTACGATGGAATCTTTGGCACCTCGAATCATCTGGACGATTTCATCAAGACGCATGCCGACCACTTCCTTGACCGCACCGTCCGCACCCTGCCCGACACCGACAATACGGTCTCCGACCGAGAGTTTGCCAGACAATTGGGCTGGGCCACCGGCGATGAGCTCACGGATCGTTGTGTAGTCATTGCGTTCCTGCAAAACAGCACCGATACCCACCAAGGAAAGCTTCATGGAAATATCGAATTCTGCAGAAGCGCGTGCACCGAAATAGTCCGTATGCGGATCAACAGAATTTGTAAAAGCGTCCATAAATGACTGAAATACGTCTTCGCTCTTGTATTTGTAAGCACGATCGAGTGCGCTTTGATAGCGTTTGTCGAGGATGTCGCGAATAGCCGTGTCCGTTTTGCCGGTGAGTTTCAAGCGCAACCAGTCCCCTTTGACGCGCTTGCGCCAAAGGTCATCGCGTTCAGTGTCAGATTGCAGCCAAGGGCTTTTATCGCGCAATACGGAATAGTCTTCTTTTACGGTGAAATCAAAGTTCTGCTTCAGCACGTTGCGCGCATAGTTCATTCGGTCAACAATGCGCTGCTCATATGCGTTAAAAATCGAAAACGGGATCCGCAGGTCTCCACGCTTGATGGCATCATCAATCTTGGCACGGTCAGCCATGAAATTATCGATGTCCGACTGAAGAAAGATCACGCGGTCTGGATCCAGGGACTTGATAAATCGGTCCATAATCTTCGCGGACAGGGCATCGTCGAGCGGGACCGGTTTATAGCTGTATCGCGTAAGAAATTGTGCGCTCAACTCAGCGGCTTGCGCCTGCTCGTCCTGAGGCACTAACTGCGGCGGCGGTCCCGCTTCCAGTGCATGTGCCGAGGATGTGAATGCCAATAACGCAGCAAGCAAGCCATAACAGGTACGCATTCCACTTAAATCCAATTCATAATGTCGATTTGTCTGCAGGACGTTGATAGAATAAATATGGTTTTTGGCAACAAAAGGGAAGCTCTTCGCAACTTCACCAATTCACGTCTTGAATTGCGGTGAGAGTGAATTGCGGTGAGAGCGCCGGAGCATGCCCGATGACAGCACAGAGTCGTCAGTGCTCTTTGTTGGGGATTCTAGGATTTTCACCCGCTCTTTAGACTGACGTGTTCATTTTAGTCCTCATCACTCAGATGTAGATCTTGGTGGTCAGTCCACCTCTGGAACGCCCCAACGCCTGCTCATTCGCACCCATTTTCCGCTCGCGGCCTGTTGATGGGCACGCACGATGGTGCTGTCGATCATCACGTACTGATTATCCCGGTCTGTGGTGAGCGCATCAAAGACCCGTTCCACCAGCATGGCACCTGCGGCTGAACTGGCGACGGATCGTTTTCCATTTGCCGTAACGCTCCGGTCCTAACCGGATCACCCGCTTTGCCGGGCAGCAGCGGCGAAATTCTCGACCATTGTGCCTCATTCAACTCATACAGCTTCACTACCATGAAAACCCACAGCTTGAACCGCGCCGGGTTTGCCGGAG
>DNPN01000193.1:7622-14547 GCA_003501385.1 Rhizobium sp. | reverse complement strand
GGGGAGGGGTTGGGGAGGGGTCTTTTCCGTTTCGTTAAAGCCCTAACATCCGCCGATTGGCGGCATCATCCGTGCCGCTGGCAGCGAAATCGTCAAAGGCGTGCTCCGTCACCCGGATGATATGCGCCTTGACGAATTCTGCCCCTTCACGGGCGCCATCTTCGGGATGTTTCAACGCGCATTCCCATTCCACCACGGCCCAGCCATCGAAATCATTGGCGGCCATTTTGGAAAACACCGCGCCGAAATCCACCTGACCATCGCCCAGCGAGCGGAAGCGGCCAGCGCGGTTGACCCAGCCCTGATAGCCGCCATAAACGCCTTGGCGACCCGTGGGGTTAAACTCGGCATCCTTGACGTGGAACATCTTGATGCGGTCTTTGTAAATGTCGATATGGTCAAGATAATCGAGGCATTGCAGCACGTAATGTGATGGATCATAGAGCATGTTGGCGCGGGAATGGTTTTTCACCCGCTCCAGAAACATCTCGAATGTCACGCCATCATGCAGATCTTCGCCGGGGTGAATTTCATAGCACACATCCACGCCTTGCTCGTCGGCATAGTTGAGAATGGGCAGCCAGCGCTTGGCCAGTTCATCGAAGGCGGTTTCCACCAGACCCGCCGGGCGCTGCGGCCAAGGATAGATAAACGGCCATGCAAGTGCACCGGAAAAAGTGGCATGGGCCTTGATGCCCAGATGGTGTGAGGCTTTCAGCGCGTATTTCACCTGTTGTACGGCCCATTCCTGCCGGGCCTTCGGGTTGCCGCGCACTTCGGGGGCGGCAAAGCCATCGAAAGCCTCATCATAGGCCGGATGCACCGCCACCAGCTGCCCTTGCAAATGGGTGGAAAGCTCAGTGATCTCGATACCGTTCTGGCGGGCGACTCCGGCCAGTTCATCGCAATAATCTTTTGATTCGGCTGCTTTTTTCAGATCTATCAGCTGGCCTGCCCATGTCGGTACCTGCACCCCGAGATAGCCCTTGTTAGCCGCCCATTTGGTAATGCTATCCCACGAATTAAAGGGGGCAGCATCGCCCGCAAACTGGCCCAAAAACAAGGCAGGGCCTTTGATCGTCTTCATTATGCATCTCCTCCAAAATGATACTGAAACGTTGCAGTAGGTGTAAGCAATTCTCTCTCAGCTGTGAAGCGGTTTCAGAGACCGAAAATGTAAAAAAGAAAATCTGCGGCCGCAAAATTTTAAAAGCAAGCTCAACGCCCCGGCCCGCAGCAGACCCTCGGGACAGGCCCGAGGGTGGCGAAGCGTTGAGCAAGACGTTGATTAAACGTAGCGATTGACCACGTTTTCCAAAAGCTCCTGCTTGCCGGAAACGGGCTGTGGATTGATATTTTCCTTCTCCACCCGTGCAGCGATGCTTTCCAGCGTGCCGCTGGCCAGCATGTCCTTGGCAGAAGCCGCGTTCCAGCCTGCGTAGCGGGCTTCCAACGGTGCCGACAAAGCCTTGTCTTCCACCATTTTCGCCGCCGCCTTGAGGCCACGGGCGCAAGCGTCCATGCCACCGATATGGCCGATCAGCAGATCAGCAGGATCGATGGACTGACGACGCAGCTTGCTGTCGAAATTGGTACCGCCGCTTGTGAAGCCGCCTGCTTGCAGCACCTGATAATAGGCCAGCGCCATTTCCGGCACATTGTTGGGGAACTGGTCGGTATCCCAGCCGGACTGATAGTCATTGCGGTTCATGTCGATGGAGCCGAAAATGCCAAGCGCATTGGCCAGCGCCAGCTCATGCTCAAACGTATGGCCGGCCAGAATGGCGTGGCCCTGCTCGATATTGACCTTCACTTCCTTCTCCAGACCATAGGTCTTGAGGAAGCCGTAGACGGTGGCCACATCATAATCATACTGATGCTTGGAAGGCTCTTGTGGCTTTGGCTCGATCAGAATGGCACCCTTGAAGCCAATCTTGTGCTTATACTCCACCACCATGTTAAGGAAGCGGCCCATATGGTCCAGTTCCTGCTTGAGATCGGTGTTGAGCAGCGTTTCATAGCCTTCACGACCGCCCCAGAGCACGTAGTTTTCGCCAGCAAGCTTCTGGGTGGCATCAAGGCAGGTCTTCACCGTCGCCGCAGCAAAGGCAAACACATCGGGATCGGGATTGGTGGCGGCACCGGACATATAGCGGCGATGCGAGAACATATTGGCCGTACCCCACAACAGCTTAACGCCAGTGGCGGCCTGCTTTTCAGCGAAATACTCAACGATCTCGTTGAGGTTCTTGGTGTTTTCCGCAAAATTTGCGCCTTCCGGACGCACATCGGCATCGTGGAAGCAATAATAAGGCGTGCCGAGCAACTGGAAGAACTCAAACGCCACATCGGCTTTCAGCTTGGCAGCTTCCATCGAATCCTTGAACCACGGACGCTCAAACGTGTTGCCGCCAAACGGGTCCGTACCCGGCCAGACAAATGTGTGCCAATAGGCAATGGCAAAGCGCAAATGGTCTTCCATCCGCTTGCCCAACACCACTTCATCGGGGTTATAGTGGCGAAATGCCAGCGGATTGGTGCTGCCCTCGCCCTCAAATTTAATTTTGGTGATATCACCAAAAAAGCCTGTGCTCATGGGTTTTCCTCCGGTTTTGTATAGATCATAAATGGTAAATCCCCGACCGATCAAAGCGACTTGATGGCCGGATAGAGCGCCCGGTAGCGCTGATAGGCCACCTCATAGCCCTCTTGCAGGGCCGCTACCGGCTCCACCACCGCTTCCGTTGCAGGCGCGGAGCACACGGCCAAAGGATCAGCCCCGGTGGCGGCAATTAGCCCCAGACGGGCGGCCCCGAAGGCTGCGCCAAAGTCGCCATCGGCCGGAATATCCACCGGGATGCCCAGCGCGGTTGCAATCGATGCCAGCCAATAGCGCGAGCGAGAGCCGCCGCCGATGGCTGTGACCCGTGACAAGGAGGTGCCTGCCGCTTTCAGCGCTTCAAGACTGTCGCGGATGGCAAAACTGACGCCTTCCAGCACGGCTTGCGTCAGCACAACACGGCTGGATTCATGACCAAGACCAATGAAAGCGCCACGGATGGCGGCATCATTATGCGGTGTGCGTTCGCCGGATAGGTAAGGCAGGAAGGTGACGCCGCTTGGCGCTTTCAGATCATCGCCCAGTTCAGCGGTGAGATCACCCGGCGATTTGCCGCTGATCGATGAATACCAGTTGAGCGCATCGGTGGCCGACAGGATCACCCCCATCTGATGCCAGGTGCTAGGCAGCGCATGGCAAAACGCATGCACGGCACTTTCCGGCTTGGGAAGATAGGAGCTATTGGCCGCAAACAGCACGCCGGATGTGCCGAGCGAGACGAAGGCGTGCCCCTCTGCCACCGTGCCCATGCCGCAGGCCGAGGCCGCATTGTCGCCAGCGCCACCCGCAACAACAACGCCCGCACCAAGCCCCCATTCAGCCGCCAGTTCACCGCGCAAAGTGCCCGCCTGTGCGGTGCCCTCCACCAATCCCGGCATTTGTTTTTCGGTCAAGTCCGTTGCCGCCAGAAGTTCCGACGACCACGCCCGCTTGCCCGTATCCAGCCATGACGTGCCCGCTGAATCCGACATATCGGAGAGATATTCGCCCGTCAGCCACAGCCTTAGATAATCCTTAGGCAACAGAACCTTGGCGACACGGCCAAAAATCTCGGGCTCATTGTTTTTCACCCACGCCAGCTTGGGCGCGGTAAAGCCCGGAAACACGATGTTTCCGGTGATCGTGCGAAACCGGGGATCAGCATCCAGTGCTGCGGCTTCCTGATAGGAGCGCGTGTCGTTCCACAAAATACAGGACCGCAAAACGGCGTCATCGGCACCAATCAAGGTGGCACCATGCATATGGCCTGAAAGGCCGATGCCTTTAACGGCTGCAAATTCTTTGGCAAAGCTGGCTTTCAGCTCCGCAATCGCCGCTTGCGTGGCCTTGATCCAATCGGCAGGGGCCTGTTCAGACCAGCCGGAATGCGGGCGCGAGACCGTCAGCGCCCCATGGCCTGAGCCGATAACCCGCTGATCCCCATCAATCAGCAGGGCTTTCACGCCCGATGTGCCGAGGTCCAATCCGAGATACATGGTGTTTCCTCCATTCCTGCCTCACACATGTCAGGGCAGGTTATCCTTCAAAAATATGTCGATCCGAATCCGCTCCTGCGCGGCCACCACGGCAGCACCATCGGCCTTGGCCTTCAGCACCCGGATGGCACTGCGCACCTCATGGCCCGCATCCTGATTGAGCACGGCATCCATCAATCCTGCTTCCAGCGCGGCCCGCGTGGTCGCAGTCAATTCATGGGCAATCACGGCGGGGCGTCTGCCCGCATCCAAGGCTTCCAGCGCCCGCACCAGACCACGATTGCCCGCGCCCAGACTATAGAGGCCAATCATGTCAGCCGATTGGACGAACTGCTCACGCAACAAGGCTTCAACCCGGACTGGATCATCGCGCCCCTCCAGCACCGACAGCAATCTCAGCGCGGGAAACTGCTCTGCCATCACGGCGCAAAATCCCTCAAACCGCTCGCGGTGGTCGCGCACCAGCATGGAACCCGCCAAAATGCCAACGGCCCCTTCGCGCCAACGCAAAAACCTCCCCAGCAAACTGGCCGCTGTGCGCCCGGCGGCGATATTGTCAATGCCAGCAAAATGATCGCGTTCCGCGCCTGCAAGGTCTGACACCAGCGTCACCACAGGCACACCTTCCTTTCGCAGCCGCGCGACAGCTTCCACCACCTCCGGCGCATCAACAGCAACCAGTGCCACGCCTGCGGGTTTGGCAGCCGCCGCCTGCTCCAGTGCCGCCACCAATCTGGTAGCATCAAAGGCTGGCACATCGATAATCTCAATTCGGGTGCGCTCCACGCCTGCCCGGCTGGCGGCCTCCTGCACCTGCTGGCGCAAATCCCGCATGAAGGAATTGTCATTGGCAGGGAGAATAAACGTGAAAGGATAAATGCGCCCCTTGGCCAGATTGGCCGCCGCCACATCGCGCACAAAACCCAGCGCTTCCACCGCAGCCTCAACCCGCGCCCGTGTTCTGGCGCTCACGCCGGGGCGGGCGTTCAGCACGCGGTCCACCGTTGCAAGGCTGACACCGGCGTGGCTGGCGATGCTGTGAACGGTTGGCTTCATCACCTCTCCCAAGAGCGCAGTTTTCTCTGACGAACACCGCTGCCCCACTCCTGTAGCCGATCGGACGAAAGGCGTAAACATATTTCTGATGTACGTACCTCAAAAAATGCCAAAAAGAAACCGCTGCATCGGGGATGCGGCGGGCGCAAGAGTTCTTCAGGGAAAAGTGCAGCCTAGCTTTGCCAAATAGACGACTTCAAACAGAAATTTATAGCGTCTGTCGGGTTCATAGAGAACCTGACAGACGCTATTCGGCGGCGGATCGGTAAATTTCTCTGAATCCCACAGACTTTAGTGGCCAGCGTCGGCCGGAACCACAGCGGATGGCTTTTTGATCAGTGACGTCATTAAGGCCAGAATGACAAAAAGCGACGTGAGCCCAAGGAAAACATCAATAAAGGCCATGATCCATGCCTGCTGGTTGACGAGTCCTGCAACCTTTTTCAAGGCGGCCGAATCACCATCCAGACCGAAGCTGCCAAGGCGGGCAGAGACCTGCGCAAGCCAAGACACAGCGGCCGGATTGCTATAGTTCACATGCTCCACCAGCCGTGCATAATGGGCATCCGTGCGCTGGGTCAGCATGGTGTTGATAATTGCCAAGCCCACCGCGCCACCCAGATTACGGGTGAGGTTATAAAGACCCGATGCATTTTTGATGCGCTCCGGCGGCAAGGTTCCCAGTGCGATATTGTTGATCGGCACCATACAGATCATCAGGCCACAGCCGCGCAGGATTTGCGGAATGAGCAATTCGTAAAAGTCCCAGTCCGCCGTGATTCCCGTCACCATATAGGTTCCGACGCCGAAGCTGACAAAGCCGCAGGCCATCATGACACGAGGATCAAGCTTGACGGAAAGCCTGCCCGCAATGGGTGCCGTCAGAAACATCGCTAAGCCGGAGACAAACATGGTCTCACCGATGGCCAGACTATCATAGCCGCGCACCCGTGACAGGTAGAGCGGGTAGAGATACGTCAATCCATAAAGACCGATACCCATGACAAAAGAAAACAACGACCCGAACGCAAAATTCCGATTGGTAAAGGCTTTCAGATCAACAATTGGCAGCTCTGCGGTGAAGGCGCGGTAAAAAAACAGCAAACCGCCTGCCGTCATGACAATCGCACCCCACACAATGCGCTCATCACTGAACCAGTCTTTGCTGTTGCCTTCTTCCAGCACATACTCCATCGCACCCAGAAACAGCGCCATGCCCAAAAGACCCCACCAGTCAAATTTCGCCATCAAAGATTTGTCCGGTTTGTCGAAATCAACAAAGGACCAAACGGTCAAAGAGACGATAATACCGGGAACCACGTTGATCAAAAACAGCCAGTGCCACGACATGGCATGGCTGATATAGCCACCAACGGTTGGGCCAATGGTTGGCGCAAGTGTTGCCACCAGACCAATCAGCGGCGACACAAAACTGCGCTTTGAGGGTGGGAAAATGGTAAAGGCAGCAGCAAACACAGACGGAATCATGCCACCGCCGATAAAGCCCTGAATGGCACGGTAGGCGATCATCTGGTTGATGTCGGTGGCCGTGGCCGCCAGCGCGCTCGACAGGGTAAACCCTGCCGCCGCCAACGTGAACAGCACCCGTGTTGAGAGAATCCGTGCCAGAATCCCTGACAGCGGGATCATGATCACTTCGGCAATCAGATAGGCCGTCTGCACCCAGCTGATTTCATCCGACCCGGCGCCGAGGCCCGCCTGGATCTCGCTCAGCGACGACGACACCACCTGGATGTCGAGGATCGCCATGAAC
>DNPN01000193.1:7352-7487 GCA_003501385.1 Rhizobium sp. | reverse complement strand
GGATCATGATCACTTCGGCAATCAGGTAGGCGGTCTGCACCCACGCCACTTCTTCAGACCCGGCTCCAAGACCGGCCTGAATTTCAGACAGGGAGGCCGAGACAATCTGAATATCGAGGATCGCCATGAACATGC
>DNPN01000193.1:6926-7092 GCA_003501385.1 Rhizobium sp. | reverse complement strand
AGGATCGCCATGAACATGCCGAACACCATGGCGATGAAGCCAATCATCAGCCGGGGATCAATGGTGTCCGATGGGGCCGCGTGGGCCGATGGTGTCACTGTCGCCGCCATGGCGCTTGCCTCGCATTCCGCCTTTTAGCGCTTGTCAGGTTCAGATTGAACCAGAC
>DNPN01000193.1:0-6653 GCA_003501385.1 Rhizobium sp. | reverse complement strand
GGGTTCCACTTTTCCCTGACAAACTTTACTGCGCATCAGACGTCTTGGGTGCCGTGCGAGTATCCACATCCACCACAACACTCAGACCAGCCTTCAGATGGCCCTTCTCAAGCACATCGGCAGGAATAGAAATGCGAACGGGCACGCGCTGGATGATCTTGGTGAAATTGCCAGTGGCATTTTCGGCTGGCAACATGGAGAAGACCGAACCAGATCCAGCTGCAAGAGACACGACCGTGCCTTCAATCGGCTCCTTGCCATAAGCATCAACGTGAAGTCTGGCCTTGGAGCCGGGCACAATCTTGGAAATCTGCGTTTCCTTGAAATTCGCATCGATATAAAGATGCTCCACTGGCACAAGCGAGGCCAGATGCGTGGTGCTGGAGACAAGATTACCCACCTGCACACCCAGATTGCCAATCACGCCATCATAAGGTGCGCGCAGAATTGTGAAATCGAGGTTGCGCTCAGCCTGCTGAACAGCAAGCTCTTCCGTCAGAACGCCTGCTTGCGCCTCGGCCTTCTGGGCTTTCAAAACAAGCACATTCGCCTGGGCTGAAGCAACGGCCGCCACAGCTGCAGCAACATTGGCCTTGCCCGTCTCAAGCCCCGAGGTCGCCGTATCCAACTCGGCCTGCGACTTGACCGACTGCGCCCGAAGATCGGTCACGCGGTTGAAAGTCAGTTCTGCTGTGTGCAATGTGGCCTGCGCAGATAGAAGCTGCGCCTGCGCCTGTTCAACCGAGGCGATACCACCCTTGACCTGTGCTTCAATACGTTCAACCGTCAGCTTTTGCGTGGCAAGCTGGCTTTTGGCCTGATCCAGGGCAATGCGATAATCGCCATCGTCAAGCGTGAGCATCACATCGCCAGCCTTCACATGCTGATTATCAACGATTAAAACCGTTTTAACATAGCCTGTGACTTTGGGAGAGATGGTTGCCATATCACCACTGATGTAGGCGTCATCGGTTGACACCATGAAACGACCTTCAGTCCACCAATCATAGCCGTAGTAACCACCACCAGCCAGAATTGCCAGCAAGATCACCGGAAGCACCGGACTACGCTTTTTGGCGGTTTTTCCAGCTGTCGCACCAGAGACCTTCGGAGGCACTGAAACTTCAGCCCGCGCATCGTGAAGCTCAGCCTGCTTGTCAGCACCGACACCGTGACCCGCTTCATTTTTGGTTGCGGCAACGTCTGAAGCATCAGCGGCGCGAACGACGCCCTTAATTGGAGAAACGGACATGAAAGCCACCATATATGAAACGAAATTGGAATTGCGTCGAACGGAACCGTTCAGTTCGATTTGACATATGGCGTTTTTTGCCACATATCAAGCCGACAATTCGATTTATTGGGCCGCTTACACGTCTTGAGGTTAATTTTTGGAACACGACATCGATATTGACACCGAGATGCATCAAGGGCAGGAAACAGACAAACGCTGTCAGCCCGGTTCTGGGCGGTTTGCAGCCGGTGCAGATCCTGCCAAGCGCGACCAGATCATTGAGGGCGCAAAACGCGCTTTCATGAAATATGGTTTCGATGCCACCAGTATGAACCATGTCACCCGTGAGGCTGGCGTCTCCAAAGGCACGATTTACGTCTACTTTGAAAGCAAGGAAGATCTGTTTTCGGCGCTGATTGAAACCAGCAAACAGAAGTTCACAGCAACGTTGCGTGATATTCTTGCCGAGGAGGGTGAGTTGCGTGATCTTTTGCGCAATTACGGCAAAGCCTTTGCCATGTATGTTCTGACCAGCGAAATGACCGGTGCAATTCGCATCTTGCTGGGTGTGATTGATCGCATGCCCCACCTTTGTCGCAACTTCCTGAAGTCTGGCCCGGAAAATGCTCGTACCGTGCTGGAAGAATTCCTGCAAAAACAGGTCGATGCTGGTCATCTGGAGATCGACGATGTCAATCTGGCCGCGCGACAGTTTGTCGAAATTACCACGGGAACCTTTTTCAAGGAAAGGCTTTTCGGCCAACCCTCCTGTCCAAACATGGAAAATGAGGTCGACATAGTTATTGAGAGCGCCCTGAACATGTTCCTTCTTGCCTATCAGCCGAAAGAAACCGAACCGTCGGATCTACCCAACGGCGTTTGACATCTTATATGTCCTCTCAGATTGTGCTCAATTGCGGGATTTGGGCCAAAACCGGGGATATCGATGCAAGACTTTATAATTTTAGCCAGCAATCCAACCGTTTGGGTCGCGCTTGTCAGCCTGATCGCCATGGAAGTGGTGCTTGGCATTGACAATCTGGTGTTCATTTCCATTCTGACCAATAAATTGCCGGAGCACCAACGGGAACAGGCAAGACGCATTGGCATTGGTTTGGCGCTTGTCATGCGCCTTGGCTTGCTGGGCACGGTCGCGTGGATCGTCAAGCTGACAGATCCGGTGTTCACGCTGTTTGGCCATGGGTTTTCATGGAAAGACATGATTTTGATCGCAGGCGGCCTGTTCCTTGTCTGGAAAGCCACCAAGGAAATCCACCACACTGTAGACCCGATTGACAAGGACGAGGCCTTTATCGCCGGTCCAGCCACTGCCTCCATGGGGGCTGCCATCGGGCAGATCCTGCTGCTGGATCTGGTTTTTTCGGTCGATAGCATCATCACCGCCGTTGGCATGACCGAACATGTGATTGTCATGGTGATTGCCGTGCTCGTCGCTGTGTCCGTAATGCTTCTGGCCGCCAATCCATTGGGACGCTTCATCGAGAAAAACCCCACAGTCGTCATGCTGGCACTGGGCTTTTTGATGATGATCGGCATGACGCTGATTGCCGATGGCATGGGCTTCCATGTGCCCAAGGGTTATATCTATGCCGCCATGGGCTTTTCGACGCTGGTCGAGGCGCTGAACATGCTGGCCCGGCGCAAAACCAAAACGGCTGCCAAAAAGTCGGATGAGCCGACGCGGCATTGAACAACGACATAAAAGCCTGACCAAAAAATGGGTCGGATGCGCCAAAGAGAAAGCCCGCGTCGGCGGAACGCGGGCTTTCAGGGGACGATGGTCGATAAAGTTTGGCCGGTCAAATGCGGAACCGTTTTCAGCCGAAGCACGCGATGGAAACAGGAAGGCGATCTATTTCCTCAGGCGTTATCTACGGAGGGCGCAACCTTTATTGGTTTGTAAACGTGACACCACCCAAAATAGTTCCACGCGCTTGCATTTTTTAGTCGTATTTTTGAGACGATTGTTCAATCCTTGAAACCAACGCGCGCAGATGCCCCGCAGATTGGGTTTTCCTTGACGCTTGGCGCTGAATATGGCCTAAGGCAAACACAAGAAAATTTGGTGAAAACACAGCACATCGCCGCTGTTTCAGCATTTTTTGAAACCATCATTCTCAAGGCCGACCCTCGCTTGGCTGCCTTTACGCGAATACGAGCAAAACCATGACCACTTCCGGCGTCCGCGTCCGCATTGCCCCTTCTCCCACTGGTGAGCCCCATGTTGGCACCGCCTATATCGCGCTGTTCAACTATCTGTTCGCCAAAAAACACGGCGGCGAGTTCATCTTGCGCATCGAAGATACCGATGCCACCCGCTCGACGGCGGAATTTGAACAAAAAGTGCTGGATGCGCTGAAATGGACGGGATTGACATGGGCAGAAGGCCCGGATGTGGGCGGACCTTATGGTCCATACCGCCAGTCTGAGCGCAAGGACACCTACCGTCCCTTCGTTGATAAAATGGTGGCTGAAGGCAATGCATTTCGCTGCTTCTGCACGCCGGATCGGCTGGAGCAGATGCGTGAAAGCCAGCGGGCTGCGGGCAAGCCTCCGGGTTACGATGGCCTCTGTCTGCATCTTAAGGCGGAAGAAGTCACCGCCCGCTTGGAAGCCGGAGAGCCTTCAGTTGTGCGGTTGAAAATCCCCACATCCGGCTCCTGCGATTTCCACGATGGCGTTTATGGCGATGTGTCGATTCCGTGGGAAAGCGTGGACATGCAGGTTCTGCTTAAGGCAGACGGCATGCCAACCTATCACATGGCCAATGTGGTGGATGACCACCTGATGAAGATCACCCACGTAGCCCGTGGTGAGGAATGGCTGGCGTCGGTGCCAAAGCACATCCTGATCTACAAATACCTCGGTCTTGAGCCCCCAGTGTTTATGCACCTCAGCCTGATGCGCAATGCCGACAAATCCAAGCTGTCGAAGCGCAAGAACCCGACGTCGATTTCCTATTATTCGGCGCTGGGCTATCTGCCGGAAGCGCTGATGAACTTCCTTGGCCTGTTCTTCATGCAGATTGCCGAAGGCGAAGAGCTGCTGGACATGGAACAGCTGATTGCCAATTTCGACCCCGACAATCTCTCCAAGGCTGGCGCGATTTTCGATATTCAGAAACTGGATTGGCTGAACGGTCGCTGGCTGCGTGAAAAGCTGACGCCGGAAGAATTTCTGGGCCGCGTGTTTGAATGGGCATCTGAAAACGACCGCCTGACGGAAGCTTTGAAACTGGCACAGAGCCGCGTGACCAAGCTGGGCGAATTGCCAAACCTCGCAGGCTTCATGCTGTCCAATGATGTGGGTCTGACACCGGCTTCCTTTGCTGGTCTCAAGACCACGCCTGCGGATACGCTCGAAATCGTCACCACCGTTCAAGCCGATCTGGAAAAGATTCTGGAATGGAATGTGGCGACGATTGAAGAAGAGTTGCGGGCAATTTCTGAACGGATGGGCAAGAAGCTGCGCGTGGTAACCCCACCGCTGTTTGTGGCCGTGTCCGGCAGCCAGCGTTCTCTGCCACTGTTTGACAGCATGGCATTGCTGGGCCGTTCTGTGGTGCGCCAGCGCCTGAAAGTGGCCATTCAGGTTTTGACCACTATGGCTGGCGCTGCCTGAGGCAGCATCCAAAGCCCTCCCGCTTGATAAGGGAGGGCTTATCATAGCCCGTTTCAGCCGCTATGCTCCACAATTGATCCAAGAATTTCGTGCCCGATAGGCGAACCAATGACCGAAGAAAAGACAGAAACCGCCCTCTCCTCCGACGCCGCTGAAGTGCGCCGCCAGAAACTGGCGCTGCTGCGCGAGCAGATTGGCGATGTTTACCCCGCCCATTTCCACCGTACCACCACCACAGCGGAACTGGCTGAGAAATACGCAGAGCTAGAGCCAGACACGGAAGCGGGCGAGACGGTCACAGTGGCTGGCCGCATCTATTCCTCGCGCAATTCCGGCATGTTCATGGATCTGCGCGATGCATCGGGCAAAATCCAGATTTTCAGCCACAAGGACACGACGCCGGAAGAAGCGCGCAACCTTCTGCCGATGATTGATCTGGGTGATATTATTGGCGTGACAGGTCCGGTGCGCCGCACCAAGCGCGGTGAGCTGACAATCAACGCTGAAACCATCACCATGCTGACCAAGACACTTCTGCCCATGCCGGAAAAATACCACGGCGTGACCGACATTGAAGTGCGTTACCGCAAGCGCCATCTCGACATTCTGACCAATGACGAATCCAAGCTGCGCTTTCAGCAACGCTCCAAGATCGTTTCCGGCATTCGCCGCTTCATGGAAAGCGATGGCTTCATGGAGGTCGAAACCCCCATGCTGCAATCGGTCTATGGCGGTGCATCGGCCGATCCGTTCAAGACCCATCACAACACGCTGAAGCAGGACATGTATCTGCGCATTGCGCCAGAACTGTTCCTCAAGCGCACACTGGTATCTGGCCTTGCCGACAAGATTTTTGAAATCAACCGCAACTTCCGCAATGAAGGCGTTTCCACCCGGCACAATCCAGAATTCACCATGATGGAATGCTACTGGGCCTATGCCGATTACGAAGACATGATGGATCTGGTGGAGCGCCTGTTTGGTGATCTGGCCATGCGTATTCACGGCTCCACCGAATTTACCTTTGGCGACAAGGAAATCTCCTTCAAGGGTCCGTTCAAGCGCGTACCAATGCCGGATGCCGTCAAAGAAGCCACTGGCATCGACTTCCTCTCGATCAAGACCGACGAAGAAGCCCGCGCAGCCGCCAAGGCCGCAGGCTTTGCCGTTGAGAAGGATTGGACATGGGGCGAATGCCTTGCCTTTATCTTTGAAGAAAAGGTCGAGGGCACGCTGATTCAACCAAGCCATGTGACCCATTTCCCCAAGGACATTTCGCCCTTTGCCAAGGAAGTTCCCGGCGAGCCGCGTCTGGTGGAGCGGTTTGAAACCTATTGCAACGCCTGGGAAATCGGCAATGCGTTTTCCGAGTTGAACGACCCGGAAGAACAGCGCAAACGCATGGTCGAGCAGTTGGAACAGGCCCATGCCCGTGGCGAAAAAGACAAGCAGCTGGATGACGAATTCCTCGACGCCATCGATCAGGGCATGCCGCCTGCCGGTGGCCTCGGCATTGGCGTGGACCGTCTGATCATGCTGCTGACCAACGCACCATCGATCCGCGATGTCATCCTGTTCCCAGCCCGCCGCGCCAAGGCGGATTGAGCATCGGGCCGAAAACCGGGTCCGACTGTTCGGCCCGATATTTTAAGCTGCACAAACCTCACTGAAAAGCCCGCCGCGATGATCTCGCGGCGGGCTTTGTCTATTTGGCAGCGGGTTTAAAACCCGGATTCCACTTTTCCCTGACAAACTTTAGAGTCTGTCAGGTTCAGAT
>DNPN01000159.1:26290-26628 GCA_003501385.1 Rhizobium sp. | reverse complement strand
AAAGGGTGCGAGGTGCGCTCATGGGGTTTCATCCATCGATGGTTTTTTTAAAAAGGGATTTCTGTCAGTTGATCACGGAAATGCGACCAGAAAACAACAGCCGTCTTCACGGCATTCGCGCTTAAGCTCGATGGCTGTTGAGCGCCCCGGAGAGACGCGCAAAAAAGCGTGCCGGCAGACGCTTGTGGTCTTGCAGCACGAAAATGTGAGGCGCGAGACATCCGAATTTCGATCCCATGGCAGGCCTTCTAGCAGTTTCCGGGGGCGTCGGCAATTCAAACATTTTGTGTTCGGCGGTTCGGTATCATCGGCGAATTAAAGCCTGTCGCAGTGAATAG
>DNPN01000159.1:0-25962 GCA_003501385.1 Rhizobium sp. | reverse complement strand
AATAAAACGCGACATGCTTTAGGCTTCAACTGCAAAATTTGATGGTGGTATGCCGTCTATAGTTCGTTGATGCATGGTGCAATAGGCCGCTTCCAAATGGCGGGTGAAGCGATCCGGCTTGAACAGCGTGGCCGTTTTCACGGCGGACTGAACGTCCTTTTTGAGGTCGAGCAGGACTTGCGGATTTTGCGCCAAGTTGATCATCAAGGCGATGTAAGCTTGCGCATCCGCAACAATCAGCTTTTCAAGTCCGCACGCTCTCAGCAGGCTTGCGCTCATGCGGGATGCAAAATGTCCGCCGGTGAATGTGGCAAGAGGCACGCCAGCGCCCAAAGCACGGATATTGGTGAACTGTCCATTGTAGGGAAAGCAATCGAGGGCAATGTCAGCAATGCCCAGCAACTGTTGTTGCTCCTGAGAGTTTTGGGGGGACACGAACATCACGCGCTTGGCCGCAATGTCATTGCGTTTCAGCCAAGCCAGAAAATTGAACTGCGCCCGGATATTATCGCACACCATGCACAGCAGGCTGTTGTCGGTCTTTTTCAGGATTTGCAACCAGATGTCAGCTGTTTTGGGAGAGATTTTATCAATGGGATGCAGCGACAGCAAGATCACAGTCTCCTGTGCGATTCCCATATTTTGGCGAGAGCTTGAGGCCGCTGGTTTTTCAGGCAAGCCAGCGATGAAGGCGTCCGGCAGATGGCAGCAGGCCTGCCCGTAAAAAGCCTGAGCGTTCGGCGGCAATGTTGTGCTGTCGCCAACGAAGTAATCGCAGATAAGGCCGTGGCGGGGACCGGGAAAACCTGCAATCGCAATCTGCAAGGGTGCAAGGCGATGCTGCAAAAGATCGGGCCGACCATCACCAGAATGCCCCCAGGCGTCGATGATGATATCAAACCCGGCCGCCTCTATGGCGGATCTTTCCGCCTTAGGTGGTATTTTGGCTAAGGAAAGGGTTTTGACGGAGCCTGCGCTGGCGATGCGTTTCGATTGATCGGTGATCAGCCAGACCTCGAAACGGGTTCGATCATGCCGCCCGGCGATGTCTATGATCAGATTGTGGAGGCTCGACCCGGCACTCGCCCTGCCGAGACAATAGCCGATCTTGATGCGGGGTGATACGCTTTTCTCCTCAACGGATCTATTGATGCGCTCACTCTGTTGATGAGGCGGCGCGGCGATGGCGTGGCTCAGCGCTTCATGATCACACCAGGTTAAATGCTGCCGGGGTGTGTCGAGAGAGAAATAGGCCGTATCGCCTCGGTGCAGGTGATCCAGAATGGCCTGATCCATGATGCGAGTTTCGTCAATATTCAGGCCTTCACGCAGCAATGCGCGATATTTTTTCCATGTTGCTTCGTCGCAATTGCTGGAGCGGATTGCCTTGCGGGCTGTTACCAGGCCAATGATCTCATGAACTTGATGGGTCTCTACATGTTTCCAGCTCAGCTTTTCGGCCAAATCCCGCAAGGGTTCGGCCTGATCCGGTAGCAATTGGGCCGCCGTTCTATAGGAGGTTGCTGCCTCACCGAACTGTTGAATTTTTGTGCAGGCTTGAGCAAACATTAAAAAAAACTGCGCACCAACATCAGCACCAGAGCGCAAAATGGGCTTTAGCAGTTTGTAGACCTGAGCGAAATTCTCAGCCTTGTAGGCCAACATTACTTCATTCAGGTGCTTAGACATGGCAGAATCTCGCTATCATTTGGTCCGGTCTATGGCATTCACAAAAGATGCGATAGCGTCCCTGGCTGGTGCTAGGCTTTTGTTTCCTCGCGTCAGCGTGGCGCAATCAACATCGTTCAATCAATGCTGAACAATTTTTGGAACGCTTATTGATGACCCACCTCTCTATCGCCATTCCAACCCGCCGCTCGCTTGAGCAAAGTCGATTTTCTATCGAGTCGGCATTGATTTACGCTGACAAATGCAATGCACGGGTCATCATTTCCGATAATTCTCAAGATGCGGACAAGGCACGATGGCTTAGCGGTCTGGGTGCAAATGTAACCTATCTGCATTCCACCGCGCAGGATGCTACCCTCAATCTGATCAATGCCCTTGAGCACGTGACGACGCCTTTTGTGATGCCTTTTGCTGACGACGATGCGATTTATCGTTTGGATGATCAGCAGCCGATGAATTTGGTCGATTTGGCCAGTGATGTCGTCTGCGTCAGGCCCAGAACGTTTACATGGATTGATGAAGGTGGCGTTATTGGTGGCCATGATTTTATTATTGATGAAGCCACACCGGCAAAGCGTATTCGCCAATATTCGCTACGCCATGGTGGTAACAACTCATTGTATTACAGTATTTTCAGATCAGATCTGTTTGTGAAAGTATTCAATATATTTCATAGGTCTAATCCCCTGCGCGCTGGCTTTTCCGATTGGTGTCTGGTCTACGCGCTGATTGCTTCCGGTAAGGTTATCTTTGATCCCTCCGCTGTTTGCTGTTACGATATTGGACAATGGGCATCGCAGGCCCGGATTGAGACGCGCATGCGGTCCCTCATTCAGCAGGCGGGTTTGCCCGAGGCGGTGCAGCCGTACCTCAGTCTTTTCTACTTCCTCGATTTGTACGTCTTGCTGATGTGGCGTGAACTGCCGCTTGATGCCAAGGAGCGCTTGGAAGCGGCCATCGCTTGCGCGCAAATCTATTTACCCGGATTTGCCGCCAATGTGACCAGCCAACCGAACAACTACTCGCTTGAAACGCGAGCGTTTGCTGATCGGCTGTACGCCATTCAACACCCGCATACGCTCTTTCTCGAGGTTCTGCCCTTGGTGGATGCGATCAAGCCGGGTGTCGGGGAGGCATATTTGCGCTTTTACGAGGCTCTGGCCTGAAATTCGGGAGGGTCACGCTTGATCAGTTCAGTTGTTTGAAAAATCCCGAGCCCGCATGCTTTTCTCAATCCGCCTCAGAATCAACGACAACCCGATTGTCAGGATCAGATAGATATAGGCAACGATGGAATAGGTCTCGAAAAAGCGAAAGCTGCCGGAGGCGTAAATTTTACCTGCCTGACTGATGTCGGCCACGCCCAGCACTGAGACCAGCGAGCTATCCTTGACCATAGCGACAAAATCATTGGACAGCGGCGGGAAAATCACCCTGATGGCCTGCGGCAGCACCACAAGGCGAAATCGCTGGGAGCGGGTGAGACCGAGTGATTTGGCAGCCTCAATCTGGCCCTTGTCTATGGACTCAATCCCTGCACGAAAAATCTCGGCAATGAAGGCTGAATAGCCGATGGTGAGCGCAATGATGGCCCGCCACATCAGCGAGACATCGCGCACCTGCAAGGGCTCTACCCATCCTGCCTGCACCAACGGTGAAGTCAGCGTGTTGTAGAGCGATACAAAGCCGGGCGCACCGACAAAGGCGATATAAAACAGCAAAACCAGCACCGGAATGCCGCGGATCACTTCGATGTAAAACCGCGCGATCTGCCGCCAGACAATATTGTCTGCCATGCCTGTCAGCGCAATCAGCAGACCCAGCATGGATGCCAGCGCAAAGCCTGAGACGGTGACAAAGATGGTCACGCCAATACCGCGCGCCACTGTTTCAAACACTTGAGCGTAGAGATTGTTGACGGCAATGGTGATAGAAAGCCCTAGCGCGAGAACGCCAAGAGTCAGCAACCACCAGGGGTAATCTTGTTTGTTGCCGCTTGGCAGGGTTTGCAGGGCCATGGATGATATCCTACCCGTGGCACTACTGACCCATTTTATAGGTGACGAACCACTTCTGATTCAGGGCATCCAGCGTGCCGTCGGCCTTCATCTCTGCAATGACGGCGTTAATGGGTTTTACCAAAGCCGAACCCTTGGGGAAAATAAAGCCAAAATCTTCTGCACCCAGTGGCTCGCCAACGATCTTCAAAGCACCATTCGAGGCGTCGACATAGCCCTTTCCGGCCACACTATCGCTTAGCACCAGATCAACATCGCCGGTTTTCAAAGCCTGTACGGTGGCTCCAAAGGTTTCCATCAGCTTGATGCGTGGGTTCTGCTCATTGCCATCCAACACTTCATAAACAGCGGTGTAAAATGGACTTGTGCCCGCTTGCGCGCCAATCAGGCCCTTTTCAAAAGCCTTAAAGCTCTTGGCATCGGTAAACCGGGTTTCATCGCCGCGCACTAGCATCACCTGTTGCGAGCGCATGTAGGGGTCGGAGAAGTCCACCTTTTCCCTGCGCTCTTCCTTGATGGTAATGCCGGTCATGCCAATGTTGTATTGTCCATCGGACACCGCCTGAATCATCGCATCCCAAGAAGTATTTTGATATTCTACCTTGAAGTTCAGCCGTTTGGCCATTTCGTTCATGGCATCATATTCCCAGCCCACAGCCTGACCCGTGCCGGGGTCGACAAATTGCAATGGCGGATAGGCATTCTCTGTGACCACGACCACTTTCATACCATTCAGATTGGGCAGGTTAGCCGCAAGCGAGCTCAAGGGTGCAAGCAAAAGGGCGGAAAGACCGGCGAGAACGGCGCGGCGCAATGGCATGTGATTTCTCCTGAAAAGTGGCAGACGCACTTTGTCACAGGTGGTCCGGTTAATTCAAGGAATGAAAAGCTCTTTTTATCGATTACATCGCATCGGCAACGGGTGGCATGGTGCCAAAGGAGGCCACCAGCGCAATGGCAATGAGGGCAAGAGTGATTTCCAAAACGGTGCCAAGCCGCAACAGCCGAAGAGCCCTTGTGCGGTCTAGCGCCATATGCGGCACAAAACCGTAGCGATTGATGCAGGCAATGGCCGTTATCATCGCGACCACAATGATTTTCACCAGCAAAAGACGTTGAAATGGCACGGTCGTATCCAACCAGAACTGGCCAATAATCAGCCGGCTATTGATCACGCCGGTGATCAGGGTTGCGGCCACAGCACCATGGCCAAAGGTGGAAAACCGCATGAGGGCGGATATGGCGCTCTCCCAATCCCGCTCATCGGGCCTGGTGGTGAGCAACAGCAACACTGGCGCAAGGGCTCCAATCCAGGCGCCTGCCGTCAGCAGATGCAGGCTGTCATTGAGTTGATGCAGCAGGCCAACAGGCCCGCCATTCATGGCGGCGTGGCCGCTGATGGAAAAACTGGCCAGCACCAAGCCCGCCAAAATCGTGGTGGTTACCATGCGGCGCTTTGGAAACAACAGCCATCTCATGAGAAGCAAACAGGATAGGGCGGCCTGTACCGCAAGCGCCAATCCGCTGCGGGTTGCGGTGATGAGATCGTGGATCAGTGACAGATCGAATGCATCGCTCCAGCCATTACCCAGAATCGCGGCCTGTATCGCAATCTTGGCTGTGGCAGCCAAAACCAAAAGGACTATGGCCCCCGGAAGGACAAAGCCAAGTCGCGCGTGCAGCTTTTCGGCCAGTGGCGGTGAGACTCCAAGCCACAGAAATGCATGCGCACCCCAGAGCAGGAGTGCGCAAGTGTCGATCACAAAGCGGCTGATAATCAGGGCTTGGTCGGGTGTCACGGCTTGATGGTAAAGCTCGTGCTGCCGTTGGATTTGTGGCCATCCACCGACAGAGCGTGCCAATCCACCGTATAGGTGCCGGGCTTCAGCGTGTCGGTAACAGGCACGGTCAGCGCCTTGCCATCCTTGCTCAAAACGGCCTCTCCGGTCTTGATCTTTTCCTTGGCAGGGCCAACCACGTCCACGCCGGAAAATTTCAGCTCCAGACCTTCGGTAAAACTCAGATCAATTTCCTTTGGTGCAGTGGCAACGGTTGCCTTGTCGGCAGGGGTGGCGCTGGCCAGATGCGCATGGGCAAAGGCCTGTTCTGAGAGGGCAAGGCTTGCGACAAAGGTCAGGCCGGCAAGAATGTTCAATGCTTTGGTCATGGTTTTCTCCTTTGGGTGTTATGGCTGTTTTAACTCTGCTTCAACAGCGCTGTTCGGATCGTTTTCAGTGCTTCGTCTTTTTCTGTCTGATAAGGAATCATGTCCTTTAGCCGACCATCCGGGCCAATGAGCAGTAACGAAATCGTGTGGCTCATATGGTAATTGCCGTCTTCGCTTGGCAGTTTCGCGGCATAGATCATCCAGCCATCAATCACCTTTTTCATCTGGGCGGGATCGCCGGTGATGCCGGTGATACGGTTGCTGATGGCACCGAGATATTCCTGCATGATCTCCGGCGTATCGCGCTCTGGATCAATGCTGAAGAAGTAGGCTTTCAACGGCTTGCCGTCTGGTCCGAGGGCTTTAAGCCAATCGGCTATTTCAAACAGGGTGGTGGGGCACACTTCCGGGCAATGGGTATAGCCAAAATACACCAGCGCCGGGCTGCCTTTGAAAATCGACTGATCCACCGGCTGGCCTTGGTCATTGACCAGATGAAACTGCGCCGTGAAGGGGCCGGGACGGGTGCTATCTACCCCAACCCAGATCATGATTCCCACCAAGGCCGATACAAACACCCCGGCAATTGCCAGAGCGGCAATGATTTTGGGATTTCGTGTCATTTGCTCATATCCATTGGCATGGTGTGGGTGGAATGGTCATCCATCTGCCCGCTCATATCCTTGTTGTCGTCACTGCCATTGGCGGCACCCACCGTAAAGTCCACATCGACCTTGCCTGCCTTCTCAAAGGTCAGGGTGGCTTTGATTGTTTCGCCCTGCTTGAACAGTTTGGAAACATTCATGAACATCACGTGATAGCTGCCGGGCTTCAGCTCGGTTTTGGTTTTGGCGGGCACGGTAAGGCCCTCTTTCAGCTCGCCCATGATCATCACGCCATCGGCAATTTTCATTTGGTGAATCTGGGTACTTTTTGCCCTCTCACTGGTCACACCGATC
This sequence comes from Rhizobium sp., assembly GCA_003501385.1. Taxonomy (GTDB): domain Bacteria; phylum Pseudomonadota; class Alphaproteobacteria; order Rhizobiales; family Rhizobiaceae; genus Allorhizobium. The sequence continues at coordinate 19,129 of DNPN01000159.1, read as the reverse complement.
AGCCGATCATCTGTTGCTCCGTCGTTTTCGATGGTCAGATAGCCACCGCCCACCTGCGCGCCCGGCAACATCGCCCGAGCATAGGGGTGGATGATGGTGAGATCACCGACCTTGGCCTCATGGGAAAAGGCAGGCTGGGTCAGCATGAGCGCCCATGCGGTGGCGACTGTCAAAACCAGATGTTTCATGGGTATCGTCCTTGAAGTGTGAGGGGCATGGGGTGAAGAGGAACAATAACGGCTGCCCCGGCAATATCCGGCAGCACCATGGCCTTCATGCCATAGACCCGTTCCAGACATTCGGGGGTGATGGCTGCGGCAAAGGCTCCCTTTGCCTCCAGCCGTCCGGCATGCATCAGCAGGATTTCGTCGCTATAGCGGGCGGCGAGATTGAGATCGTGAATGGCCATAATGGCCAATGCGCCGCTGGCCTGGACGTAATCGCGGATCAGCTGCATCACCCGCATCTGGTGGGCCATATCAAGGGCGCTGGTGGCTTCATCCAAAAGCAGCAGTTTGGGTTGGCGGATCAGTCTTTGGCCCAGCAGAACAAGTTGCTGTTGTCCGCCGGAGAGGCTGGTCATGCGCCGATGGGCTAAGGGCATGATCTCAAGCTTTTGCAGGGTTTCTCCAGCCACGGCCAGATCCGCATCCTTGATGCGTATGCCCAGTCGCTCATGACGTCCCAGCAACAACACCTGCAAGACCGTGAGATCAGCATCAATTTGGCATTGCTGCGGCATATGGCCAATCATCTGCCGCTCAAGGGCGGCTCCATTCCAGGTGATCTTGCCCTGTGTGGCAAAATTTCCGGCAAGCGCACCCAGCAGCGTCGATTTACCCGCACCATTGGGTCCAATGCAGCTGGCCAGCACGCCGGGTTGCAGATGGAGCGTGACATCATGGACAATCGGCGTGTTGCCGCGTTTCACGCTCAGCTGTCGAACCATCAAACCACGCGTCATGCTTTATGACCTCCGCTTTGATGGATAATCAGCGCAAACAGCACCGGCACACCGGCAATGGCGGTGACGATGCCCACGGGCAAGGCACCTGCGGGCGAGATCAGCTTGCCAATCACCGAGGCCGCCATCACCAGAACGCCACCGCAAAGCGCGGAGAGTGGCAAGGTCAGGCGGTGGTCCTCTCCCACCAGAGCGCGGGCCATATGCGGGGCAATCAGGCCAATAAAGCCGATGGTGCCAACAAAGGAAACAGCGGCAGCGGTGAGAAGGGCGATCAGCAAAAAGCTGCGACGGCGGATGGCATCCACCGAGAGGCCGAGGCTGGTGGCATTGGCATCGCCCAACCTCAGCGCCGTCAGTTTCCAGCTGTCCATCATGCAGACGGGCAGGCAGAGAAGCAAGATGGCACCAGCCACCGCGACACTGGACCAGCTTGCCTTGAGCAGGCTGCCAAACAGCCAAAAAACAATCTGTTGCAACACTTCCGGGCTGGCCAGAAATTGCAGCAGGGCTTGCAGGGATTGGAAAAAGAACATCACTGCAATCCCGGCCAGCACCAGCACGCTTGCGCTGGTACTGCGCATCAGCGCCACGAGATAGACCAGCCCGCAGGCGGCCAGCGTCATCACAAAGGCCAGCAGCGGTGTGGTGATATAGACAGGCAGAGCAATCAGCCCGCCGAACATGATGGCGAGCGCCGCGCCAAAGCCTGCGGCAGCTGAAAAGCCTAACGTGAAAGGACTTGCCAGCGGATTATCCAGAATGGTCTGCATCTTCAACCCGGCAAGGCCAAGGCAGGCTCCGACGATGATGCCCATGATGGTTTGCGGCATGCGCAATTGCCAAAGAATGATGGCGTTCATGCGGTCCGCACCCCAAGGCCCGGTGATCAGCGTTGTGCCAACATCAGCCAGACTCATACCAGATGGGCCGAACACCAGATCGGCCACCGCAAGCACCAGCAAGAGGGCCGCAATGGTGACGATCCATAGCCGGTGCCTCTGGCCTGCGCGGCGATAGCCGACGCGCAAGACCTCCATCGGGGCATCAAGTGAGACACTCATTGGGCTGCGGCTCGATAGGGCAGCATGAACACACCATCGGCCTTGATGGGCAGCCATTTTGCATAGAATTGGCGTAGGTTTTCTGCCGGGTCCACATCCTTGAAGGCATCTGGATAGAGCTGCTTGGCGATATATTCCGCGTAAACATAATCCGACAGGGTGCGCGAGCCACCATGGTAAATGGCAAAGATATTGTCATTTTTCACCGCAGGCAGTTCTGACCAGCCGGGGCGCGCAACGTAAGCCGCCATGCGCTCACGGGTCAATTTCGGGTCGGCACCAAAGCCGACGGGCACCGATTGTGGCTTGTTCAGCCATTCAGACCCAGCCAGAAAAATCAGATCAGGCTTTTGCGACAGTACATATTCCGGGCTAAGCGGTCCCCAATTGCCAACCTGCCCCTTGGCGATATTGTTGCCGCCGAGACTGCCAATCAGCGATCCCCACATGCTGTTGCCATAGGAATTACCAATGTCGCCCGCACCCTTCTGGGCCAGTTCAACATAGACTTTCTTGGTTGTGGGGCCTGCGGCCTTGATACGGGTCTCGATATTGGCCATGGCATCGCGGTAATTGTCAGCCAGCTCTTTTGCTCGCTCTTCTGTGCCCATCACCTTGCCCAGAACTTCCGTGGACAGAACATGCTTTGCCACCGTCTGACTGTTGTAATCCAGTGTCACCACCGGAATGCCAGCCTCTTCGATGCGGTGAACGCTCTCGCCCAGTGCGTCATAGGACCATGCGGCGAGAATCACCAGATCAGGCCTTGCCGCAATGACTTTCTCGACGGAAAAATTACCATCCTCGGTGTTGCCGATATCAGGAATGGCGCTGAGCTTTGGCAAGGCCTTTTCATAGGCGGCAAACTGATTGGGACGCCAGTCTTTCCATGTGCCAAGGGACAGAGCGACCACTTTATCGATAGCACCGGGACCGGCCACGGCCAGATAATCCTCATAGTAAAAGCCCAAAACCACGCGCTGCGCCGGTTTTGGCAGGGTGACGGTGCGGCCCTTGACGTCGGTAACAGTAATATCGGCTGCGGCCTGCCCCGCAAACAGCAGGGTGACGCCCATCAGGGCGAAGGTCAAAATCGACTTGATCATAAAGTGTACCTTCTTTTGAATTGAATGTTGGAAGGCCATGATAGGGTCGCTCAGCTCAGTGCTTTTTTCAGCGGTGTAATCCGCCGGATCAGCAGCATATCAAGCAAAAGCACGGTGATCAGAGCGAGACCCGTCAGCGGAAACAGCAGGGACACCATCAGCATGATGATGGCTCCGCCTTTCCAAAGGCGCATGTCGGCTGGATAGGCCGGGGCCATCAGCCGCGAAACCCCCTGCGGGCGGCGGAGCCACCACATCACAATGCCGCTGACACTGAGAAAGATCACGCAGAGGCAATAGACGGTTACAAGGGCGAGGTTCCACAGGCCGATATCGCCCTCGTGAAAGGCAATGCCCACGGCCATGGCTTTGCCCGCCACGCCATAATCGGCAAATGTCACATCGGCCAGAACCTTGCCGCTGTAGCGATCAATATGCACGAACCGGTCAGAGGTGGGGTCGGCGCTGTCATTGCTCATGGTGTCGCGGGAGATGGTCCACACACCTTTGTCATCCTTTGGGAACGACAGCTGAAAGCGATGATCAAAGCCTATGGATCGCGCAAACGCCACAATGGTTTCCAGCGTCACAGGCTGTCCATCGGCAATGCCAGCATGGCCTGCCATGGAGCCGGACATGGGCATTGGCGTCTGCTCCAAGGTCCAGGGAACCTCCTTGATGCCGCCGTGGTTCATGCTGGCATGAGTGGCATCCGAGAGGGGGACATTATCCCATTTTTCTGCTGGAAATGTACTCCACGCCTGGGTGAATTTCTCGCCCCAGACACCAGCCCAGGTCAGGCCGGTGATCAGAAAAACCAGCAGGATGAAAGATGCATAAAAGCCGATGGTGCGATGCAGGTTTTTGAACAATTGCCGCCCGCGTGCGGCAAATCGTGGGATCAGCACATCGGAAAAGCGCTCCCCATTGCGCGGCCACCACATGTACAGGCCGGTGATGATCAGAACCACGCCAAAGCCTGCGGCAATTTCAATCAGACGGTCTCCGACATCGCCGATCAGCAAGGTGCCGTGGATTTTGTTGGCAAGATCATAAAGCGCATTGCGGCGGCTCCATTGGGCCAAAACCTCGGCGGTGTAGGGGTTGACGGCCACCATGGTGTCGTCCTTGCCCTTGCTGATGCGGAAAACCGCGACACCCTCTGCGGTGCGGGGGGCTATATATTGGGCTAAGTTGCCATCCGGCACTTTGGCCAGTGCGGCATCGGCTTGCTGCGTGATGGGTTTTTCAATGCCTTGCGGGGCAACCGTATAGGCATTTTCACCATCACGGCCCACCAGCACGGCACTCCACAGCATGATCAGGCCGGTCACAGCCAGCATGATTAAGAAGGGGGTCACGTAAAGACCAGCATAAAAATGCCAGCGCCAGGCGGCAAAATAAAAACCGCGTTTGCTGGCGCTTACCGGCGCGGTCTGCTGTATGGATGCGACATTTGACATGGTTTCTCACCGATCGTGATGCCGCGGGCAGCCTCGGAAAATTACGCTAAATCCTGTCGTGTAAAATTTTAAAATTTCCGCTCAGGTTGCGTTTTGAAACAAAGCTGCGCTGCGGCGCAAAGACTGACACTTCGAACAAAATCGTGTCAGACGCTCGGTGGCGCACGCGGCGCGCTATTGGGAGGGAAAAGGCGGACAACAAGCGGCTCTTGCAGCCTTGGGAAGGTTAGCTTCCGCTCAAGCTTTGCCAGCAGACCCACTGTGTCAGCGGGTTGGGGAAGCAGTATGGAGGCCGAAATCCGGCAGGCTTCGCAACCACTATCCGGTTTATGCTTGTGATCCTGATTGTGATCAGAAACGGCCTGATCGGATATGCAAAGCACCGGAAGAGTGCCATCAGGAAGCGTGTAGGCGGCAATTTCCGCTGGTGAAAGCGGTGACGCAGAAACACTCGGAGTCTTATGGGCAAAGCCGACAGCAAACAGCGCCAGCATGCAAAGTGCATGCACTGCCATTCGCCATGTCATGAGCTTTGCGCGCATGGTGATCCCCGGTTGTTTTGAAGACTGGTATCAGTGGTCTTGATGATCTTCAAGATGGTTTGATCGGGGCTGCCTGCGTCGCGTGGCCGCAGAGCCGCTCTTCGCGACAACAAAAAAGGCGACCCGAAGGCCGCCTTTTCTCAAAACCCGGAGGGTTTAAGTCTTATTCAGCGGCTGGCTCGGCAGCGGCAGCAGCTGCTGCGGCTTCAGCAGCTGCTGCTGCTTCTGCTGCGGCCTTTTCAGCGGCCAGAGCCTGTGCTGCTGCTACCTTTTCAGCTTCCAGACGTGCCTTTTCCTGAGCAGCTGCGGCGCGCTCGGCGTCGTTCAGCTTGCGGGCGCGGGTGCCGGTGTTTTCAACGATACGAGCAGACTTACCGCGACGATCGCGCAGGTAGTACAGCTTGGCGCGACGAACCTTACCGCGACGTACGATTTCAACGCCTTCAACCATTGGCGAGTAAACCGGGAATACGCGCTCTACGCCTTCGCCGTAAGAAATTTTGCGAACAGTGAAGCTCTCGTTGATGCCGCCGCCCGAACGAGCGATGCAAACGCCTTCATAGGCCTGTACGCGAGTACGTGTGCCTTCCGTTACGCGCACGTTCACGCGAACGGTGTCGCCTGGTGCGAATTCAGGCAGGGTGCGCTTGGCTTCGATCTTGGCGGCCTGTTCGGCTTCCAACTGTTGAATGATGTTCATCGGTCTAACCTTTTCAAGTTTTTCTAAAACAGCCAGAGCGCTCAACAGTTTGCCTTTGGTCAAAGCCTCAAGCTTACGCCTTGCGGCGGGAGCGGTGTCGTGTTCTTTGTTTGCTGGTAGACGGGACAAGGCCCATTTCCGACGCTGCCCATATACCAATCATTGGGGTTTGTCACCCTGCCCAGCGGTTATTTTTCGCCTTTTTGCGAATCGGTGAGCAAATCCGGGCGGCGTTCGCGCGTCAGCTTCAAAGCTTGCTCGTTGCGCCATTTTTCAATGGCGGCGTGATTGCCCGATGTCAGCACGGCCGGAATTTCCCGACCTTCAAACACGGGCGGGCGGGTGTAATGTGGATGTTCCAGCAAGCCGCCTTCAAAGCTTTCATGCAGGCCCGACAGATCATTGCCCATCACGCCGGGAATGATCCGCACCACGGCATCCAGCAGCGTCAGGGCCGCAGGCTCGCCGCCAGAGAGAATATAATCGCCAATCGATACTTCTTCGAGATTGCGCGCCTCAATCACCCGCTGATCCACGCCCTCAAACCGGCCACAGACAATCACTACGCCGTCGCCAGCGGCAATTTCGCGCACCCGCTTTTGGCTCAACGGCTTGCCGCGCGGGCTCATCAGCAATCGCGGGCGGCTGTCATCGGCAATGCTGTCGATAGCGGAGGCCAGCACATCGGGCTTCAGCACCATGCCTGCGCCGCCGCCTGCCGGGGTGTCATCAACGCTGCGATGCTTGTCGGTGGCGAAATCGCGGATCTGCACCGCCTCTATCGCCCATTGGCCGCGCTCCAATGCGCGCCCGGCCAGAGATACACCCAAATGCCCCGGAAACATCTCCGGGTAGAGCGTCAAAACGGTTGCGTTGAAGGTCATGATCAGCGCTTGCCCTTACCCGTAGGCTTACCGTCAGCGCTAAACGGTGGCTCGCTGCCATCGTCAATCAGGCCTGCGGCTTCCGGGTCAATCATCAGCTTGCCATCTTCAAGATCAATTTCCAGCACGGCGGCTTCGGAAAACGGAATGAGAACCGGGCGCTTGCCCGGACCTTTGACTTCCAGCAGATCGCCTGCGCCAAAATCAAAAACAGCGGCAACCGTGCCATAGCTCTTGCCATCAGTATCGACCACTTCCAAACCTTCCAGATCGGCATAGAAGAATTCATCATCTTCCAGATCGTCATCAGACAGGGCGCTGCGGTCCACAAACAGTTCCAGCCCGTTCAAAGCTTCGGCAGCATTTCGATCATTGATGCCGCGAAAGCGTACCACAACCACAGTTTTGGCCTCACGCACGTCCAGCACTTCAAATTCCCGGCCATCCTTGGTGCGCAGCTTGCCGTAATCACCAATTGCTACAGGGTCGGCGGTAAACGATTTCACACGCACCTCGCCTCGCAGCCCTTGCGCCGCACCAATCACGGCCATCAGCACCGGATTTTCAAGCTTGGTCATGACGGTGGTTTTTCCTTTTATGGGGTGAATTGGATGATCAATATGCAAAAAATCAGAGAAAATAAACGCAAAAACGGGCGGCATGATATCATGCCGCCCGCTCATTATGCCATGAATGGCAAATTATGCAGCGTCGGCAGCAGCAGCTGCTGCAGCTTCAGCCTTTTGCTTCTTCTCAGCCAGACGCTCAAGAGCGCGCTTGCCTGGCTTTGCCTTTTCCGGGTTGCTGCGGGCTGCGCGTTCAGCCAGACCAGCTTCCGCCAGGAACTTCAGAACGCGGTCGGTTGGCTGTGCGCCCTTGGCAAGCCATTCCTTGATGCGGTCGGCGTCCAGCTCAACGCGCTTTTCAGCGTCCTTGCCGAGCATTGGGTTCCAAGAACCAACCTTTTCAAGGAAGCGGCCGTCGCGAGGCGAACGGGCGTCAGCAATAACGATCTGATAGTAAGGACGCTTCTTGGAACCGCCGCGAGCAAGACGAATTTTCAGGGACATGGGTAACTCCTAGGTTTTTATAGGATCATCTTGGATGATCCGTGTTTGTTGAGGCCGCCGTCAGGCGGTCTGTTGGGTATTGCTGCTGTGTTCGGCAGCGATGGCTTCATGATGTCGGATCACTTCCTTGATGATGAAGTTCAGGAACTTCTCAGCAAAATCCGGGTCCAGCTGCGCGTCCTTGGCCAAGCGCCGCAAACGTTCAATCTGGTATTCCTCGCGTGCCGGATCGGCAGACGGTAAATCGTGCTTGGCTTTCAGTACGCCAACAGCCTTGGTGCAGCGAAAGCGTTCAGCCAGAATATTGACCAAAGCCGCATCGATATTATCGATGGACTGGCGATAGCCGGACAATTCCTGTTTCACGGCGGGATCAATCATCGGCATTCCTCATTTCTTCTTGGGCAGGCCGGGAAGGCCGGGAAAACCACCGCCGAGACCCGGCAATTTTGGACCACCAAGGCCCGGCAATCCGCCCATGCCACCCAGACCGGCAGGTGGCTTGATGCCAGCGGCTTCGGCCTGTTTTGCCAAGGCTTCCAGCTGCTTGGGGTCCATGCCGGACAGATCAGGCATGCCGCCCATTCCACCGCCCAGACCCATCTTGCCAGCAAGCCCCCCCATCAGCTGCTTCATCATGCCGCCGCCTTTTTTGCCGCCCATCATTTTCATCATGTCGGCCATCTGGCGATGCATTTTCAAAAGCTTGTTGATTTCCGAGGCATCCGTGCCGGAGCCTGCAGCAATACGCTTCTTGCGGGAATGCTTGAGAATATCGGGGTTTGAGCGCTCGGCCTTGGTCATCGACGAGATGATGGCGATCTGGCGGCCAAACATCTTGTCATCCAGACCAGCGGCAGCAACCTTGTCTTTCATGCCTGCCATGCCGGGCATCAGACCCATAATGCCGCCCATGCCGCCCATTTTCTGCATCTGGCGCAGCTGGTCGGCAAGGTCGTTGAGGTCAAACTTGCCCTTGGCCATTTTCTCGGCCATGGCCTTGGCTTTTTCGGCATCAATGTTCTCGGCGGCTTTTTCCACCAGCGAGACAATGTCGCCCATGCCCAAGATACGGTCGGCAATACGGCGTGGATGAAACTCATCCAGCTCGTTCATGCGCTCGCCAACGCCGATCAGCTTGATGGGCTTGCCTGTGACGGCACGCATAGACAGGGCAGCACCGCCACGGCCATCGCCATCCATACGGGTCAGCACAAGACCCGTGATGCCAACGCGCTCATCAAAATTGCGCGCCAGATTGACGGCGTCCTGACCCGTCAGCGCATCGGCCACCAGCAGAATTTCGTGTGGCTTGGAATTCTTCTTGATGTCGGACATTTCGACCATCAAGGGCTCATCAATATGCGTGCGGCCTGCGGTGTCAAGGATCACCACATCATGGCCACCCAGCTTTGCGGCCTGCACGGCGCGGCTGGCAATATCGGTCGGCGATTGGCCTGCAATGATCGGCAGGGTATCAATGCCGGTCTGCACGCCCAATTGGCGCAGCTGTTCTTGCGCGGCTGGACGGCGGGTGTCCAGCGAGGCCATCAGCACTTTTTTGCGATCACGATCGGTGAGGCGCTTGGCAATCTTGCCGGTGGTGGTGGTTTTACCCGAGCCTTGCAGACCCACCATCATGATCACAACAGGGGCGGCGGCATGAAGATCAATGCCCACACCTTCGGTGCCAAGCATGTCCACCAGCTCATCATGGACGATCTTGACGACCATCTGACCGGGCTTGATGGACTTGAGAACGGCGGCACCAACAGCCTTTTCGCGCACCTTATCGGTAAAGCTGCGAACCACTTCCAATGCAACGTCGGCTTCCAGCAGGGCACGGCGAACCTCCCGCAGCGCCGCCGAGACATCTGCCTCGGAGAGCGAGCCACGGCCGGTCAGTCCATTCAAAATGGAGCCAAGACGGTCCTGCAGGTTATCAAACATCGCATCTTCCTTCTTGGTTTCAGAATTGTGGGTACGCCCTGAAACCTCGTGTTTTCTTGCGAGAAAAACAAGACGCAAAGCCAAACGACACCCGAGGGCGCATCGCGCTGTCGGGTGTTGACCTCCGGGAACTCTTTATACCTTTTCGGGTCCCGGTCGGCGGCTCGGAGTCTTATCTCTTCGCAGATTTGGCAGGGGTAAACAGGATTTTGGCCGCAGAGTCAAGAAAAATGCCGATTTGTGGCTGCAAAGCTTTTAATCGCTGGTGCTGATCTTATCTGATTGCAAACACGTAAGACTGCGCAGACCCCTCTTTTCAAGAGCAATCAGGATTCATGGCAAAAAACCTTTATTATTCCGGCCCGGTCTCAGACCATTTTGACGGAACGCGCTTTTTCAATCCCGGCGGGGTATTGCCGTTTGGATTTTCGGAGGTGTTGCGCTGGAAGTTGAATGGGCAAAAATCTCGCTGGCCGCAGCGCACGGAATTGCCTGCTGGTGTGGCCAAGCCGTTGCAGCGCGTTGATGGTGATGGATTGCGGGTGACGATGATTGGTCACGCCTCCATGCTTATTCAGGTGTGCGGATTGAACATTCTGGTTGATCCGGTTTGGGCTGAGCGCGTTAGTCCGGTGTCGTTTGCGGGGCCAAAGCGGGTGGTTGAGCCGGGGATTCGATTTGAAGACCTGCCGCCGATTGATATCGTGCTGGTCACGCATAATCACTATGACCATCTCGATATCAAAACGCTTGATCGGCTGCATCACAGATTTCATCCGCTGTTTATCACGCCTTTGGGCAATGATTGGATTATCCATAAGGCGGTGCCGCTTGCGAATATCAAAGTGGTGGATTGGGGTGATCATGTTGAGGTTGCCGATGGGGTGCGTGTGACCGCTGAGCCGAGCCATCACTGGTCGGCACGGGGTATGAATGACCGCTGCATGGCGCTGTGGGCGGCGTTTGTGATCTCAACGCCTGTGGGCCGTATATATCACATTGGCGATACCGGCTTTCATGATGGCATCAATTACCGCGCTGTCGCTGAAAAATACGGTGATTTTCGCCTCGCCATTTTGCCGATTGGAGCCTATGAGCCACGCTGGTTCATGCGTGGGCAGCACCAGAACCCTGAAGAAGCGGTGGAAGGCTTTCAACTGTGTAAGGCCGCTTTTGCGGTGGGCCATCACTTTGCAACTTTTCAGCTCACTGACGAGCCGATGATGGAGCCGTTGGAACATCTGGCAGAGGCGCTTTCCAAGGCAGGCATTGCGCAGGAACGTTTTCGAGCTTTGCGGGCTGGTGAGGTTTTCGATGTGCAGTTTATAAGGTAGAGTAGCAAAGACTGGTAATTCTGGTTGAATTCCGCCATATAGCGCTGAAACGCGCTAAGAAAGTGGAGCCGATGGGCAATTTGGTCGAATTTGCAAAGATGAACGGACTTGGAAACAAGATTCTGGTTGTTGACATGCGCGGCCAAACCAAACCCGTGACGCCGGAAGCCGCGATTGCGCTGGCCCAAGATCCGGCAACCAATTTCGATCAGATCATGGCGATCCATGATCCGAAACTGGATGGCACCTTTGCCTATATAGATATTATCAACTGCGATGGCACGCGGGCGCAGGCCTGCGGCAATGGCACCCGCTGCGTGGTGCAGGCATTGTCGGCAGAGACGGGCTTGAAAGCTTTCACCTTCCAGACGCTGGCTGGCATTCTCAATGCCGTTGAGCATGAAGATGGTACGATCTCGGTGGATATGGGCCTTCCGGTGTTTGAGTGGAACAAAATTCCGCTCTCGGAAGAATTTCATGACACCAGCCGGATTGAATTGCAGATCGGGCCGATTGATGCGCCGATTTTGCATTCACCATCGGCGATGTCCATGGGCAATCCCCATGCGATCTTCTGGGTGGATCGTGATCCGATGAGCTATGATCTGGAGCGGTTTGGGCCACTTTTGGAAAATCACCCAATGTTTCCCGAAAAAGCCAATATCACTCTGGCGCAGGTGACATCGAAATCCACCATGACCACCCGCACCTGGGAGCGTGGGGCAGGGTTGACGCTGGCCTGTGGCTCTGCGGCCTGCTCAGTGGGCGTATCGGGTGCCCGCACCGGGCGCACGGAGCGCAAGGTGGTGATCACGGTGGCCTCCAGCCCCAATCAACAAGCCCTGACCATTGAGTGGCGCGAGCGCGACAACCATGTGATCATGACCGGGGGGGCGGAATGGGAGTGGTCCGGCCAGCTGGACCCGGAAACGGGTGCTTGGCAGCGCGGCGATGAGCAATTGAGCGAGGCATCAGGCTCGTGAGCGGCATTGATGTCATCACCTTCGGCTGTCGTCTCAACACCTATGAATCGGAAGTGATGAAGGCCGAGGCGGCTAAAGCTGGCTTGAACAATGCCATTCTGGTCAACACCTGTGCGGTCACGGGCGAGGCGGTGCGGCAAGCGCGGCAAGCCATTCGCCGGGCGCGGCGGGAAAATCCTGAAGCGCGAATTATCGTGACGGGCTGTGCGGCCCAGACGGATGCTGCGGGCTTTGCCGCCATGGCTGAAGTGGATATGGTGCTGGGCAATGAGGAAAAGCTCAAGGCCGAACACTATCGCGCCCTTCCGGATTTCGGCGTTGATGCCGAGGAAAAGCTGCGCGTCAACGACATCATGAGCGTGACGGAAACCGCGCCGCAAATGGTGGCCCATATTGATGGCCATGTGCGCGGCTTTTTGCAGGTACAGAATGGCTGTGATCATCGCTGCACCTTTTGCATCATTCCGTTCGGGCGTGGCAATTCCCGCTCCGTCCCCATGGGGGCGGTGGTGGAGCAGGCCCGAAAGCTCGTGGAAAGCGGCTATATTGAAGTGGTGCTGACAGGCGTGGATGCCACCAGCTATGGCGCAGACCTGCCGGGAAACCCGACGCTTGGGCTTTTGGCCAAGACCTTGTTGAAGCAAGTGCCGGAAATTACCCGGCTAAGGTTATCCTCCATCGACAGTATTGAGGTGGATTCCCATCTTTTCGATTTGATTGCCGATGAGCCGCGCTTCATGCCGCATCTGCATCTGTCTTTGCAGCATGGCGATGATATGATCTTGAAGCGGATGAAGCGGCGGCATTCGAGTGCAGATGCGCTGGCTTTTGCCAAGCAGGTTCGTTCGCTTAGGCCCGATTTCAGCTTTGGCGCGGATATGATTGCGGGCTTTCCCACCGAGACTGAAGAGATGGCAGCCAATTCTGCACGGCTGGCGGAAGAGATCGGCATTGCGCATTTGCATGTTTTTCCCTACAGCCCGCGCCCTAGCACACCGGCTGCAAAAATGCCGCAGCTGGACCGGGGCGTGGTTAAGCAGCGGGCAGCAAGCTTGCGGGCGGTGGCTGAAAAGCTGCATAGCAACCATCTGGAGAGTTTGGTGGGAACACGCCAAAAGCTCCTGGTGGAGCGCAATGAAATGGCTCATAGCGAAGACTTCACCCTCGTGGCGGTGCCGGGTTATCAGCCCGGAGCGCTTGTCGAGGCCCGCATTGCCGGTCACAATGGCCGGAACCTGATCCTTGAATCCGCAAGTCCTGTTGCGGCCTGACCCAGAGAAAAGCAAGACACCCATGGCCATCGGCTTCTTCAAAAAAGTCTTCACCTTCAGCTCAGAAAAATCCACTGACGCCGTTGTTGTGGAGGAATTGACAGCGGAAGAACGCGAAGCCGTGGCGGAAGCGAGCCTGCCCAAGCAGCGCACGCCCGATTTGCCAGTGGCTGCCGATCCGGTGTTGCCAGAAGAGATGGATACGGCGGGTGGTCCTTCCAGCGATGGAGCATCCATTGAAGCGGAAGAGGATGATCTCGCGCTTGTGCCGCTTTCACTGTTAGAAGCGGACGAGGTTGCCGAGGATGATGCGGCGTCTGAGCCGCTCTCCTTTGATCAATTGGTGAGTGAACCTCCCACAGACATTGTCTTGCCCAAGGGCTTTTCCACCTCTGTTGCCGTAGAGCCAGAGCCGGAAGCGCCGCAGGAAAAACTTAGCTGGTTCCAGCGCCTGAAGGCGGGCCTGTTTCGCACCTCCTCGCAGCTCACAGGGCAGATTGCGGCCCTGTTTACCAAGCGCAAGCTGGATGATGACACGCTGGAAGAGCTGGAAGATCTGCTGATTCAGGCAGACCTTGGCGTGGAAACCGCCATGCGGGTGACGGGTGCGCTGTCCAGCGAACGGTATGGTAAGGATGTGACGGGCGAGGATGTCACCCGCATCATGGCTTCGGAAATCGTCAAGGTTTTGAAGCCGGTGGCCAAGCCGCTGGCGCTGGATTTGAACCACAAGCCCCATGTTATTCTGGTGGTTGGCGTCAATGGCACAGGTAAAACCACCACCATTGGCAAGCTGGCCGCAAAACTCTCTGGCTCTGGCCTGAAAGTAATGCTGGCCGCAGGCGATACGTTTCGCGCCGCTGCAATCGAGCAATTGAAAATCTGGGCTGATCGCACAGGTTCCGGCTTTATTGGCACAAAACTTGGAGCTGACGCGGCGGGCTTGGCCTATGATGCGTTTGAAAAGGCGCGGGCGGAAAAATCCGACGTGCTGATCATCGACACCGCAGGCCGTTTGCAAAACAAGACCGAGTTGATGGCTGAACTCGAAAAAATTGTCCGCGTGTTGGGCAAGCTTGATCCCGACGCGCCCCACACCGTTTTGCAAACGCTGGATGCCACCACGGGCCAGAACGCTATGAATCAGGTGGAAATTTTCCGCAATATAGCAGGCGTCAATGGTTTGGTGATGACCAAGCTGGATGGCACAGCCCGCGGCGGTATTCTGGTGGCCATTGCCGCCAGGCATAAATTGCCGGTCTATTTCATTGGCGTTGGCGAGGGCGTGGATGATCTGGAGCCGTTTGAAGCCGAAGATTTTGCCCGGGCCATTGCGGGTGTTAATTCCTGACCCTAAATCGACGCAATGTTCGATAAGACAGTTTAAAACCAATAACCATTAGAGTGTGATGACCGTGAACCAGCCCAATCAACAGCCCACCGAAACTGAGAAGCACAATCCCATGCTTAAAATGGTGTTGGAGCTTGGGCCATTGCTGGTGTTTTTCTTCGGCAATCTGCGGGCCGAGTGGTTGGCCAAGCAATTTCCGGCGCTGACCGCTATTGGTGGGCCATTGTTCATTGCCACGGCGCTGTTTATGGCGGCCACCGTGCTGTCGCTGATTGTCTCGAAAATTGTGTTCAAGCACCTGCCGATCATGCCGTTTGTGTCTGGCATTGTGGTGGTGATTTTTGGCTCCCTCTCCATCTGGCTTCAGGATGAAACTTTTATCAAGATGAAGCCCACCATTGTAAACGCGCTGTTTGGCGTGGTGCTGCTGGGTGGCCTGTTGTTTGGTCGGTCATTGCTCGGCTATGTGTTCAACGCCGCTTTTCAGCTGGATGACGAGGGCTGGAGAAAGCTCACCCTGCGTTGGGGCATTTTCTTTTTGTTTCTCGCGGTGTTGAACGAAGGTGTGTGGCGTAATTTTTCCGATGCCGTCTGGGTGAATTTCAAGGTTTGGGGCACCATGCCCATCACCATCATCTTCACGCTGGCGCAGATGCCATTGATCATGAAACATTCGCTGGATAACAAGGCGGATGAGGGCACTCAGTGACGAAGTTGTTGCTCTCATCAATCTGAGCGCTACTTCTTCGCTAGCACTTTGTCTATCGCCGGAAACAGGCCTTGCTCAATCGATTGGGCATCAAACGGCCCAACGCGCTTGTAAACAATTGTGCCATCCGGGGCGACGAGATAGCTTTCCGGGATGCCGTAAACGCCCCAGTCAATCGCGGCCTTGCCGTTGGGGTCGATGCCGATGGCCTTGTAGGGATTGCCCAGTTCGCCAAGGAAGCGCAGCGCGTTATCGCTCTTGTCCTTGTAATTGATGGCAACGATCTGGATGCGTGGGTCTTTGCTCAATTGCTTCAAAAGCGGATGCTCATCGCGACACGGCACGCACCATGAGGCGAAAACATTGACCAGCGTGAGTTTGCCGGAAATGGCGGAAGTGGTCAGCGCTGGCAGATTTGCACCCTCAAGCGGCGGCAGGGCCAGTGAGGGGGCTTTGGTGCCAATCAGCGCCGAGGGAATATCGCTGATATTCTTGCCGTTAACATCCTGATCATAGAGCATTTTTCCGGCAATGCCTGCAATGGCGGCAAACACCACAAGCGGAATGGCCGCGAAACCGTAGCGTGATAGGCCACTTTTGCGCGGTTCTGGTAGGCTGTTCTCACTCATGCGGTCGTCTTATCAAGCTTTGAGCGGCGGCGAATGCCGGAGGCTTCGAGCGCTTTCATGTCTTTTTGTCGTGCCCGGCCATCCAGAAATACCCAGGCGATGAGACAGAGGACAATCAGGCCTGCGGCCCCATAGGATGTGTTGATGTAAAAAGCGTAATGGCTCATGGGTCATCCTGTCCCGCTCTTCGGGCGGCAAGTCGGCGCTGGGCGGCAATGCGGCGTCGCCAGATTTCATTGCGCATGGCGGTCATGTGCAGGGTGAAAAACAGCAGTGTCGAGGCAATTGCCATGATCAGCAACGGCTTGAGAAAGGCCGGGTCAATCGCCGAGCCACCCATGCGCATGATGCTGGCGGGCTGATGCAGCGTGTTCCACCATTCCACCGAGAATTTGATGATGGGAATATTGACGAAACCCACCAGTATCAAAACAGCACTGACGCGGGCAGCCTTGGAAGGGTCATCCATGGCGCGGTTGAGCGCAATCAGCCCTAGATACATCAAAAACAACACGAAAACCGAGGTCAGCCGCGCATCCCACACCCACCATGTGCCCCACATGGGCCTGCCCCAGAGGGAGCCAGTCACAAGGGCAATCAGGGTGAAGGCAGCGCCAATCGGGGCGGCGGCCTTGTGGGCCACATCGGCCAGCGGATGCCGCCAGACCAGCGTGCCAACGGCGGAGACGGCCATGACGCTGTAGCACATCATCGATAACCACGCGGCAGGCACATGGATATACATGATCCGCACCGTGTCGCCCTGCTGATAATCGCTCTCAGATGTGAAGCTGAGGTACAGCCCCACGGCAAACAGAATGGCGGTGATGCCCGCCATCCAGGGAAGCACAATGCGCACCAGCGCCAGAAACCGTGTGGGGTTGGCGAGGTCGGTGAATTTGCTGATGGCAAGGCTTGTTTCGCTCATAAGGCCTTTTATCGTGAGTTCGGTGTTGCAGCAATTGGATTTTGCAATTCAAGGTAGCTATTGCTTCGCACTATCGCGGAGTTGATCTTGACGGCTTGGCGAGCTCCGGTCAATCGGCGGTGTTTCGCAGCGCCAATGCTGCGGCCAGTGGGCCAATCACCGCAAAAAACAGGGTGAGCGCCATCAAAAACAGAAACGGCGGCAGAAACGGTGCCGGATCTTCCACCGCTGCATAAGAGGCGCTCACGCCAAAAATCAGCACCGGAATGGAGAGCGGCAACACCAGAATCGACACCAGCAAGCCGCCACGGGGAAGGGCCACGGCCACCGCCGCACCCGCCGCGCCAATGAAGGTGATGGCAGGCGTGCCAACCAGCAATGTCAGCATCACGGCACCAATGGCGGTTTCGTTCATATTCATAAACAGGCCCATCAGCGGCGAGGCAATCACCAGCGGCAGGCTTGTGGCGGTCCAATGGGCGAGGCATTTGATGAAGATGGTGAGCACCAATGGTGTTTCTTGCATCAGCAGCAGATCAAGCGATCCATCGTCTCGGTCCGCCTGAAACAGCCGGTCCAGCCCCAGCAATGCCGCGAGCAGCGCGCCAATCCAGACAATGGCGGGACCAATGCGGGCGAGCAGGTTCATATCCGGCCCGACGCCGAAGGGGATCACGGCAACGACGGTGAGGAAGAAGAGAACGCCAAGCAATGCGCCGCCGCCAGCGCGCATGGACAGTTTGAGATCGCGCAGGAACAGGGCGGTCATGCGGCTTGCCTTGAGTGCGGGCGTGAAGACCCCTCCCCAACCCCTCCCCACAAGGGGTTGGGGTGCCGTGCTGTTTGAATTCTCTTTTGAAAGTCGTGCTGAGGAGAAGCCTTTGTTGATGAAACAAAAGGCGTCAACGGGTTAAGCCCCTCCTCCTTGTGGGGAGGGGTTGGGGAGGGGTAAGCGTCACCCACGGACGCCGGATAGCCCATCATCACACCATCTCCTCCAGATCATCGAACTCAAACCCGCGCATTTCCAGCTGCTGTACACCCTCCAACCCCAAAGGCTGATGGGTTGCCGCCAGCACCATGCCGCCATCTGACAGATGCTTGCCAATCATCTTGGAAAACATTGCTTCCGCTTTGGCATCCAGCGCGGCTGTGGGTTCATCCAGAATCCACACGGGTCGATAGGCCACCAGCAGACGCGCCATTGCAAAGCGGCGCTGCTGGCCAGCAGAGAGATAGCCGTAAGGCAGGTGGGTGATGCTGGAAAGGCCAATCCTGTCTGCGGCCTCATCCACATCCAGCCCGTGGCCACCCTCGAAATCGCCCAGAAACTCTTTCCAGAAATCCAAGTTCTCGCGCACGCTCAGCTCGGCCTTCATGCCATTGCGGTGGCCAAGATAGTGGCTGGCCTCGCGCACGGTGCGTGATTCGCCGCTCACCGATTCGAAGGTTGTGCTGCCCCGCTCCGGGCGAATGAAGCCAGCGATGACCCGCAGCAAGGTGGATTTTCCAGAGCCGTTTCGCCCTGTCAGCACCAGTGCGTCGCCACTTGTTAGACCAAAGGATATATCGCGAAACAGCAGGTCTTCGCCGCGTTTTGCCGACAAATTCTCTGCTTTCAACCGCATCGTTTTCCTCTTGTTTAGCAAAGCAACAGTGCCTTCAAAAAATTGTGCCATTTGGCTGTTCTACACTCTGGAACAGTTCTTGGAAATTATCTATAAGACCTGCAACCACGCCAGCGACCGGCGTGTCCATCATCCTAGAGCCGAACTTGAATTTTGCAAAAAAGCGATTTTCACGGGCGGACAGCGGAAATGGTCGTACCCGCATCCTGATGTGCAAGAAGTGCATGGGCGTCCGCACGTATGTGTTGGCTATCAGTATTCAGCGGGGTTCTACCTTGTCCAAGTCACTTGACAGTTTCAATTGCCGGTCGACGCTTTCCGTCGACGGTAAGGATTATGTCTACTACAGTATCCCGAAGGCCGAAGCGAACGGTCTTGCTGGTGTTTCCAAGCTGCCTTACTCCATGAAGGTGCTGCTGGAAAACCTGCTGCGCAACGAAGACGGCCGCTCCGTCACCAAGGCCGACATTGAAAACGTTGCTGCCTGGCTCGTTGACAAGGGCACCGCTGGCAATGAAATCGCTTACCGCCCGGCCCGCGTGCTGATGCAGGA
>DNPN01000128.1 GCA_003501385.1 Rhizobium sp. | reverse complement strand
TGTTGGACAAAACCGGCACCATCACCTACGGCAATCGTATGGCGGCTGATTTTCTCACAGCCCCCGGCGTTGATCCGACAGAACTGGCTGAAGCCGCTCTGCTGGCAAGCCTTGGTGATGAAACCCCGGAGGGCCGCTCGATCATCGCGCTGGCGACCAGCTCTTACGGCATCACAACACCTGACGTGACGGTGGATCTTCTCGTGCCTTTCGCAGCTGAAACCCGTATTTCGGGTTGCGATATCGGCAATCGCCGCTTGCGCAAAGGTGCCGTTGATTCCGTGTTGCGCTTTGCAGGCATCAATGAAACCAATGCCCCTGCGGAATTCCGTCAGGCCGTGGATAAAGTGGCCCGCACCGGCGGCACACCGCTGGCTGTTGCCAATGGCAATCGCCTGCTCGGCGTGATCCACCTGAAAGACATGGTCAAGCCCGGCATCAAGGAACGTTTTGCCGAATTGCGCGCCATGGGCATTCGCACCGTGATGGTGACAGGCGACAATCCCGTCACTGCCGCCGCCATTGCCTCTGAAGCAGGCGTTGACGATTACCTTGCCGAAGCTAAGCCTGAGGATAAGCTGGCCTATATCCGCAGACAGCAGCAGGGTGGGCGCCTTGTGGCCATGTGCGGCGATGGCACCAATGATGCACCAGCTCTTGCCCAAGCAGATGTGGGCGTCGCCATGCAAACCGGCACCCAGGCCGCCCGCGAAGCCGCCAACATGGTTGATCTGGACTCCAGCCCAACCAAGCTGATTGAAATCGTCGGCATTGGCAAACAGCTGTTGATGACCCGAGGTGCGCTGACAACCTTCTCGATAGCCAATGACGTTGCAAAATATTTTGCGATCATTCCGGCCCTCTTCGTTGTCACCTATCCGCAACTCGGTGCCTTGAACGTCATGGGCCTGTCATCGCCGAGGTCCGCCATTCTTTCGGCTGTTATCTTCAATGCGCTGATCATCATTGCCCTTATTCCACTGGCGCTGAAGGGGATTGAATACCGTCCTGCCAGTGCCGCCGTGCTGCTGCGCCGCAATCTGCTGATCTACGGTCTTGGAGGTCTGGTGCTGCCTTTTGCAGGCATCAAGATCATCGATGTCGTGGTCGGCTTCCTCAATCTGGTGTAAGATCATGATCCAACATCTTCGTCCCGCATTTTCAATTGTTATCCTCATGACACTGCTCACGGGGATTGCCTATCCGCTGGCGATCACCGGCGTCGCCCGCTACGCGATGCCAGCACAGGCCATTGGCAGCCTCATCACCAAGGGCGATACCGTGATTGGTTCTGAACTGATTGGTCAGAACTTCGCCACCGATCGTTACTTCTGGCCACGGCCATCGGCCACCAGCCCCGATCCGTATAATGCACAATCGTCCAGCGGCTCCAACCTTGGCCCAACCGCTGCCAAGCTCCGCGATGGTGTGGCAGCCAACATCAAGCACCTCAAGGATTCGGGCATTGACGGTCCCGTGCCAGCCGATGCGGTGATGGCATCTGGCTCTGGCCTTGATCCCGACATCTCGCCTGCCTTTGCCAAGGCACAAGTTGCCCGTGTAGCAAAGGCCCGTGGCTTGCCAGAAACCAAAGTTGCTGCTTTGGTACAGGAAGTGACAACATCGCCAATGCTTGGCTTTATCGGCGAACCATTGGTGAATGTGCTCAAGCTCAATCTTGCGCTTGATGAATTGAAAGGCTGACCCCCAGCATGGCTGCAAGCAGTCAAGATCCGAACAAGCGTCCAGACCCGGATGCTTTGCTGACCCTGGCGGAAAAAGACCGCCGGGGTAAATTGACAGTGTTTCTCGGTGCCGCACCGGGCGTGGGCAAGACCTATGCCATGCTGTCGCGCGCCAGACGCTTGCAAGATGATGGTGTGGACATTGTTGTCGGTCTGGTGGAAACCCATGGCCGCAGCGAGACCGCCGATCTCTTGCAGGGTTTGAAAATCCTGCCCAGACGCTCCATCGAATATCGCGGTCGGATTTTGCAGGAATTCGATCTGGATGCCGCCCTTGCCCGCAAGCCGCGCATTCTGATTGTCGATGAACTCGCCCATACCAATCCCGAAGGCTCGCTGCATCCCAAACGCTATCAGGATATTGAAGAGCTGATCGAAGCGGGTATTGATGTGTGGACAGCGCTCAATATCCAACATCTCGAAAGCCTATCTGATCTCGTTACCCAGATCACGGGTGTTACAATCCGCGAACGTGTTCCCGATACGGTATTGAGCAAGGCCGATGAGGTTTTGCTGGTGGATCTGCCGCCCGCCGAACTGGTTGAGCGCCTGCGCGAAGGCAAGGTCTATCTGGCCGAAAGCGCCAGCCGCGCCATTGAGCGATTTTTCCGCATTGGCAATCTGACCGCGCTGCGCGAACTGGCTTTGCGCCGCACGGCGGATCGGGTTGATGATCAAATGATTGATTATCTGCGCCAGAACGCCATTGAAGGCCCATGGGCAACCGGCGAAAGGCTGATTGTCTGCATCGGAACAGACCCATTGTCCGAAAAAGTGGTGCGTACAGCCAGCAGACTGGCCTCTGGCCTAAATGCCTCTTGGATTGTTGCCCATGTTGAGCGGGCCGATCGTGAAGTGGATGATAGCGAAGCCTTGCAGCGCTTGGAGCGGACATTTCAGCTCGCAGAACAATTGGGAGCAGACCTGCGCCGATTGACGGGCAATGATTTTGCCGAGGAAATTTTAAAGCTTGTGCGGCGTGAGCACGCCACGCAGATTGTTATCGGCACGGCGCGAAAACCTCGATGGCGGATATTACCGCGCCTGTCCTTGCCAGAGGCGCTCGCCCGCCATTCACCCGGCATTGCCTTGCATCTGGTGCCGCCAGACGATGATGAAAGCAACGTCCGTTTTCTGCGCAAGCCGTTGAAACTGACAAATGTGCCACGGTCCTTGCTGGTTGCAACGGCAGCAGTGGTCGTAGCCACAGCCATTGGCGTGGTCATCGACAGTTTCGTGCATTTGCCCAATCTCTCCATCATCTTCCTGTTGGCTGTTCTATCAGCGGCAACCTATGCAGGACTATTAGCTGCCCTTGTGGCTGCCGGGCTCTCCACGCTGGCCTACAATTTCTTTTTCATCGTCCCTCGTTATACCTTCACAGTTGCCGAACCCTATGAGGTGTTTGCACTCTTTGCTTATCTGGGCGCTGCTGTTCTGGCGGGCAGCCTCGCTGCCCGGATTCGAGAACAGGGGGAGGCGGCGCGGGTTCGCGCCACTGCGATGCAGGCACTCTACGATTTTTCGCGCAAACTCTCCGGCACCGTCAAATATGACGACGTGCTCTGGGCCGCCGTGACGCAATTGCAGGCCAGCGTCAAAGGCAATGCCATTCTGCTTTTGCCAGAGGAAGCAGATTTGAAAACCATGGCCGCTTGGCCACCCGATACCGAACCCGGCGTCTCGGATATGACGGCAGCGCGATGGGCCTATGAAAAGCGCGAACCTGCAGGCAAGGGAACCGGCACGTTGCCCAATAGCCGCTTTCATTTCAGACCCTTGATCACCCCCCATGGTGCCGCGGGGGTCTGCGGTATAGAGCAAGGCGACACGCCGCCCGATATTGTGGCAGAGCGAATGCTGACCGCAATCCTTGATCAGACCGCCATCGCCATTGACCGCGCCCGGCTGTCCCGCACCAGCATAGAGCAGGCGACCCGGCTTGAAGGCGAACGCTATCGCGATGCTCTGCTATCGTCTATTTCCCATGATTTGCGCACGCCTCTTGCGACAATCACAGGCGCGGTGTCCAGTCTGCGTGAACTGGGCGCAAAAATGCGACCTGAGAGCCGCGACGATCTACTGCAATCTATTGAGCAAGAAAGTGAGCGTCTTTCACGTTTTGTCGCCAATCTTTTGGATATGAGCCGCATTGAAGCGGGAATGCTCAAGTTAAAGCGCGAGTGGGTTGATGTGGCCGATGTCGTTCGCGCATCCACTGACCGCGCACGCAAATATTTCCCCGGCCACACAATTGAAACAGGCATTGCGCCTGACTTGCCATTAATTGAGGCCGATAGCGTTCTTTTGGGGCAGGTCTTGTTCAATCTTCTCGATAACGCGGTGAAATATGGTGGACCAGACCCAATCAATGTTTACGCAAGGCGCGATGGTGATAATGTCCTGATTTCGGTCACAGACCTCGGCAAGGGTATTCCCACGGAAGACCTTGAACGGGTCTTTGACAAATTCTTTCGGCGTGGCAAAGCCGATGGTCGTTCGCCGGGCACAGGGCTTGGTCTGTCCATTGCCAGAGGTTTCGTCGAAGCTATGGGCGGAAAGATCAGGGCGGAAAGTCCGGCAGTGAAGAAGAAAGGGACGCGGATTGTGATGAAATTTCCGGTAACCGATGCGCCCGCCTGCGAGACAATCGAATGAATCTTGAGCGCGTGCTCGTGGTGGATGACGAGCCCCAGATTCAAAGATTCCTGCGCCCTGCATTGAATGCGGCTGGCTATGACGTGATTGAGGCTGCCACCGGTGCCGAAGCCCTGAAGGCAGCGGCAACCGCAGCACCTGATGTGATGATCTTGGATCTTGGCCTGCCGGATATGGATGGCAAGGATGTCATCACAAGCGTGCGCGGCTGGTCGGAAATTCCCATCATCATCCTCTCTGCCCGTGATCGCGAGGGTGAAAAAATCGCAGCCCTTGATCTCGGTGCCGATGACTACATCGAGAAGCCCTTTGGCATTGGCGAATTGACAGCACGCATCCGCACCGCACTGCGGCACAAGAAACACGAAAGCCGTGTGACCACGCATTTTGCGGTCGATGGGCTGTCGATTGATACCGTGCGTCGCTTGGTGATGCGTGATGACGTGCCCGTGAAAGTCACCCCGAAGGAATATGACCTTCTGGTGCTTTTGGCACGCCATTCTGGCCGGGTGGTCACCCACAAAACCTTACTCACCTCCGTCTGGGGTCCAGCTCATGGCGACGATCTGCACTATTTGCGCGTCTTCATTGGTCAACTTCGCCAAAAAATCGAGCGCAATCCAGCTGAACCTTCCATTATCTGCACTGAGGCCGGCATTGGTTACCGATTTATGGGCGATTTGGTACAGGGTTGAAGCGTGCCTGTTGTAGACCTTTCTCTTTGCCCGGAAATAGGCAATAACGTTGGGGGCTGCATCTTCATTCTGACATTATTTGTTTTTTATCGAGAAAAAACATGATAGCCCTTCGCGTGCTCAAAATGTTTTTAGCGGGGCGCTATGAAGACCAACGCGCTTTACAAGCGGACCTATAATCAATGTCTCGATCTTTTGGCGTCATACTCGCCCGGCGCTATTTTGGAGTCTGAGCCAAAGCTCGCCGCCGCTCTTGGTGTCAGCCGCACCACCTTACGTTCTGTTCTCAATGAAATGGCTAGACGCAGGATCATCGAAATCGATGGCCGGCGAAAGCAAATCCTGCGCAAACCAGACCGCAAGGACTATATCGAGGGAGCGGATCTTGAGCCCTTGGCGGCAATGGTCGAACGTAAATTTATGGCGTGGATGAGCGGGCCCGAGTTCAGCCCCGGCAAACTCATCAATGGCCTTGATTTGGCGCGACAGTTTGGTGTCTCAAATTCAGCAATTCGCGATTGCCTCAGTACATTCAGCCATTTCGGTCTTTTGCGGCGCCAAAGCAACGGCCGCTGGAGTGCATTGGGTTTGACCGTTGATTTTGTTGCAGAACTTTTTGACATGCGCGAAGTCATGGAATTGCGCGCCGTTGAGCACTTCGTGGACCTGCCACCCGCCCATGAGGCATGGAAGGCGCTCTCACTGCTGGAGAAGCAACACATCACCCTTCTCCATTCCATCGAAACACAATACCGGGATTTTCAGGAGTTGGACGACCGCTTCCATCGCCTCGTCAACAGCGTCGCACCCAATCGCTTTCTTGCAAACATTCAGGGCGTGATGTCGATGATTTTTCATTACCATTATCAATGGAACAAGAAGGACGAAAAAGAGCGCAACCATGTCGCCGTCGAGGAACATCTTGCCTACATAAAAGGCTTGCAAAGTCGCGACCTCAAGACGGCCCAACAGGCTTGCAGGATGCATTTACAAACCGCGAGAGCGACGTTGCTCTCGTCTATTCAAGAAAACTCTGCACCAGAGACGACGTCACGATCAGCAAAAACGAAATCCGGTTTTCCCTGACAAACTCTACAGCGCCGTGCGCCATATATGGCGCACAAAGGTTCGCTGTAGCTCTTTATATCTTCTGCATAATTTTCTGCTCAAATCGATTCCGATTTAAGGAATTATGCAGTAGCGCGCTTCAACCAGAACCCAAATAACGTTGGACCATCAATGTTATTATGAAGCACAATCATCATCTATACATGCCGATAATCGGTTCTTCTGTGAATCTTCAATGTTTCACATATCCATCTCACTATGTCTGACGAACTTTCCCAAACATGGAAGATGTGAAGCGACAACGTTCACCGAATTCAGCATATTTCACGATCACAACGTTCCGCGAAAGTTGAGAATTCACGATAACGTATATTGTGCCTTGCACAAAATCATGGTTCAATCGCTCTAGATTGGATTATCTTTATTATTATATTTTTTTACTATGAAAATTTGTCCATGTATTTTATGAGGCGTATTTTGTCTGATATATCAATTAATCTTGAGTGTTTTTAGACACTTCTCCCGAAATTATAAATATGAATTTATTGTTTTTATAGTGGATTATCACATTTTTTGAATGTGAAATGGTTAGCCCTTTGCGGAGTGAGCTATGCATCATGAAATTTTTGTAAACGATGTTCTTGATAAATTCACTGCCAGGATTATCGAATCGTCCACGTTGCATGATTTGAGAGAGCTGTTGAGTGACATGACAGCCTCATTAGGCTATCGCTTCTTCGGCTATCATATTATAAAGCATACGGCCCTTTATGATCGGTCTAACAAGCAGCCTATTCCCGGTATCAGTAATGTTCCGAAAGAGTGGATAGAGCATTATCGGGAAAATCACTATGTCAAAGACGACAAGGTGATTGAACTTTGTCGGTCCAGAAAGACTCCGTTTCACTGGCGAACGGAACTCAAACGCTCAGAAATGACTGAGTTACAACAGCGCATCATGGATCACGCAGCAAGTGCTGAGCTTGTGGATGGATACACCATGCCACTCATGTCTCGGGATGGCGAGATTGCCATCATGACAGTCATCCCGGACCATCAGACATATGATGCTGAAAAGCAAAGGTACAATGAAAATCTTTTGTACATTTTGGCGCAGTTTTTCCATGCTCGCGCACTCCGTCTGGTCATGGAAGAAGAGCTGGCCACGACGGTTGGTCGTCGACGCGCATTTCTATCATGCCGTGAACGAGAGACTATTTTTTGGATTTCGCGCGGAAAATCCTCTTGGGAAGCTGCGCAGATCTTGGGAATATCCGAAAAATCGGTTGAATGTTATATGGAATCGGTCAAGCGCAAGCTCGAAGCCGTAAATCGAACCCAAGCCGTCGTCAAGGCGCTTCTTTTGGGTCTTATCGATACCGATCATGAGGCATTAGGGTTAGAGGATCAAAGTGACCCAGCCAAAGATCTAGGTATGCGCCCTGTTGTCGTTTCATGATGTTGATCGAGCGTCAACACCACTGTTAACGTGTGGCCTATGATGTTCGTGGTTATGCTCGATAAAATGCAATTCTGTTCTAATACATCCCATGCATGAGGTTGCTGCTCTCCTAAAGCCTGTCGCAGTGAATAGGATTCAATGCGACCGGCTTTATCTCTTATTTAGCCGCATGTACGTTATAGTTTTTGTGCGGAC
>DNPN01000217.1 GCA_003501385.1 Rhizobium sp. | reverse complement strand
GCTCGTGGGTCATGTCGAGAATACGGGGGGCGTGAATGAAATGCTCGACATGCGAAGATGATGGAAACGCCGCCGAGCGATTGCCAAACGTCCGAAACCCGGTGGCAAACGAGCGCATGGCGGTAACAATACCGGCCTCATTCAGAAAATTGGTGTCGTTCTGGTAATCGGACGGATAGAAGTTGATGGCCGTTTCCAGATCGACCACGCCCGCAATCTCGCGGTTGGACGGCGAATGGTGCCAGCCCTGATCAAGATCGGTAGCAATGATCACGCCCGCCAGCCGTGACGACAGCGGGTCCAGCCGGGTCTCGCTTGCCCCGGTGGTGTCTTCAATCACCACATGGGGGTAGGTCAAAACCGTGCGGGCGCTGGATGTGTTGGCCGTGCCGCTTGTGCCGCGTGCTTCCACGGCCTGTTGCTTCGTCAGGCCCAGCGGCAAGTCAGCAATTGCCAACGCATTCAGGCGGGTGGCAACAACATCCATCTCTGTGCGAACGAGGTTTGAGGGCGAATAACCGGGCGCAATGATCAGCTTGGGAAAATAGCCAAACTTGTTGTAGCACTCATAGGCCCCGGAAAAGCCGGTTGCCAGACCGGCAGGCGTGATCGTGCCGTTGATGTCCTGTGTCGTGACCTTTGAAGGGTCGGGTGCTGCGCCAGTCTTGTGGGTGTCTGGGTCAAAAACGTTGTTGACGATGATGGTGCCGCCATCGCCCTGGTCAAAAATCGCGTCCAGTGCTGCGGGGATGGTATAGCCCGCCTGATGCAGACCAAAGGCGGCGGAAGCTTCAGCGCGGGAGCGGATAATCACTCGATTGTTGATGTAAGCGGCCCGTTTGATGGCGGTGTCATGCACCTCATGGATCGGGGCTGTGCCGTTGACGTAGGTCACAGCCGATTTGACGTCACGCACAACGGTAACGCCATCCTTATGTTCAATGACCTCCGGGCCGTGGTGGAATGTTGCGGCCATATCAGGCTCCTTCGGTTGGCGCTGTTGCAGAGGATTCGGTTCCTGTCTCGGCCACCAACAGACGGCGTTCGATCAGGTTTTGAACGATGGCGTTGTCATCGGGCAGGTCACGGTAAGACGTGCCGGGAAACAACATGCGGCTGGTGCCATCGATGTCGAGCGCCGTGACCGGGCCGGAATAGAGATAGGATTGCTTAGAGGCTTGCGGGGTCTTTGCCATGTCCTTTGGTTCCTTCAGGGGGTGGAAAAGCCCGGTCGCATCAGCGGTGCGGGCGTTTGGTAATTGCGGGGGACTGCCGGGATTGGCAGGGCGGCGCGGATTTCCCAGCGCCACACGCCGCCTTTCTCTTCATCCAACTGGTCGCGGGTGAGCGTGGCAGGGCCAGCGCCTGCAAAGCTGCGGCCTTGGATGGCAAGGCGAATATCTTCGAGATGGGCGTAAGCCCCGCCTTCGCCGCGAAGTGAGCGAACCAGCAGCACCAGCGAAAATTCCATGGCGCGGGCTTGGGTAGTGTTGGCTGGACCCTTGGCAGGGGCAAACCGTGACCCGGCATAATGGATCAGCAAAGCGGCAGGCAGGCCCTCGAAATCATACTGCGCCGGATTGTTGGGAAAGACTTCCACCTTGCATTGGCCGGAAACACTTTCTGCCAGCACGGTCAAAAGCGCGTCTTCCACTTGTTCGATGACAGAGGCCGGGCGAACGGTGTGCAAGCTGGTGTCCATCAGCGCCACCCGTACAACATGGAGGCAACCGGCGACGGCGGAATGATCGCCTCAACACGGGCAGACCCTGCCTCACCATTGACCGGCTCTCCTGCAATCGGCAGTTCGAACTTGCCAGAGGCGACGGCCTTGATATTGGCCATGGCGGCATCATGGCGTTCCTTGACGGTTTCCGAGACTTGACCCTGACCACCAGATTTGTCGCGCAAACGATAACGTGCCACGTCGGCAATGAGACCCTTCACCAGTGGCGGGGTGGTTTCCGGCGTCAGCGTTTCGATACTGCTGTAACGGGCGCGGGCATAGCCGATCAGAATGTCCTCAGCCCATGTGATGGCGGTTTCGATCTTGACGGTATCGAGTGTGCGGCCAGCAGGATCATTCAGATTGCCAATGCCTGCAATTTGCGAAACCTCGGCAAGGCCAAATGCACTGGTAAAATCATCAACCGTTAGAAAACGCGGCATGGGTTAGATCCTGATTGGAAGAAAACGGGGTGGCTTGGTGGCCAGCCACCCCGCGCACAAGGTCCGGCTTGGGAGGTGTGGACGGGCCTTATGGGATAGCTGCGGCTTTGGCAGTCTTTGCGGGTTTGGCTGCTTCCGGCTTTGTCTTTTCGGACAGTTGCCGTTCCAGTTCTGCAATCCGCTCATGTGCCGCCTTCAGCTCGTCAACCGCCTTCGCATCCAGCGTTGCCAGCCGTTCAGTCACGGCAGCATCCACCGCCGCCTGAAAATCACTCTCCAACGGCGTGGCATTCACCGCGTCAGACAGCGATTGCGCCAGTTCCGGGTTGATGACGCCCGACGCGGCGAGCTGAAGCGCCAACGTGGTGCTAACTGCAATGGTGGTCCCGGCAGGCTTGCGACGGCCATCAATCTTGGCGGGACCGGTGAGTGTGACGGAAACGCTTGGTTCGCTCATCATCAGCCTCACTTTGATCCGGCATTCTGGAACAGAAAGCCGCCTTCGGCCCCAACCAGATAAGGGCGACGCTCAACCTTGGTGGGGTAAATCCAGCTGTCGTTACTGCGCTCGAAATACGGCTGCTCGACCTGCGGATAGCCTTTCAGCTCATAGGTATAAGCAAACGACGGCACCTGAAAATTATCGCCAGCTTCCGGCACGTAGGCCAGAATGGCATCATCGCCCCAGACATCATTGGCCAAAGCCGCATCGTCCTCCGTTTCCGGCAGGTAGATGGCAGCACCGATCACCACCTTTTTGACGTCGAAATAGGCGGCAATCATGTCTGCCGTGATCGAGTCGCGCCCGGTATACTTGAACTGTTCCTTGATTTTGGGATGGTTCTTCAGCGCATTGCCCGTATTGGGGCCAAGTGCCAAAGTGTTGGGATAACGGCCAATCGAGCGGCGAATGGTCTCTCTGGCCTCGTCAAAATCTGCTTTCGGGTCGCTGGCCGGATCGGACCAACGGTCTGCACCAGTCATGGCCAGCTTGTGGTTGGCATCGTAATTGGCGGGATTGCGGGCAAGCTTGGCGCTTTCATATTCATGGCCAAGGTCCACCACGTCGAGAACCATGTTGATCGCACCGGCACCCAGATCAATGCCCGGCACATTCTGGGCCTCTTCCTGATGTTCAATCGGAACGACACCTTCCAATGCATCCTGCACAAGGCTGATCGGGTCAGATGCATAGCCATATTGAATGCGCTTTTTATTGGTTCCCGGTGCGCGGCGCGTATTCATCATCCGAAATGCTTCCTTGCCGAACTTCAGCACCCGCATAGAGCGGCTGGGGATGGTGACACGGGGAAACAGGGTATCGGCAATAAACGTGGAGTTACGATAGCCACGGGCATGGGTAGACAGGATCGGATCGACAACAGCGGCGGTTCGCTGGTTCAGGGCGCGAGTGGTCATGGGCAAATGTCCTAACGAATGAGAATGGTGACGAATTCGCCGTCGGCGGCGTCGGTGAGCGCCACGGCAAACGGGTTTGCGGCATTGGCAGGCGCTGCCTTGACGCCACCGCTTGCGGCGGAAATCAGCTTGCTCCCTTTGGTGATGACGCCACGGGCGCGAACGCGGGACGTGCCGATCAGAGTGGCAGCGACATCAAGGCCGACCTCGGTGGCCGGGTGTTGGGCGACACCCTTCACGGGCGCATCATCAATGGTGACCTTGCCATCATCAAATCCAACCAGATCAAAGGCATCAAACAGCGTGGTGGCGGTGATAGTGTCGCTATAAACCGAATGGAAAAACTGCATGGGTCAAACTCCTCCGATCAACCAACGGCCCGGACGGCAGCGAGATAATCCGTGCCAGGGTGCTGGTTTTGATAGGCAAGCGCCTTGGTGTGGCGCTCCATGGCGGCAGGGTCTACCGGCTTGCCATCGGCGGCAAAAGAGGCGCTGGCGTCATCTGCACCGGCTTCGGGCAGATCAAGCGCCCCGAACGAGACGGCCTTGGGCTGTGCTGCCAAAAGATCACGCAAGGCGTTAGCAAGGGGAACAGCGGCTTCGCCAGCAGAGAAGCTCACGGCGGTATCAAAGGGCAAGGCGTTGAGGATCGAGACGACCTTGTCTTTTGAGGCTGGCAGCAAACGACCTTCAACGACGAGCTGTTCGGCAAAGGAGGCGTTTTCGGCCTCTATGGTTTCGCGTTCGCGGGCTTTAATCCGCGCCTCGCGCGCAATAAGATCGGCTTCGCGGGCGGCAAAGTCCGGGTTCGGCTGTGTCACATTGGCCTGTGTCACCGTGGGAGGCTCCTTTTCGGGCGGGAGGGCGTTAGGATGTGTGGAGAAAGACGGCTGCGAGATGGGCGGGACGATCTCGGCTTCAGAGAGCCAATCAATCCGGTAGGACGGCAAAGCCTTGTCGGCGTCATCCATGCCGAACTTCTCAATCAGGAAATCGCGGATGCTGCGAAACAGGCTGGCACTGTCTTCAAAGCCGCGTTCGCCAAAATCAGCGGACACGGTGACGGTGGCGTCCGGGGCGGAAAACTGGACGTTCTTCAAACCCGACACCGCCGGAGCCGCACCACCCAGAAAGCCGATATGCTTGGGATACCATGTACCGGGAACCGGATTGGCCGCATGATCGGGCCGAAAGAATGACAGGCTGACCTTTTTATATCGCCCCGCCTTCACAGCCTCGGAAAAAGCCGGATCAATCTCGCCCACGGTGGCATAAAGCCGCCCCTCGCTGGCGTCATAATCAAACCCCGTCGCCCAGGCGTAGGCGGGCGCGTCAGTGGAAGGATGACCAACCACTACAGGAGCCGGAGCCGTTGCCGGATCATACGCATCCGCCACCGCCTTCAGATCGGCAGCCGTATAGGTGAGCGCATCCCCTTCCATCGGCTGAAACGTGCCGGGGCGGAAAACCTCAATGCGGGCGGTGGTGGTCTTGGTGGGTGTGCTCGATGCGGTGGTCATATCGGCTCCAGAAATCATCTGAAGCCACCATGCCGCCTTGCCCAAAACAAAAAGACCGGACGTCAGGTCCGGTCAGTTCAATGCGTCTCGCAAAGCCAACATGCGACAGTTGGCGGGGAGTTTCAAGCCCGCATTGCAATTGTGGTGCAAGGATGCGGGCTGGATGGGGCCGTAGCCGGTTTCTAACGGGGGTTTAACGCGGGGCGTGCAAAGCGTTCCAATCCACGATCATATAGAGAGTTGGACGCTTTCACACGGCCCGCACAAGCAAAATGTCGATAATTTTATCGAACGTCCATATTTACAACTTAGATATCAGTCTCTAATCGGCTGCAGCGAAACGCCCTGCTTGCATTCAATAATTAGGTGCATATTGTGAACTATGTAGCGTTAAACATGGCGATTAGGTACGGGTAATTCCGAAAACTCTAAGAAAGTGAATGCTATACAATGACCAACATCGCGTGCGTTGATCTATTTTGCGGAGCCGGTGGACTAACGCACGGGCTGAAGCTTCAGGGTCTAAATGTCGTTGCAGGCGTAGATGTTGATGAGGATTGCCGCCATCCATTTGAGGCAAATAACGCGGCGAAATTTATTAAAGAAGATGTAGCTAATATATCTTCAGGCCATCTTAATGAATTGTTCGGAAATTCTGATATTCGAGTTCTCGCCGGTTGCGCGCCATGCCAGCCGTTCTCCACGTATGCACATCGTTACGAAACGATTGGTAGCCCCAGATGGGGATTGCTCTATCATTTCGGCAGACTGATACGAGAGGTGAAACCTGATTATGTGACGATGGAAAACGTTCCATCGGTTGCGAAACATGAGGTTTTCGACGATTTTGTTGATGTAATGCAGGAACTTGGTTACTTTATACACAAAAGCATAATTGATTGCAGCATGTATGGACTACCCCAAAGCCGCCGTCGGATGGTTTTATTAGCGTCTCTGCATGGTCCAATTGAAGCAGTAAAGCCAACTAGGCGAACCCCAGCAACAGTGCGTGAAGCAATTGGAAAAATTGTCGCTATTGAGAATGGCCAAACTGACCCACTGGATCCGCTTCACACGACATCAAAGCTATCCAATTTGAACCTCGAAAGAATACAGGCTTCCAAGCCCGGTGGGACTTGGCGCGACTGGCCAGAGAATCTTATAGCAGAATGCCATCGGAGAGAGACCGGCAGAACATATCCCGGTGTGTACGGACGTATGAGTTGGGATAACCCCGCTCCAACACTAACCACGCAGTTTTACGGCTTTGGCAACGGTCGATTTGGGCATCCTGAGCAGAATAGAGCAATTTCATTGCGTGAGGGAGCCATTTTACAGGGATTTCCTAAAACATATTCATTTGTCAAGGAAGGTCAGCCGATTCGTTTTAAGTCTTTGGGACGAATGATTGGGAACGCCGTACCTGTGACTTTGGGAGAGTTGATCGGTTCAACTATCATATCACATTTAAGCTCAAAGACAATTATTAGAAATGTTCCTTCGATTAAAAACATGGACATTTTTTCTCAGTTTGCTTGATTTTATATTGTGACAAATATTTTTTATATGTCATTTTGAATTTCTATTGAATCGGCTTTGCTCTACTTCCAATGAAATTTATTAAAGAGGAATAATGGTTGCTTCTCACACAGTCATTGATAACCGTGGCCTATTTTTGGGCGTAGTGAAAGGATTGTATCAAGTCCTAATGGGCGTTAATTGACTGTTTAAGTTGTAAGTGGATGGTGGGTAGAATTTGGGTTGCTGTTGGGCAATTCCGCAAATTGATGTAAGCAAGACAATCAGCTGCTTCACATCATTAATTTTATGGGGGCACTTATGAGTGACGGAGTAATCGAGGCTGCTGTCGCAATTCCGACAAAGCAATTTTTTGTGTCAATGCTTACTCGCGACATAAGCTTGGCCGACGCTATCCTTGACCTCCTAGACAATTGCCTTGACGGAGCGATGCGATCCGCAGAAGGCGGTGATGTTGATTATTCGCTACACTCTGTCGCAATTATATTGAGTGAAGATTCGTTTCGAATTGAAGATAACTGCGGAGGTATTCCTCGCTCGGTTGCTAAAAATTATGCGTTCAAAATGGGCAGAGAGCCAGATGATTCGCGTGATTCAGAGAGCGAAACAATCGGCATGTATGGCGTGGGAATGAAGCGCGCTATTTTTAAGATGGGTCGGGAGGCGCAAGTTAACACTCTCCATGACAAAGATGGATTTCAGGTGCAAATCAGCTCAAGCTGGCTTGATAATAAGGACTGGGACCCATTACCCATTGTCGAGACTTCAGGTGCTGATAGATTGAGTCAGCCTGGAACGCGAGTCACCGTGAGTGATTTATACCCCGTGGTCGGCAGACATTTTAAAAGCGAAGCATTTTTGAATGAATTACGCACGTCGATAGCGGAGCATTTCACCCTCTTCTTGCAACGCGGGCTGAGCGTAACTGTCAACGATATGAAAGTAGACCCCGTTAGAGTTGAATTGCTGGTGACAAAAGGTTTAACTGGACCAGCTCCGTTCGTATATCAAAAGACAATTGATGACGTAGTTGTTTCAATAGCAGTAGGCCTGAGTACGGTACGCGGTTTAGCAACTGACGATGACGAATCATCGGATTTTGAACGAGATCGTTCGGTCGCAACGGCAGGATGGACTGTATTCTGCAATGACAGGGCTGTGATCGTGGGTGACAAAAGTCGCCTAACAGGCTGGGGAGATAGTATCCCTTTATACCATTATCAATTCTCAATAATTACTGGAATCGTCGAATTTCGCTCAAAAAGAGCGGATAAGCTGCCAGTCACAACCACAAAGCGTGCCCTTGATACGTCTTCTGATATTTGGTTGGAAGCCCTTGTGAAAATGAAAGAGGGTATGCGAGTTTGGATCAATTATACCAATGAATGGAAGAACCATCCGCGTTCCGATCAAACCCCGTTATGGGATGAGGCTAGACCGCTTGCACTTCGTGCAACTATAGAAACGATAGCTGAGCGACCTTCTGCAAAGAAGACAACAGACTATATTGAATACAATCCTAAAAAACAAAATGATATTCCTAGGCCTCCGACGCAAAAACCGTCGTCAAGAAGGATAGTTTTCTCACGACCTGTGGAAGAAATAAGGATCGTTTCGCAATCACTTTTTGACTCAAGTGATGAATCTCCTGCAATTGTTGGAGATAAATGTTTCGATTTGGCGCTTCAGGATGCAAAGTTGCGTGAAGAGACTGAGAAATGACAAAAGGCTCTTCTCTTCCTTATCGACTGCGACCAAATAAAGCCGTTGACCGCGAGCTTTTTTTGGGACTTCTGTCTCGTATTTCCGCTGCTTTACATTTGGAGACATATCGCTACATCGGCCTTGGGGGACCCTTCCTTGAGGACTTTCGGTTAATTCATGCTCGCTTGGGCATAAGCGATTTAATATGTGTGGAATCTGAAGAAAAAGTACATAAGAGGCAAATTTTTAATAGGCCGATAGACAGAATAAAATGTGTTCATAATACTCTTGAAGATTATATCGATGGCGCTGAGTTTAACAAGCCCGTGGTAATTTGGTTCGATTACACGATGCCTAGTGGAATCATTGCTCAAATCGAGCGATTTTCAAGGACTGTTATCGAAGTACCTATCAACAGCATATTGCGAATAACGTTAAACGCAAATCCCGAATCTTTAGGGAAGCCTGATAAGAACGAAACAACCACGCTAAAAGCAAATGGTACTCGTGCCGAGCCAAATAAGAAAACACTTGAGGAATGGCGACTTGATCGCCTGCGTGAAAAACTAGGAGGACTGTTTCCAAGCGATCTCAAACCAGAGGAAATGACTCGAAAATTATTTGGTGTGAGCCTGTTGAAGACATTGAAATTGGCGGTCGAGAAAGAAATGCTTAGCCTGCCTGATCGGAGAGTGGTGTGGGTCCTCGCGACGCATTACGCTGATGGCCAGCCAATGGTCACCGCTACGCTCATAGTCTGCGCTAAAGACGACAATGCCATTGAGAACATTGTTGATAAATGGGAATACGTTTCAAAGCCGGACGCGCCTTTGGTTGTGGACTTACCCGCACTTTCAACGTTAGAGCGGCTCACCATGGAATCGTGCGACGATCCGCAAGATAAACTTGGATTTGCCCTTCCGAAATCTGAGATGGGTCAGGACCCATTCGTGTCGTTTAAACAGTTTTACCGCATCTTTCCTCATTTTTCACGGGTAGAGTTGTGATTTTGCAATGTCGACAAGTGTCGGAGGGGTTGAGATAATGTATTGTAAAAATTACATTATTCCACCGACATCCACTCCTCCGCAATCGCCACCACCTCTTCCTCATCGGCTGCGGACAGCCCAAGATAAGGTCGCGCCGGAATATTGACCTTATTGCCCCGGCCAGCATCCCCACCAAACTGGTGAATGGCAGCGTAAACCAGACTTGAGCCGATCCGCACATCGGTGCCGCTGGCTTGCATGTTGATGGAGTTCATCAGATCGCCAGAGGCGCGCAAGATGGTGGTGGGGGCGTTGCCGTATTTCTTCGAGCGCAGGTCGCGGGTGGCTTGAGACAGGGCTTTCCAGCGGGTGCCATCCGGGGCGGTCTCGGCTTCGAAATTGTCCTTGACCGAGTTCAGCAGGTGTTCGCCCACGTTTTTGTAAAAGCCCTCAGCTCGCTGCATCTTGGCAATCAGCGCGGCCAGCTTTTCGCGCATGTCGGCGTCATCAATGGTGGCCTTGTAGCTGATGCCGGTCATATCGACTTTTCCTTGTGGTTGGCTTATATTTGTAGTGTCAGGCACGCGATGACCGGTGGTGGTCCAGCTAGCTCCCTGACACAAAGGCCGGATCACCCCGGCCTTTTATAATTTCGGGCGTTTGTAGAGCAGTTTGCCGCCCCGGCGACGGTCCAGCGCGTTAAAATCCGGGTCGCCCTTTTTGGTGGTCGGGTTATAGCTGGTGATGGCTTCCCAGAGGCGTTCGCCAACTTCAAAGACAATCTGAATGCCGGTTTTGGGATCAAGGCGGATATAGCGCCGATCCACAACGAGGTCTTCGGTTTCGCCGTCAGCGGCATTCAGCTTTCGCGCAACGCCCATCCAGATCTCGTCCGGGTCCATCAAGGCTTCCGCCATCATCGCCACCAGCCGGTGACGCCCGCGCTTGGTGACTTTGAGTGCACCTGATGCATCGCGGAACAATTGGTCTGATACCGGGATTTTCGTCCCGGCCTTATCTTCAAACAGCACGGCTTTGCCGATGTCGCCGCCAAAGGGTTTTAGGAAGGCACGGACATAGTCTTCCGGGGGCAATCCGTCGGGCAGCGCCTTGGCCTTGAAGGGTTTGGCCTTGCCCAGCAAATCTTCTAACGGTTCTGGCGTGTCGATCTCAACCGCCATGCGCGGGTTATGATCAAGCACGGTGCCTTGTTCGATCAGGTTGGATGGCACAAGGCCGCGCTCCCACAGATCGCCGGGGGCATAATCCCAGCCATAACCCACGCCTTGCGGCTGTTCGATCAGCTGGCCGGTGATTGGATCGAGGGTCGGTTCCGTTAGAATATCGGGTGATGGGTCGGGGGCATCCTTGCCCATGCGTTTCAAATCCCGCAAGGAGCGAGAGCGGACACCACAGGAACAGCGCCAGTCATTGGGCGGAAAATGGGTTTGCCAGAACGGGTCATCGTGGCGCAACACCGTACCATGCCACGCCAGATGTTGGCTGCGGGGGATTTTGGGTTTTCGGGTCTCGCCGTGGCGATATTCCCAATAGGGGCGCAGTTTGAGCACATCGGGATCGCGCATCTGTTGCAGGCGACCTGCCATGTGGCTGGTGCGCAGGTTGGTTTCAAAAATCACCCGGCTGCGCCAGCCGCGTTCGCCCTTATAGGCCCAGCCGTATTTGGCAACGATCCGGTCAAAGTCTTTCTGGAAATCGGTAAAGGTGGTGCCGTTTTGCATGGCGCTGGCAATGGCGGTCTGGAAATCCGAGAGCATGGCGAGGTCGGTGGCCCCGGCAATGACAAAGGCGCGGTCATGGGTGCCGCGCAGGGCATCGGTCCACGCTTTGGTGGGCTTGCCGCGCTTTTGGGTAAAGAAGTTGATCTGTTCCTTGAACGGCTGATTGAAGACATCAGCATCGGCAAAGCGGGCGTCCTCATCCTCGCCGTCAGTATACACCGCCTCGCGGCCCTGAAGCGCTGCCAGTTCCAAGCCATCGCCCAGCATTTTTCCAAGCGCATCCGGGGTCCATTTTGCGCCAAGGGTGAGAATAGCGCGGGCGGCGTCTGGATAATCGGGTGCAGCTTCAATGGCGACGCGGATGGTGTTGAGGCGGCTGGTGGAAAGGCTGGCGGCCAAATCTTCGAGCTGATCCGTCAGATCACTGACCGGATCGGCATCATCCGCGAAGCTTGCCGTCAGCAACCGTTTTTTTTTGAGCCGAGCGGCCCGAACAGGCTGGAGAATGCAGGAGCACTAGCCCGCATTGGCTGTTTTGGTCGTTTGCCCTCCATGAACGCAAACCGGGCTTCCACCAGCCGATCAATCGCCTCGTCTGACAGGCAGTGGGTCAGATCAAAGGCAGTGATAAACTCGCGGGCGGTGTCATCGTCCTCGATATTGGCAGCGCTGGCGATAATGTCGATCAGGGCGGCGTGTTCCGAGGTGGCGGCGTCGGCTTTGGCTTTACGGGTTTCCGCCTTGGCCTTTTCATTGGATGGGCGCACCCGCCAGACATGGGGGATGGCAGCGCCGGGGAAATTATAATCAATCAGCCAGCGGACGAGCTGTTCATGCAACGTGTCAGACAGGTGGTCGCCATCGCTGTCAACTAAAAGGTCCAGCATCCCGGCGTGGGTTTCGGCGGCAGCGCGAGAACCGTTAGAGCCAATATCAGTGGTCAGCGTCTCACCCAGAATACAGATCGAGATTTGCTTGTCCCAATAATCTAGCCAGTCCTGATAGCTGACCGAGCCAGAGCGGGCCGCTTCCAAGAATTTAACGGCAGTTCCGACTGGCACGGTGACGGCAGAGCTGGTGCGGATGCTGGCGAGATTGTTGAGCAGGCGGCGCTGCTCATCGCTCAACATACCGTAAGGGGTCTCGGCGATGACGGTGGGAGCAGCAAACTTGTCAAGGAAATGTAGCCAGAAGGCTATACCCTCACGCTTGAACAGCACCGCCCAGAACAGTTGATGACCAAGGCCGAGACCATAGGGATTGTTGCCAATCACCCCATGGCGATGGGTGATAAACTTGCGCTCCGGGAGCGCCACGCCCTCATTCATATTCGCCCAGGTCAACAGGCGCGGCGTCCAGTCTGGCCCGAAGGCAAAGCGGCGCTGATCGTGGCTGACAATCTTTTCTGGCCTGATACGATTGCCATCACGCTGCCAGACGATTTCGCTGACAGCAAAGCCTTTAAGCAATGCGCCGCCTGAGAGGTCTTCACAGACCCGGTCAAATGGCAGGCTTTTGAACACATCCCGCACGAAATCGGCGGCTTCCACATCTAGCGGCGCATCGGACGCGGCATTCACCTCCCATTCGCGGGCCACCAGATGTTTGTTGCGTTTGGTGAGACAGGCAGAGGCATGGGTGTCGCGCTTGATCTCGTCATAGATTTTGAGACCCTTGCCGCCACCGCGCTGGATTAATGTGTCGTCAGCATGTTGAAGCGCACCGGAATAAAACGGAATAGTGATGTCGTTGGTGGCATTGGCAATGAGAGTGCGTTGCTCGACGCCGAGATTTTTACGCTCGGTTGCGGATGTATCCCCAGCCACGGCAAAGGATTCTGATTTCTTCCGGGTCTTGCGGCTCACAGGCGGTAATCTCCATAATTGTCAGCGCCGGTCTGCCCGGCTGTCATCACGCCCGAACGAGCGCCCACAGATTGACCACCGCCCGCATATTGCAAGGTGTTCTGCCACAGCATATCCAGTGCATCCGGCCCGTCGTCGTGGTCGGCGTTGGGCCATTGTTGCAACTGGTCAATCAGGGTCTGTTGGGTCTGGTTGAGGCGGATCAGGCCGCCCGCAATCGGCGGCTGAAGGCGTTCAATGCGCAAATCCTTGTCGGCATGGGGAATGATTGGCACGGCGGAAATCCCGACACCCTGCTTTGCCGCTTCCACCATCAATGTTGTGCGCAAGAACTCTTGGAATTGCACCGTTTCGACAAACCACAATAGGCAGCGGTACTCGCGCTGAAGGGCGATAATGTCTGCAATGATGATGTCCGGCAGACGGCGGCGAATGGAGGCTTCCACCACATCCATGGTGCCGGTGAGCCGGTTAAAGCCACCAATCAGAATGGCAGATGGATCGCGGCCATGGCCCTTTTTGCCCAGCGATGGATCAAGCGCACCGAAGTGGATCAAATCGGGCTGCTTTAAGGTCCAAAACGTCAGGCGGTTAAACGGGCTGCCTTCACTGATCGGCTTGTTCTGGTATTCGGTCTGGAAACTGTCATGGTCGGCAGCGCGTTCCAGCATGAGCCAAATAAGCGGCTGCATGGACGGCCAGTTGACGATGGCCCCGGCGTCCATATCCGCCTTGTTGGCATCGTAAAATGCGCGGGCGGCATCCTCGCCCTCATTGTGATAAAACTCTTCGAACCGGTCCCACAGGTCCATGCGGTCGGGAAAGCGCATGATGGCCTGAAACTCGGCAACCCGCCACACCGGCGACTTTGCCGCCCGCACCAGCACGGCGTCATAATGCAACACAGTGCCAACCCAGACCACATCCATGGAGCCGTCAGGCGGGCCGACTTTCAGGGCGGCGCGTTTAATCCATGTTTCCAGCTTCTTGCGCTGCTCGGGAGAGCGCACCGCTTCGTCATTTTCCAAATCGTCAAAAAACATCAGGTCGGGGCGATAAGGTCCATGGCGACGGCCACGCAGCTTTTGCAACGCGCCAAGCCCTTCAACGCGAATGTTGTTGGCGGTGACAATCTCACCCTCACGCCACACCCGGCCCTGTCCGGTAGCTTCAGGAAAATCATGGGCCAGACGCGGATTGGTGGTCAGCTCGACCTTGATCGCTTCGATCAGAAGAGCCGCCTGCGCATACACATCGCAGACCTCAAGAATGTAACGCTTGTATCCCAGACACAGGCAATAGAGTGCAAAGCCAAGCGACAGGTGGGTAGATTTGGATGAGCCACGCGGGGCGATAAACAGGTCTCTAACGCCTTTGTTTGACGTTAGAATTTGCGGCACCCGTGCAAAAATCTGTTCATGGAAACGGCTGTGGTCGCCCTTCACGTAATGCGGCAGATAGGTTTCCAGAAAAAAGCGGAATCCGGTTTCCGGGTGCGTTGCCTTCGCCAGTCGTTCGGCCTTGGCCTTGGGGTCAGCGGCAAAGGCCGTGACGGACAGGTCCACCCACCGCGCCAGCTCATCGGCCATGCGGGCAAGGTTTTCCAGAAAGTCCTTCTGGCTGACTGTGGGGCTAAGCTTGGGGCGCTTCATGGAGAAAAGGCCGTGGCAATCCGGTCGCCAAACGGAATAAGGATTTCCTGCACGACGGAGATATGTTGCGGGAACTGCTCTTGCACAAAGGCAATCAGGTGCTGAACCACATCTTGAGCAACGCCCAACTGGCTGATCTTGGGCGCAAGCTTGCCAGCCGAGGCCGTGACCTTGACCATGGCATCGCCAAGCGCGACCATGTGCTTGATCTTCTGATCAAGGGTCAATTGTTCTGTCTTGACCTCTTCCAGTAGAGCTTGTGCCATCAGAACAAAATCTTCGACCACGGAAGAAACCACCGTGTCGATACCTTCGCCCGCAATCACCGAGGCAGACCGGGCCATGTCCCAATCGTCACCGGCTTCCTTGGCCGCTTTCTTCCAACGGCCAAAGGTGGCCTGCGAGATGTTGAGGGTCATGGCAATAGTGGCGGCTGACATGCGCCGATAGACATAATCCGAGCGTGCCTTGCGGTGGGTTTCCTGATCACTGGCCATGGAGACCCCCGCGCACGATGAAGGCGATGATGGCGGTCAAAATGCCGCCGATGACAATCTTCAGCACCCAGCCTGTGGTGCTTTCGATTTTGCCAAGGGATTGTTGAATGGTGGCCATGCGCACTTCGGTAACGGCCCCTTCTTTTTCCAAAGAGGTCACGCGCTCGCCCATCTTGTCGAGCCGGTCATGGGCCGCATCAATGCGGTCTTTCAAATGATTGGTGAGGTCCGTCACGGTGCAGCGTGCCTTATTGAGTTGCAATCAGCCGCCGCTGTCGGTCACCGCGGCGGAACGGATCAATGGGGATGGATTAGCTTGTGGGGCTGATAGCCGAACTGGCGGCAATTGGCAGACCAAGGCTGGCAATCGGCCACTTGGCGTGGAGAATGTCTTCAAGGCCGCTGATGCTCACGCCAAGCTTATCGAGTGTTTCGGGGTTCTTGTTCGTCACATAGAACATGGCGTCCGCAATGATGTCGGCGGTGGGCTGGGCAATGGTCGGCATCCCCGCCCGTGTGAGCGCAAACCGCAAACCGTTCTCGGCAGCAAAATGCAGCGCCTCGCGCAACTTGCTTTCCACGTCCAGCCGTTTGGCTTCGGTATCAACGCCGGTCAGCCGCACAAGCCGCCCGACCAGCCACGCGCCACCGGTTGCGAGAACCGTTACGGCAAGGTCAAGGATGGGCGGCAGAATGGCAGACAGAAAGCTGGTGGTGGAACTTGTCTCAGTGGATGCTGCAAAAGCCGTGACAGCAAAGCAGAACAGGAATGCGGCGGCGGTGACAAACAGGCCGGTGATGCGGTGATGTAGTCGTTTCAACAGGGTCATGGTTGGGTCCGTGGCTGATTGGGAAAGGGAGAGAGTGCGCCCTGCGAGGGCGACGGCGCTTAAACCTCCTTCGGCCAAAAGTCCTGAAGGGATGCGAAGGCTTTCTGCCCGGCAATGCCATCAACAGTCAGGCCCGTATCACCCTGATAGCTGCGCAAGGCTCCTTCGGTGCCCGGCCCGAAATCGCCGTCAATACTCAGGTGATAGTAACCGGCAGCAGCCAAGGCCCGTTGCAACTGTTCTATCGCTTCGCCTTCCATGCCACGGCGTAGCACCGGGAAAAGCTGAACGCCGGAAAGCTGATCAGCGGTAAGCGTTGCAATTGCAGTCTTGGCCTTGGCCAGATAACGGCGGCGATCCTCAAGACCATTGCGC
The DNA here is from genome assembly GCA_003501385.1 of Rhizobium sp. GTDB lineage: Bacteria > Pseudomonadota > Alphaproteobacteria > Rhizobiales > Rhizobiaceae > Allorhizobium. Next base: position 11,078 of record DNPN01000217.1, on the reverse strand, counting down.
CCGCCGTTGACGATCTTGGTGGCTTTGATCAAGTCATCCAGATCGGCGGCGCGGGTGTTGATATTATTGCGCTCCCAGAAGAAAGCCGCCGCCCATCCGGCCCATGGCGATGTTGCCACCAGTTCGGGCTTGGCTTCAAAATCGGGGCAAGTTGGATCAATCTTGCGCATCCATACCGTGAAGGCGCGGTAATTGGTGCGGCCAGTGAGCTGGATCGGTCCACGGCCTTTGTAGCGGACGCCATCGCCGGGGCGGACATTGCCCAGATCAGCACGGCCCTCATAGGCTGCACCGGAAGCGTATTCTTCCAAAGTACAAAAGCCGTCGCTCTCATGCGCGACCTGCGCCAGAAAATGCGCAATCCGCAGCGGCGTGGTGCATTCGATCAGGGTGAGCAACTCCGGCAACATCTCGCCAAAGGCGGTGATGATGGCCCTTTGCGTTGCTGCCTTCTTCGAGGGCGGCGTGGGCGCGATAGCCTTCAGCACGGATGCATCAATGCGGGAAACAAGTGTGGGGGACATTCGGCCTCGCGGTTGCGGTTTGCAGATGCGAGGACTTTGGCGTGAATACGCACTATAAAAGACCGGACGTCAGGTCCGGTCAGGCAAATAGATCATACTGATTAGGGTTTTTGGCCTTATTGGCCATGCGCCGCACATGCCGCTGGCTGACACCAAGGATACGGGCAATCTCGCGCCGTCCCTTGCCTGCATTTTGCAATGCCAGCACATCCATGCGGACAGAGCGCCGGGCCTTCATGTGTGGCACATAGATAAAGCATCCGGTCAGGAACTGACATACCGCATAACCGTCCTCTTTGCCAAGAGCGACGATCACCGGGTGGTCATCATCCGGGAGTTTGGGAAACTTGATCTCTTGCCCGCCAAATTCGCTGATGATCTTCAAAGCGACTTCAAGCCCCAGCGTGTCGGCGACATCGGCCAGTGAGGCGGGCAGAGCTTTCGCGCGTTCAGCGTCCGTCATGCGGCACCTGCCAAAAACGATTGCCAAAAGCCAAATGCAACTGATAGACGAGCGCCGTTAGAAATGGGGCTATAAACATGCGATTTTTGATAATGAGTGCCTTGATGGCGGCAGTTTTTGCCGGACCAGCAAGCGCGGACGTAAAATTGAAGCCGTGGCAAAGCAAAGCGCTGAAAGCGGTTAAATCTGAAAAGAAGGTGGTAGACGCAAAGTGGCGCTCCCCCGAAAACAACATGCTTTGGGTCGCAATGCAACCCGATGGCTCCCTGCGTGATGGCTTTGCGCAATACCTGTGTCTGGTCCCGATGAATGCCGGAGCGCCCGAAGGCGACCTTAAGACCGTGTGGATTTATGATCCCGCCAACTTTGAGAGCGGCATTCAAAAAATGGGTATGGCAGCTTGCAGATAAGGTCATAGCGCGGCCTTTTCTTTGCCGCGCTGTTCCATTGCCTTCAAAGCATCAATCACCTTGCTGGCCTTGTCATAATCCAGCGTATCGGGATCAACTGCGACCTTGTCATTGCCGGGGAACACAATACCCCGGCAAAATTCCCGAAGCGCCGCACGGGTGCCGTTAGAAACCACGCCGAGGGCATGGCAAGAATTCCACAGCGCATGGATAAGTCGGATATAGCGCTTGTCTGACACCCGCAGCTTTTTCTTAGGTGTCGGTTTTACCCGAAAGCCCTTCGCCTTGAACTCATCGACAACGGCAAGCTTCTGGCGTTCGCTCATTGCCCGCAAAGACTCGGTTCCCGTTACCCGCAACAGCAAGGCACGGTAGGTCACCTCGTCAAGGCCGAGTTGGGCTTTGGCAATATTGATGATGGCGTTGGTGTTCATGCCACGCCTGCCAGCATGTCGGCCACATCATAATCCAGCTCGTCCGGGTGGCAGTTTGAAACATGCCGATCACCTTCAAACTGCACCTGAACATAATGCAGGTTGCTCCCGCCTTCGGGTTTGACAATTCCAAACCGCCCGGTCACGGTGTGCTGAACATATTGGCCGATCGGCACGTCAATGCCGTAGTAATTGCGGATATAATCATAGGTCATGCTGCATCTGCCTTCTCTTCAGAGGGGATGGTGACGAAGAATTTCGGGGTGAAAATGTGGGCGTAGACGAATTGCACGGTCATGCCGTCTGCCTGCGCCGTTTGCCAAAATGCATCGCGGTGGTCTGGGTTCTGGAACACCGAGGCGATGGCTTCCGCCTCGGTTGCCCGGTAACTGTGACCGAGCAAGACGCCACCCGCCGTGCAAAGCGCATAGCCTTGGCTGTAGGAGGACATGACGCGCTGATCCATCTGGCTCACCCCTTCGACGTCGAGGTTTCAAGCTCAAGGGGTTCAATCAGGAAGTCTTCGCCGTCCGACGAAATGGTGACCCCGGAAATCACCCGCGCCTTGTCAGGATCGGCCAGCATGGCGTCCTTGTTCAGCTCTTCCTTGGTACGGATGAAGATGCTGAAGCCAAGCTTTTTGCAGGCCTCAATAACGGCATCGACGCCACGGACTGAAACCTTGGGCGGACGTGCGCGCCAATTGATCCGGCCTGTGCCGAAATCATGATATTTGACCTTACCGTCATTGGTCAGGGTCAAGCGATTGGCTTCGCACCATGTCTGCACACCCTTTTCGTGTTCAATCAGTTCCGCCGACATGTCAGCAGTATCGCGCTCGAATTTCTCGCCAGCGCGGCGGATAACTTCATCAGAAAGGGCCTTCTGAGCGGCAATTTCCCGGCGTAATGTGCCGATACGGCCAACGGCCCACACGGCATCCTCGCGAGACTGCGGAACACGAAGAATGGCCTTGGCTTTGCTTTTCGTGGTGGATTTCATGAGCATTTCCTTTTCTGTCAAATGGTCGAAACTTGGAGGGATGGCGGTGCAGCCGGAGCCGCAACGCTGTTTTCGGGGTTCTGTTTGCAGTTGCGGCAAGCGGCCCAATGCTTGAGCTTGCCGGGATCACTGGTGGACATGGGGGCTGCGCAAAACTCGCCGCAGGCCTCTGGGGTGATGGCTTTGCGCAAATGCGGGCACCAGACACGCCGCGCATAAAGCGCCATCACAGGACCGGCGATCTTGGCTTGCACCTTGTCCGTTCGGGCGCTGTATTTGCCAGCACATAGCAAGGAGATGGCGGTGCGTGACACGCCAAGCTCTCTGGCAATGTCCGCCTTGGTGCGGTCCGGTTTCGCGGCCTCAGTGCGCAACACCTCCATCCATGCAGGATCGGCCAAGCCCATCAGCTTCATTTGCTGCATGGCACGTCCTCACGAAGATTGTAGTCGTGGAGCGTTTTGGTTTTCGGGCGGTAGACCGGGGCTTTTGTCCCGGTATCTTTCAAAAGCCGAAACCGCTTGTGGCCGCTGGACGTCAGCTTGGTGCCGCGCTGGCGAATGGGCAGCTCGATCACGTAACCGGCACTTTTCAGGCGGCGCACATACCAACGGGCGTTGTTTTCTGCGTCTTTGTCCTCTGCCTTGGCCGCGACCATGACAATGTCGCCAATGGTGAAATTGCCGCCCATACGCATGGCGGTCCAAATCCGTTGGCGGAATGTGTCGTAGACGGGTTTGCGAACACTCGCAGTGTCGGGCCGGATCGGACCACCCTTGAGAATTTCGCCACGGGCGGCAGCATCCACGCCCGCAGGTGTGAGCTGATAGCAACCCTTTTCAATGCGTTCGACATAGCCGCGCATGATAAGGCGAAAAGCACCATCGGAAATCTGCCCCCGGTCTAACGACAACGTGGCGTCCAACTCGTCAATGGTTTTGCAGGAGCCATCAGCAAGGCAATGTAAGAGGGTTGTCGGCAAGGTGCCGTTTTCCAGCCGAGCGGTCATCACAGTACCTCCGGCACCATGATGGACTGGCCGTTGTGGCGGTCTTTGATGATCGCCATGCCCGCCATATCAGCCATGCTGACGCCCTGATCGCCGGGTTCCATGCGCAGGCCAAACCGCTCGATATTGGCGATGGCTTCCAGCACTTCGCGGTTATAGCCTTGGCTGACCTTAAAGACGAAACCGGCTAGATCGTCGGCAACCTTGACCTCGCAACGCTGGTCGATCAGCGTTTTCACATCGGCAAGGGTTGCCTTTTCGAACCGGACTTTCTGGCTGACGCGGGAAGACACCTGCGGAAAGCGGGTCAGATGATCGTTGACCTTGCCCATGCCAACAAGAATGATCGGCAGCTCGATGATGTCAGAAATGTCGCGGACGGTTTCGAGGATGGTTTCCTTCTTGCTGATATGGTCGGCTTCGTCGATGACCAGCGCAAAATTGCGGCGGGCCATGGCAGCAGTGCTGTTGCGCATCGCCAGTTCTTCAACGACCTTCCCGAACTTCTTCTGAAATGAGTACGGCGGATTAACCCGAAGCTCTTCGAGCAGCTCGTTCATGAACCATGCTGCCGTCCATTCTTTCTTGGCCCGCAGGTAGATTGCGCCATTGTGCGCCACCCAGTGCTTCAGCGTGGTGGTCTTGCCCAAGCCGGGCAGACCATCGACAACCGCAAGGCAGGCCTCTTGCGCACCACGCTGCTCAAGGGCGGCAAGGGCAGATTGAAACCGTTTTACATTGCTGGTCTCGACAAAAACATTCTTCATGCGTATTTTCCTTGGTGTTGACGACTGTCAGGCAGCGGCGCGGATGAGGTTTCGAAGCGCGTCCAGGTCGATGCCTGACAGTCGGAGAAGTTCAATTGAGCCGGGGCGTTGAAGCGCCGATCTCAAGACGCGAACGTGGGTACTGGTGACTTGATCGGGATGGTCGAGCGCCCATGCGGCAAGCTCTTCATCGCTTGCAAAGCCCCGCCTGCGAGGTTGTTCACTCGCAACCGTCGGGCTTTGAGAGATTTCCTGTCCATTGCTGACAATCAAGGTTGGCCCTGCCGATACGAGTTCCGGCGTCACGTCGATCACCTGCATGGGCTGCTGTGCCGTGGCTTCCAGATAGCGGGCTGGCGACAATTCCGCTTCGACTTCGGCCAGATGATCATTGAGGCGGCGGGCGCGAGACGCTGCCCGCTTCTCGATTGCCGAGCGTTCCATGGTAAGCGGAATGTAACGCTCCTCATTGCCTGCAAAGACGGCAACGCAGATCAAACGGCCCATCAGTTCTTCGCCGTCGCGGCGCTCAATCTCCCGCACCCAGACCTTGCTGGCATCGTGAATGTCGTAACCGACCAGAACATCATCGCCGTGGAACTCTTCCAGTGCGAGGTGGAAATAGGAGTTGGTCAGCCATTCGATCATGGCGCGACGGGTGCGGCGCTTCACATACGGGCGGAACAGATCATTCTTTTCGTGTTCCAGAACCGGCACAATCTCGAAGCCGGTGGAGACATGGTATTCCCACATTTGGTTTGGCGACATTTTGCCCGGCAGTGATGAATGCGGCTTGGCATTGTAAGCGGCAACGGCATTGACGCAGGCCGTTAGAAAATCCTGCCATGATGGCAAGCGGCTGGAAGCGCCGAATTGCTTGATGTCTTTACGAGTGGTTTTGAATGATTTCTGCCGGGCCTGCCGGTCCATGTCAACGCCGATATAGGTGTCGAACTCTTTCGACAGCGGGTTCCAGACCGAGCCATTGAAGCGTTCGATAATGCCTCTGGCTTGCGAGTTTTGCGGCAAGGAATGCAGCTTGGTAATGCCCAGCCGCTCAGTCACGCCCGTCAACTGGTTGTCCAGCACGTCGTTCTTAAACCCCGGCCCACGGTCCACATAAAAAATCGCTGGAATGCCGTTCTGTTCGCAGGCGTAGCGAAGCGCATCGACAACGCCGATGGTGTTTTCTGCCAAACCAAAGGAAAAGCCGACACAACGGCGCGTGGCCACATCCACGATAGAGGTGATTTCTGGCCGAAATGGCTGGCCGTGGATCGGGTGTGCGATCTCGGCGTCAAAAGTCTTGCCGTCGGCGGTGTAAACGCAACCCGGCAACAGGTCGGCGGTCGAGCGCATGGTGAAGGCCATACGGCTTTTCAGGGTTAAAGACCCTTCACGCCCACGGTGCTTTTCGACATTGCCAAGCCGCGCCATCAACCGGCGCACCTGATCATAGTTCGGCGGCATCATATGCGATGGCAGCGCCTTGCAATAAGTTTCTAACGCGTCGGTTAGGCAGGGCTTGGTCGGCTGCGCATAAAACCGCAGGAACTGCCAGAACCACGATGGCACGTCCTGCTTTTCCTTGGTCGGCAATGGAGCAAGAGCGCCAAGGCCCGACGCATCCCGTAGCTTGAACCATTCATAAATTGTGGCACGGCTGACCGTCGCCTTGCTTGAAGCTCGGTCATTCGCTGTCATCAGGACTGCTTCGGCAATGTCCAGCGCCGCCGGATCGGCCAGAAAAAATTGGATCGCCTGTCTCAGCGAAACCCCGGCGACAATCCGATGCATTTCGATAGCCGACAGGATGGCCGAGCGAGCATTCATTACGTCACGTTGACGGGCCGAAAGGTTGGCGGTCGAAAGCTTTTCACGCCGTGCAATCTCTTGCACCTTCTTGGCTTCCTGATTGGCGAGGACCACTTCGCGGGTGGCTTCGGCATGAAGGGCCAGCTGCAAGGCGTCTGGCAAAAGTGAAATGTGGTACTCGAAGCCGCCACCGCGACCCGTCCGCTTTCTGCAAAGGTTGGTGGGCAGATCCATCCAGCCTTCACGCTTGATGAAATCAATCACGCCCTTTTTTGTCAGCGGCATGACCTTCAGTTTTAGGCGCACAACCGTGTCAGCGATTTCTTGGGCAGATAGGAAGCTCATTTCAAAAGCCCTCCCACTCGGCCACGCAGGGCGGACCTTCTACGTTCCAACTCGGCAAGGCGCTCTTCCGTCTGCCAAAGCTGGATCACTTCGCCATATCGGAATGGGACGGCAACAAAACCGGAGAACTCGCAAACGAACCCAAGCAGCTCATGGCAGCCAGTTACATCGATCAGGGCAATGAAACGCTCCAGCGTGATTTTGTGGTCACGCCGTGCAGGTGATGCGTAGCAATCCAGCATGTTCTCGGTCACGTTTTGGGAGAGATAATCCGACATCTCAGCCGCAATCTGCTCACGGCTCTTTCCGCTGCGGCTCATGGCCTCGGAAAGAACACGGGCAATCTTCACGTCCAGTGTGCCGCCCTTGGCGACATCCGGCTCAAACCGTGCCGCCACTTCTGGCGGTTGGTAATCGTGAAAGAGGTCCATAGTGTTGGGATCGCGGCGCTTGCTCATGGTCAGGCCCGTGCAGCAAACGTGACGTTGCCAGCCCATGCGGAAACTGTTGACAGACGAGCGCTCATGCTGCCGTCCTCATGCCAACGGCAGCGTTAGATTTTTGGCTTTCTAACGGCCCATGTTTTGCGCTATCGTAGATGCGAGTGGTGGTCTTGGGATAACGTCTAGGCCAAAGCGTTTCGACCTTCTGTCCGATGAAGTCAGCAATAATGGCTTCATTGATTTTGTTCGGGCGCTTCCAGACGTGGCGGAAGCTGCTGGGGTTACGTCCGTTGCGGCGTGCGAGTTGTTCGAGCGTCATGCCACGCTCCTGAATCTCACACAGAATCCGCTTCGGGGTCCAGTTGATGGCACCCATTGCGATTACTCCTGACGAAAGCGGATGTTGGCGCATCCGCTTTTTGTTGGTGGTGTTTGAACAATCGCGGCCCGCTTAAGCGGCCCGCTAGAAGAATGGATAGACAACAATTGCGTATTTGTAAATACGCAATTATGTTCTAATGGGTGGATTGTTGGCTAAACCGGAAAACGATCCGAAAACACCATTGGGTGCCAGAATTCGGGATGTTCGCAGAAAATTGGGCGATCCTGATCGAGCGGATTTTGCCGAGAAACTCGGCATAAGTAAAAACACACTTGCGTATTACGAACGCGGTGAGAGAACACCCGATGCCGTAATATTGGCAATTTACAACGAACTGTTGGGCGTCAACATTAATTGGCTAGCGACAGGAAAAGGCGAGATGTTTGACGCTGCGGGCGGCGTTAGAATGACAGTTCAGCTTGATGCTGAATTGTTGGAACGCCTTCATGATCGTGTAGCCGCCATCTACCACGATGTCGGCCAAAAGCCGCCACAGCGTCGAATCGCTCGTGAAGCCGCCAACCTTTACAATGAGCTTGCAAAAGTCGTTCAGGATATGAGCGATCAGGAAATGGTGGACGCGGCATTGCCGATGGTAGCGCTGGAATTCAAGCGTCGACTGGAACGCGCCGCCGAAGAGCCAGGCACTGGTAAACGTTCGGCCTCATAGTCATAAAGTCGTTGATTATAAACTGGTTGTCTGATGCCTCTTTAGTTGCAGGCGGTTGCACCATCCAGCTTGCGGCACCACCGTCCACAGAAGTCGCTTTGCTCTTGGTTGGGGTAAATTAAATCATATCGGATGAATTTTATCAGTTATAATATACAACAAATTTAGTGACAAAACGCCTAGCGCATGATCTGCGTTAACAGCGGCCATGCCGCTTCGCGTGGCTATCGAGAGGTTACGGTTCTCCAAACACAGCTGCGTCACGGGAGAGCGTATTTTTCCATAAATTTCAAAGCACTATCGAAACTGTTACCTCGACGGATGAAGTGTAACCAAACTTCACGGTTTAGAGTCGCCCAGTGCGCCGCCCCAAAAGCTTGCAACTCTGCAAAATTCTCTCATTTCGTCATTCAATTGGTGAACGGCGACGCATTTTCTCTTTTCATTTCAGAATGTTGTTCTTGTCAGCCGGATTGGCAGAACAATGCGAGAAGAATGTGAGAATTTGTCCAGAAGATTGCGCTATAAATTGGCGTTTCAAGCAGGCAATTTGCATTCGCCAACGCGATCCCACCGGGGATAAACTCCTCTTTTCTTATTATTTTACGGTAGCTTGGTGGGATGTGCGTTAGTCCAGCTCGTGTCTAGAAGGTAACACCCCCCTACATGAGCTCGCTTGCATAATCCTGTTCATAACGTGTTTGATCGTTGATCAAGGCAGTGCAATTCGGAAAATCGAGTAAACGACAGCAACGATCGCGCTCGTTTGAGGGCAGTGTGGCGCGGCGCGACCTTCTGGACAGATCGGCGTTAGCTTTCGGACACGAAAACAAAATACCGCCGCCGCTTAATCAGCGAGACCCAATTTCCGTTTGGCCCATTGCACTGCTAGTTCCACGGCAACCTCGCTGAGTTTCTTAACAGGCAGGCTGGCTAGCTCATCCGGTGACAGGGCTTCCTTTAGTTTTGTCCAAACCTGCTTGTTTTCCAGTGCGGCAAGGAAGGTATGTCCTTCGAGCGATAGGTCAGTTGCCAAGACGAGCGGCGCGGCGCTGCCAAGCGTGCGGGAAACATTTCCTTCGACCAATCCGGCAGCATGAAGTCGTTCCATATGACGGGCAACGAGGAGCGGTTCGTAGCCATCTACCAGCACGGGAGCTGGTTTCAGGTCCGGTTTATCCCGCAGTTGGATCATTATCTGCCTGACGAGGTTTATATCGTGTTTCACATCAATGTTCCGAATATGGCGTGTAGGAATTGGAAGCCCGTGAGCTTTCCAGTGACTATAGTCATATATCGATTCGTATTGTTGCATCAGTTGTTTCCTCGTGTTTCAGCAACTCGCTACCAGCTTTATCCCTTGAGCGAATTCAACAGCGCATCCCAATCCCCTCAACATACCGAAACCCTTGAACGGCTCGGAAGTGTCCCCCGTAACCTGCCTTGATGCGGCCCGCCGATCTTGAGATTGCATCCGCGCTTCTCGCTTTGGCGCTACCATAAAGCGAGACCGAGACCTGTGCCCACAGAGGATGGCGACGCAATGCCCTGATCAGGCCGGGGTGAGACGTATTGATCAAGGTCGGCAACGGTATCGAATAGGGGTTTTGGCCGCGCCGCCATGCCGCACAAACGGCGTTCAAAAACCTTAAGCCAATCCCAGCACCTTGCCATTCCGGCATGACCACCAAACGGCAGGCTCGGCCTTCCGTCAATCCGGGCCGAGTGGACATGGCAAGATGCGCAACGGGCGCACCATCGACAAAGCCGACATAACACCGGGCCGCGATAGCGTTGGGAACCTTCAAATAGTGATGCGGCTCAAAATAGGGCCACCACTCCCATCCGGTCTGGCGGATTTCCAAGGTGATCGTGGGTCGTTGCCGATGACACCTCCCGGTGAACCTCTGTAGCCTATCGTTTCCTCACCCGCAGGCATCTGAGCGCTTCGGCAACGAGATCGCGCATAAAACGGTGTGCCGGGGCTTTGTCGCTGGCCGTATGCCACACCAGTGTCAGTTTTGCGGGCGCAAGGCCGATCTCTTTGGGAAAGGGCCTGACAGACAGGTTGAAATACGCCGCAAAACGTTCCGCCACCTGGGTGTGGACCGTGGCAATCATCGGTGCCTGAGACACGATGGTCGGGATCGCCAGCAGATGGGGCGTTCGCAGCGCGATGTGAGGCCACACGCCTGCACGTCCCAAGGCGCTCAGAACCGCGTCTCCGTCGGCTCCTTCGACCGCCAGCATCGAATAGCGCCTGTAGTCGTCAAGCGTCATGGCATCGCCGATCGCGACCAGGGCGGCGTTGAAAACCGTATGATAGCCTTCGGAATAGATCACGCGCTGCTTGTGGTAGCTTCGTCCCCCGGCAAAGGTGCCGATGGCAAGATCCAGCACGCCCATCTCCAGACCATCGGCGACGTCGACCCCGTCTATGGGAATGAGCTTGAGCGAAACGCCGGGTGCCTTTTTGAGCAGCAAGGCCATCACCGTTGGAATGAGCAGGGCTTCGGCACTGTCGGTCACGCCGATTCGAAAGGTCATTTGCGCTATTGAGGGATCGAAAGGCATCTGCTCCGCAAACAGCATGCGGATCTTGCGCATTGTCGCCCGAAGTTCGACTTCGAGACTGACGGCCTTCGGCGTTGGCACCATGCCGCCAGCACTGCGCACCAGCAATTCGTCTCCCAGCAGGCGTCGGAGACGTGCCAGATTATGGCTCATGGCGGGCTGGCCGAGAGAAAGGCGTCGCGCCGCGCGCGAGACGTTCTTCTCCTCCAGAAGGGCCGTACGTATCCGAGGAAGGCCGTC
>DNPN01000278.1 GCA_003501385.1 Rhizobium sp. | reverse complement strand
TCAATCTCGACAGCCAGGGCATTTCCGTGGCCAAGGAATATGCCCAGACCGGCGTGACATTGGATGCCGCAAAATTGAAAGATGCCTTTGCCGCGAAAAAGGCAGCAACCGGCGATGTCAAAGTGGCCATGACCTTCCCCGGTGGCACCCATGACCTGTGGATACGCTATTGGCTTGCGGCTGGTGGCATCAATCCAGACAAGGACGTGTCCACCATCGTGGTTCCGCCGCCGCAAATGGTGGCGAACATGAAGGTTGGCACCATGGATGCCTTCTGTGTGGGTGAGCCATGGAACGAGCAGCTGGTCAATCAGGGCATTGGCTTTACCGCCTGTACCACCGGAGAATTGTGGAAAGGCCATCCCGAAAAGGCATTTTCGATGCGCTCGGATTGGATTGAGAAGAATCCAAATGCCACCAAGGCCCTGCTGATGGCCATTCTGGAAGCGCAGATGTGGTGCGATAAAATGGAGAACAAGGCCGAAATGGCCGATATTCTCGGCAAGCGCCAATGGTTCAATGTTCCGGCAAAGGATGTGCTGGGCCGCCTCAAAGGCAATATCAACTACGGCAATGGCCGCGTGGCAGAAAACACCGGCCTGCAAATGAAGTTCTGGCAGGATCACGCTTCGTACCCCTTCAAGAGCCATGATCTGTGGTTTCTCACCGAGAACATCCGCTGGGGCAAACTGCCCGCCGACACCGACATGAAGGCGCTGGTTGACAAGGTGAACCGGGAAGACATCTGGCGTGCAGCGGCAAAAGACCTTTCGGTGGCCACTACCGACATCCCCGCCTCCACCTCACGCGGCAAGGAAACCTTCTTTGACGGCAAGGTGTTCGATCCCGAAAACCCGAAGGCCTATCTCGACAGCCTGACCATCAAGACAGCGGTTTAATGACGCGCAGGGGAGACATCTGATGTCCGCATCCATCCGAAAACTCGAGACCAACACCATCGCGCCACAGCCCGCCGCCCTCGGCACCGTGGTGGTGCTGGCAAGGGCACCAACGGAATACCGCCGCCACGTGCACAAAGCGGGCATGGCCCTGCTGCGCAATGTGGTGCCGCCTCTGGTCGTTGTCACTATTCTGCTTGGCATCTGGCAAATCGCCTGTTCCCATGCCGGGGCAACCTTGCCACCACCGTCTCAGGTGTGGGTCGATGCCCATGATTTGATCGCCTCACCCTTTTTCAACAATGGCCCGCAGGACATTGGCCTTGGCTGGCGGGTATTGGTCTCGCTGGAACGAGTGGCAATTGGCTTTGGTCTGGCGGCCATTGTCGGCGTATTGCTCGGCGCTCTGGTGGGGCAAAGCATCTGGATCATGCGCGGGCTGGACCCGATTTTCCAGATCCTGCGCACCGTACCACCGCTGGCGTGGTTGCCGCTATCGCTGGCAGGGTTTCAGAACTCCAATCCGTCGGCAATTTTTGTGATTTTCATCACATCGATCTGGCCGGTGATTATCAACACCGCCGTGGGCGTGCGCAATATTCCCGATGATTATCGCAATATCGCCCGTGTTTTGCGGCTCAACCCGCTGGAATTTTTCTTCCATATCATGGTGCCAGCGGCGGCCCCTTACATCTTCACCGGCCTTCGCATTGGTATCGGCCTGTCATGGCTGGCGATTGTGGCGGCGGAAATGCTGACCGGCGGTGTCGGTATTGGCTTCTTCATCTGGGATGCGTGGAACTCATCTCACCTGTCCGACATCATTGTGGCGCTCGCCTATATCGGCATCACCGGCTTTTTCCTCGACAAGCTCGTCGGCTTGCTGGGCAGCATTATCACTCGCGGCACAGCGAAAGGCTAAGCATGACCAGGAAAAGTGTAATGCGGTTTTCCGTCCGGGCATGCGCAAAACAACAGAGGAGATCTGCGATGAACGTCTATCTAAAAATCGACCATATCGACAAAAGCTTTGAGCGCGGCGGCAGCAAAACCGAGGTGTTGAAGGATGTGTCGCTCACCATTGGCAAGGGTGAATTTGTCTCCATCATCGGCCATTCCGGTTGCGGCAAATCCACCTTGCTCAATCTGATCGCGGGCCTCACGCGGGTCTCATCCGGTGCCATCCTGTTGGAAAACACCGAGGTGAATGCGCCGGGGCCGGAGCGGGCGGTGGTGTTTCAAAACCACTCGCTGCTGCCATGGCTGACGGTGTATGAAAACGTCAATCTTGCCGTATCCAAAGTGTTTGCGGGCAAGAAGACCAAGGCTGAGAAGCATGATTGGGTGATGCGCAACCTTGATCTGGTGCAGATGGCCCATGCCAAGGACAAGCGCCCTGCCGAAATTTCGGGTGGCATGAAACAGCGCGTCGGCATTGCCCGCGCACTCGCGATGGAGCCAAAAATCCTGCTGCTGGATGAGCCTTTCGGTGCGCTTGATGCCCTGACCCGCGCCCATCTGCAGGATGCGGTGATGGAAATCCATGCCAGACTTGGCAATACCATGATCATGATCACCCATGATGTCGATGAGGCCGTGCTGCTGTCCGACCGCATTGTGATGATGACCAACGGCCCGGCAGCCTGCATTGGCGAAGTGCTGGACGTGCCAATTCCGCGTCCGCGTGACCGCATCGCGCTTGCGGCAGACCGGACCTATCTCAAATCCCGCGAAGCTGTGTTGAAGTTCCTGTACGAGCGTCACCGCTTTGTTGAAGCTGCGGAGTAAGACCATGGCGGAAAAACTCGTTATCGTCGGCAATGGCATGGCCCCGGGGCGGATGCTGGAAGAACTGTTTGAAAAAGCCCCCGGCCTCTTTGATGTCACCATTTTCAATGCGGAGCCCCGCGTCAATTATGATCGCATCATGCTCTCGCCCGTGTTGTCGGGTGAAAAAGCCTATGATGACATCATCATCCATGATGACGCCTGGTATGCGGCGAATAGAGTGACGCTGCACAAGGGCGCAAAAGTCACGCAGATTGATCGGCACGCAAAAACCGTCACCTCCGCCAATGGCATCACCGCCCAATACGACAAGCTGGTGATTGCCACCGGCTCTCTGCCCTTCATCATTCCGGTTCCCGGTCATCAATTGCCCGGTGTACTGGCCTATCGTGATCTCGATGATGTCGAGAAAATGCTGGACATCGCAAAAAACAAGGGCCGCGCCATTGTCATTGGTGCGGGGCTGCTTGGGCTTGAGGCCGCCTATGGCCTCAAGCGTCAGGGCATGGAGGTGACGGTCATTCACCTGATGCCGACCATTATGGAACGGCAACTGGACCCCGCCGCCGCGTACCTTTTGGAAAAAGCGCTGAACGAGCGCGGCATTGAGATTATCACCAAGGCCAATACCAAACAGATTCTCGGCACCGACAAGGTTGAAGGCATCGAGCTGGAAGATGGCCGCACCATCGCAGGCGACATGGTGGTGATGGCCGTTGGCATCCGGCCAGCCTCAGCCTTGGCAAAAGATGCCGGCATTGCCGTCAATCGCGGCATTGTGGTGGATGATGGCATGCAGACCTCGGATGCCTCGGTGTTTGCGCTGGGCGAATGTGCCGAGCATCGTGGCCAATGTTATGGGCTTGTTGCGCCGCTCTATGAAAGTGCGCGGGTGCTGGCGGATCGGTTGATTGGCGGAAGCGCTGAATATCACGGCTCTGTGGTCAACACCAAGCTGAAGGTTACCGGCATCAATCTGTTCTCAGCCGGTGACTTTGCCGAAGGCCCTGACCGGGAGGAAATCGTTTTGCGCGATGCCTCGTCTGGCATCTACAAGCGCCTGATCCTCAAGGAAAACAAGATCATCGGCGCGGTGCTCTACGGCGAAACTGGTGATGGATCATGGTTTTTCGACCTGATGAAACGCGGCACCGATATTTCCCAGATGCGCGATACGCTTATTTTCGGCCAGTCCTATCAGGGAGGCACCCCGCTGGACCCTATGGCGGCCGTTGCAGCCTTGCCAGATGATGCGGAAATCTGCGGCTGTAACGGCGTTTGCAAGAGCAAAATCGTCACGACCATTACCTCCAAGGGCCTGACTTCGCTGGACGAGGTGCGCGCCCATACCAAGGCATCCGCCTCTTGCGGCTCCTGTACGGGTCTGGTCGAGCAACTCATGGCGCTGACCTTGGGCGACGCCTATAACCCATCGGCCGTGACGCCGATGTGTACTTGCACCGAGCTTGGCCATGATGATGTGCGCCGTCTGATCAAGGCCAAATCTCTTAAAACCATCCCTGCCGTGATGCAGGAACTGGAGTGGAAAACCTCCTGCGGCTGCGCAAAATGCCGTCCGGCCCTGAACTATTACCTCGTCTGTGATTGGCCTGATGAATATGCCGACGATTACCAATCGCGCTTCATCAACGAGCGGGTCCACGCCAACATCCAGAAGGATGGCACCTATTCTGTCGTGCCGCGCATGTGGGGCGGGATGACCTCATCAAAAGAACTGCGCGCCATTGCCGATGTGGTCGATAAGTTCAACATTCCGGCGGTGAAATGCACCGGCGGCCAGCGCATCGACATGCTCGGCATCAAGAAAGAAGACCTGCCCGCTGTCTGGGCTGATCTTGGCAAGGCAGGCTTTGTTTCCGGTCAAGCCTATGCCAAGGGTCTTCGCACCGTCAAAACCTGCGTTGGTTCCGACTGGTGCCGCTTTGGCACGCAGGATTCCACCGGGCTTGGCATTCGCATTGAAAAATTCATGTGGGGTTCGTGGACACCGGCCAAGCTGAAATTGGCCGTTTCCGGCTGTCCGCGCAACTGCGCCGAGGCCACCTGCAAGGACATCGGCGTGATCTGCGTCGATTCCGGCTTTGAAATCCATTTTGCCGGGGCCGCCGGTCTCGACATCAAGGGAACGGACGTGCTCGGCCTTGTCAAAACCGAGGATGAAGCGCTGGAGCATATCGTCGCTCTCACCCAGATGTATCGCGAACAAGGCCGTTATCTGGAGCGCATTTACAAATGGGCCAAGCGCATTGGCCACGATGAAATCCGCCGCCAGATCATGGAGGATGAGGCCAAGCGCAAGGCCTATTTCGAGCGTTTCGTCTTCTCTCAAAAATTCGCACAGGTGGACCCATGGTCGGAGCGCGTCTCCGGCAAAGACAAGCATGAGTTCCAGCCCATGGCCATCATGCGCAAGGAGGCCGCCGAATGAACCTGATGGCAAAAAACTGGATGGCGATTGGCTCCCTGCACGATATTCCACGCCAAGGGGCACGCTGCGTCAAAAATGGTGACACGACCATTGCGGTATTTCGCACCCACGATGATCGGGTGTTTGCCATGGAAGACAAATGCCCCCACAAAAACGGCCCCTTAAGCCAGGGGATTGTCCACGACAATTGTGTCACTTGCCCGCTGCACAATTGGGTGATCAATCTGGAAACCGGATTGGCGCAAGGGGCCGATGAGGGGGCTGCGGCCACCTTCCCCGTCAAGCTTGAAGGCGAGATGATTTATCTTTCGCTATCGTTTTAACCGTCAGAAGAGGCCATGCCTTTCAGGAGACAGACCATGCCTCACGCCACAGCCAAAGAGACCAAAACCACCTGCCCCTATTGCGGGGTCGGCTGCGGCGTGATTGCGCGGGTGGAGGAGAACGGCAAGGTCAGCATCAAGGGTGATCCCGACCATCCGGCTAATTTCGGCAGACTCTGCTCCAAAGGCTCGGCGCTCGGCGAAACACTGGATCTGGATGGCCGCGCGCTTTTTCCCGAAGTTTATGGCCAACGTGCAAGTTGGGATGAATCGCTGCATCTGGTAGCTGATCGTTTCCAACAAACCATCACAGAATACGGGCCGGACTCGGTTGCATTCTACGTCTCCGGCCAGATGCTGACAGAGGATTATTACGTCGCCAACAAGCTGATGAAGGGCTTTATTGGCTCCGCCAATATCGACACCAACTCGCGCCTGTGCA
>DNPN01000108.1:820-6002 GCA_003501385.1 Rhizobium sp. | reverse complement strand
GTAGCTCTTTATATCTGCTGCATAATTTTCTCCTCAAATCGATTCCGATTTAAGGAATTATGCAGTAGGGTTATCTCGACCTCAATCTGATCGATGCAACAAGGTCCTTTCTCATGCTCTCGTTGATGTTCAAAGAGCCGTGAAAAAATATCAAGCACCCGGCATGCGCAAGATTGCCTTCAGCGTCACACCGCTTTCACTCTCTTTTACCGCCTGATTAATGTCGGCCAGAAGATAGAACTTGACCAGCTTATCAAAGGGGAAGCGCCCCTGACGGTGAAGCTCTACCAGTTGCGGAATAAAGATCTTTGGCACACTGTCACCTTCAACAATGCCGCGAATGCTACGCCCATTGAGCAACAGGTTGTTGACATCAAACTCGGCCTTGGTGCCAAGTTTTGGCGCGCCAACCACACCAATCATCCCTAACAGGCCAAGTGTTTCAATGCCTTGCGCCAGAACCTCAGGCCGACCTGTGGATTCGAGTGCAAAATTGACGCCCGTTCCGGTGATGTCTCGAATGACCTCGACCATATCCTGTTCGCGGCTGTTGACCACATGGGTCGCCCCGAGTTCCTTTGCCAGCGCAAGGCGTGATGGCACAACATCAACCGCGATAATAGTGGTAGCACCGACAATACGCGCAGCCATGATGGCGCTGAGGCCCACAGCTCCCGCACCAAAGCTGACAAAGCTTGATCCCGCCGTCACTTTCAGCGCGTTCATCACCGCACCGGCACCGGTCTGGATGCCGCAGCCAAGCGGGCCGAGAAGATCAAGCGGGGCATCTTTCGACACTTTTACCGTATTGTTCTCTTCTGCGAGCGCATACGT
This sequence comes from Rhizobium sp., assembly GCA_003501385.1. Lineage (GTDB taxonomy): Bacteria > Pseudomonadota > Alphaproteobacteria > Rhizobiales > Rhizobiaceae > Allorhizobium. The sequence continues at coordinate 5,168 of DNPN01000108.1, read as the reverse complement.
GGCGAAAGAAGATTGTGCGAAAAAATGGTCGTGCAATGGTTTTCCGTCCGCGTCACGGATGGCCGTCTCACCATTGGCATCTGCGCCGCCAAAGTTGCGCCCATAGAAATGGGTGCAATAGGCACCATGGCCTTCGGTGCAAGTGTTGCAATGGCCACAGGCCCCATAGGTCAGCACCACATGATCGCCCGGCTGAATGGTTTTAACATTCGGCCCGACCTTTTCCACAATGCCGGCCCCTTCATGGCCCAGCACCGCAGGCAGTGGCACTGGATAATATTGGTCGCGCACGATGAGATCGGTGTGGCAAAGGCCGGTGGCAACAACCCGCACCAGCACTTCGCTTCCCTTTGGGTCGCGAATGTCCCCCTTTTCAATGGTAAAGGCGGCCCCTTGGGCACGAGTGACTGCGGCGGTAATTTCTGTGCATTGAATTCTCAGGTTCATAATAATCTCCTCCCGTAACAATAAACAATCGATCAAAGCGGATAGGCAGGCGCATCAGCCTTGATGGTGACCCACTGCCATTGTGTGAACTCTTCCCAATTTGCAGGTCCGCCGATGCTGGTGCCATTGCCCGATGCGCCAACTCCGCCGAAGGGGTTGATAACTTCATCATTCACCGTTGCATCATTGATGTGCAGCAGACCAACATTGAGCCGCTCGCCGATGGCCAATGCGCGGCCAATCGAGCGCGAGACAATGGCACCCGACAGGCCGTAATCCGTATTATTGGCAAGGACGATGGCGTCTTCGTCCTTGTCAAACACCGTCACCACGGCGACCGGGCCAAAGATTTCCTCCTGGAAGGCCGGATTATCGCGGCTCACGCCTGCAAGAACGGTGGGTTGGAAATAGAGCCCGTCATGGCCTCCGCCTGCGACCACTTCTGCACCACCGGCAACGGCCGCATCAACGATACGCGCCGCATGATCAAGCTGGGCTTGGTTAATCAAAGGCCCAAGCGCCACTTGTCCACTGGCAGGATCGCCCGACGGCATGGCGCTCGCATGTTCCGCCAGCTTGCGGATAAACTCTTTTGCGATGCCGGACTGCACCAAAATACGGCCCGCCGACATGCAGATCTGTCCCTGATGGAGATAGGTGCTCCACACTGCATTTTTAACGGCAAGATCCAGATCGGCGTCGTCCAAGACGATGAAAGAGTTTTTACCACCGAGCTCCAGCGATACTTTTTTGAGATTGCGCCCTGCGGCCTCACCAACTTTGCGGCCAGCCGCGGTTGAGCCGGTAAACTGGATCATGCCGATATCGGGCGCATCGCACAGGGCGGCCCCGGCGGCCCCATCGCCGGGCAACACTGACAGAATACCTGTGGGCAGGCCTGCTTCTTCAAACAGACGCGCAACCACATGCCCACCGCAAATAGCAGTGCGTGGATCGGGCTTCAAAACCACGCCATTGCCGACAGCCAGGGCAGGGGCAACCGCGCGCATGGCCAGATAGAGCGGAAAATTAAACGGCGAAATCACCCCGACGACACCAATCGCGCGACGGCGAGCAAGGTTGAGACGGCCCGGCTGGGTCGGCAAAACCTGCCCCGCTGCTTGCGATGGCATGGCGGACGCCTCATACAGAGCCTTGATCGTCAGGGCGACCTCAAAGCCCGCCTTCGGCGCGATTGAGCCGGATTCGCGCACGATCCAGTCAACAATCTCATCGCGATTGTTTTCTGCGATGCGGGCGGCGGTGCGCAATATTTCGGCGCGCTGCTCATAGGGTGTTGCGGCCCATGCAGGTTGGGCCTTGCGGGCCGTGGCGGCAGCCCCAACAATGTCTTGCGCTGTCGCCATGGCTATCTGGCCGAGTGTTTTGCCGGTTGCAGGCTCAAAACTGTCCTGTGCCTTGGTCAAGCTTTTCCAGCCACCGTCAAAGGCAACACCTTTGAGATGCTCTGGCTTGATGAAGGGCGTGGATGAGGTCATTGCGGTTTACTCCCTATGGATGTGCAGAATGATTTCGATGCAAGCAAACAGAAATCAATCACGGATTGTGGATCAAGAGGACAGGAATGCGATGATGGCCGCGTTGAATGCATCCGTCGCTTCGATATTGATAATATGCCGACCGGGCAGAGACACATGCCGTCCGTGCTGCACCCCATCGGCGATGGCTTGGAGATCGGCGGGCGGGCACACGGCGTCATCGTTGCCGGAAATTGCCAATAGCGGGTTGGTGATCTTGCCAAGCTGATCTGTGAGATCGGCGTCTGCGAGTGCGGCGCAGCAGCCCATGTAGGCTTCAGCGGAAACCGCGACAAAGCGGGTCAGAATGTCTTGCACAATCGCGGGGTTGGCCGTGGTGAAGGCTGGACTAAACCAGCGTTCAGCTGTGCCAGCGGTAATATGGCCAAGGCCATGCTCCCGCACCAATTGGATACGGGCGTTCCAGCCCTCCGCGGTGCCAATTTTGGCAGCGGTGGCACAGACAATGATTTTGCCCAGCCGTTCCCTTTCGTGAATGCCAAGCCATTGGCCGGTGAGGCCACCAATCGACAGACCGCAAAAATCGGTGCGCTCAATAGCAAGCGCATCAAGCAAAGCAATCACGTCTCCACCAAGGTCGCTTAACGCATAAGGCGACGGTGGCGCGCTGGACAAGCCATGCCCCCGGCGATCATAGCGCAAAATGCAATAATGCTCCGATAGCGCTTCAACTTGCGCGTCCCAAGCGTGAAGGTCGGTTCCCAGTGAGTTACAAAAGGTGAGCCAGGGCTTATCGCCTGGCGCACCATCAATGCGGTAATGAAGGCGATATCCCGGACGCTCAAGAAAGGCCATGATCCGTATTCCTTTGGTTTTGAGGCATATATGCACCGGGAATCGCGGTTGCGATCATGCGGTTGCGAGCACAACAGTTTTGGTTTTTCGAGCATTGCTGATGGCAAAGACCACCATTGCCAAAGCGGCGACCGCTGCGGGGATTGCGAAAATCAGGAAGTTTTGCTGCAAAGGTAGCTGCTGCGCCAAAAGGGCTCCTCCCAGCGTTGGTCCAACAATGGCACCAATTCTGCCAACCCCGGACGCCCACCCCAGCCCGGTCGAGCGAATGGAAAGATTGTAAAGCTGTGCGACGCTGGCGTAGAGCAGGATCTGTGTGCCAATGGTTGCGGCCCCTGCCACAAAGACCATCAGAAACAAGATTGTCGAGGGCGGATTATAGCCAATCAGCGCAATAGATACCGCTGCTGCGATGAAAAAGCCAACGACCACTTTGGGAAGTCCGAAACGGTCACCCAGCCAGCCACCCACAATGGCACCTGCCATGCCGCCAAAATTAAGCGAGAACAGGCTGAGGAGGCTTGCTTTTTCTGCGTAACCGGCCTCCTGCAACACTTTCGGCAGCCATGAGGAGAGCAAATATACCAGCAGCAGGCAGCAGAAAAAGGCGACCCACAGCATGAGCGTGCTCAGCATACGTTGATGGCGAAACAGCTCAGTCACCGAGGTTGAGGTACTCTTGGTTTCGCTAAAAGCCAAAGTATCGCCGGCTTCCAGCGCCGTCTTGGGATAAAGCTTTGCGTAGATGCGCTTTGCTTTGTCCTGTTGACCTTGGCGAAGAAGAAACCCAATGGATTCCGGCAGTTGCCACACAATAAGCGGCAGAAGCAACAGAGGTACTGCGGCTGCGAAGAACATAGGCTGCCATCCATAGTGCGGGATCAGGCCAATGCCGAGACCAGCGGCGACCATGCCGCCAACCGAATAGCCGGAGAACATCAGCGCCACCATGGTGCTGCGCAGACGCTTGGGCGCATATTCATTCATCAATGCCACAGTGTTGGGCATAAGGCCACCACAACCAAGGCCCGCAATGAAACGGAAAATCTTGAATTGGTCTGGTGACGTCGCAAATCCCGTCAGAAGCGTCGAGGTCGTGAACAGCAAGAAGCTGATCGCAATGCCCTTTTTTCGTCCAATACGGTCGGCGAGCTGGCCGAAGATAAGCGCACCAAACATCATGCCAAACAGCGCCCACGCTTGCAGCGCACCGGCCTGTGGCTTGGTCAGGCCCCATTCTGCAATCAATGTTGGCAGCACTGTTCCCGCGACAAACACGTCGTAACCATCAACAATCAGCAAAGTTGCGCATAGCGCAACAACAGCCCATTGAAAGCCTCCGAATGGGCTGGTGTCGATTTTATCATTCACGTCAATTTTGCGCATATTCACTCCTCCCAAAGTGATGTGCACTAGTGGTTTGATTGTGACATTTGCTACAGTGTTCAGCACCCTCGAGAGCAAATGTCACAATCATGAAAACCACTAGCAAGCCTATGATTCTAGTGGAATTTTTCTTGTTTTCGTTTGTCTTTTCGGGAAAACCG
>DNPN01000108.1:0-543 GCA_003501385.1 Rhizobium sp. | reverse complement strand
CACTTTTCCCTGACAAACTCTAGGCCTCGGCTTCAGCCCAAATCGCCCCCGGCGACGGGCAGCACGGTGCCTGTGATGTAACTTGCTTCATCTGATGCCAAAAACAGAATGGGTGCGGCCTGTTCTTCAATCGTGCCGTAACGCTTCATGAAGCTGGATTGCTTCACCTGCTCGACCACCTCCGTCATCCATGCCTTTTCGGCTTCCGTATCACCGCTGCTATTGCGGGGTATGATGCGCGGCGGCGCTTGCGTGCCGCCGGGGGCTGTTGCGACAACACGAATATTGTGCTCAGCCAGTTCCATAGCCAGCGACTGGGTGATGGCATTAACGCCACCTTTGGCCGCCGAATAGGGCACGCGATAAATGCCGCGCGTGGCATTGGACGACACATTGACAATGGTGCCGCCACCGCGCGCAAACAGATGCGGGATCACCGCATGGCAGCCGTAAAGCGTGGGCATCAGCGAGCGGCGAATTTCAGCGTCAATCTGCTCCGGCTCGAACTCCGCAAAGGGCCGCATGCGAATGGCACCGCCGACA
>DNPN01000180.1 GCA_003501385.1 Rhizobium sp. | reverse complement strand
CAAAGCCGCAGGATATGCGCCAGATGGTACGGCCCGTTAGGTTTGTCCCTAGTTACGCCTAACCTATTGATAATACGTGCTCCAGTTAGAGCGCGAAAGATGTGTTTCGTCCAATTGTCGCGTTAGATTTGTCCACCACCAATACTACTGAAAAGTCAGGCACAAAAAAAGCCCGCTAAAAGCGGGCAAAAAATCCAGAAATTTGCTTCTAAGTCTGAAGCCCAATCGCCGTAACATCTTCCTTTCGGTAGAAAGTCGTGCTGCGAGTGCTTGGCGTTCCGAGAGGCTTCAGCTTATTGGCTTCCAGCTTCATCCGCAACTTTTGCATATTTAGCCCCAACGAATTGGCTAAATTACCCAGCGAAATATATTCCGATGAGAAGCGATCAAGCTCATTAGGATCGATCTTTTCACTCAGTTCTCCTGACTTGGCATCTGTGATCGTGGTGAACCGCAAGTATCGATTTTCCAGCAGGTACTTTACGGCACCGGGACTTGTGCGAAGATAATATGCTGCTCGGCGAATGCCCATCCATCCTGATGTTTCACTTTTACGGGGAATTTCATTCAGGTCGACAAGCACGGTCGAAAAGTTCACATCGGTATCGCTTGCTGCAAGCCTGGTCAGTTCACCATTCAAAATCAAACTCGCAATTTCTACCAATGTCCGATGGGTTTTGGCGACGGCATCCGTAAGTTTGGCTGTCGCGAGCGGATGGTTACAAGCTTCTACTTTGGCCTCCAAGCTAGCTTTCAATGACTCGACATCCTCCGTCCGAACTCGACGAAATACGCGTGCCCCATCCGAACCTTCAGATTCAAATTGTAGAAGTCCAAATGCGAACAGAGCGTCGAGATGCGCCAGACGAATTCCTAGTCGTTTGGCCACCTCCGGCGTGGTCATCAAACTCTGCTCTCGTACAAGCGCATCGTGCATTTCATCGCGTCTGAAAATCTTCGACACCATTGTTCTTCGGCACTTATTGAAAGAAGAGCCAATATGTTCATCAAGAACTTTACGCACTCGTTGTTCAGGGAGGCCGTACTCCTTAGCGGCGGTAGCTAGCGTATGGACCTGCGGAGATTTAGCTGGGGTGAGAAAAATTTCATCTCCAATCAGAGGAATATGCTCCTCTGCGTGTGATTGGAAAAGTTCAATAATGGGCCGGTAGTTGCTATCATCGACTTTTTTCGCGAGCCAGCTGTATGCTGGCGCATAAGCCATGCTGTACTGCAACACGTTGTTGATCGTCGTATCGACATACGATGAGAGAAACGACCAAATTGCATCCCGCCCTTGGCTGGCAATCTCATACCCTTTCTCGCGAAACTCCGGCTCGAAGAAAGGGTTTTGCCAGCGCCCGCCTAAGTCGCATTTTTCTAAGCTCATGGCCATACGCCCCAGCACGGCGCATACCTCGCCCGCAACGAAGGCAGGAAGGCTGCCCAGAAAATCCGATCCCTCTCCCGTGATCCTGGAGGCAAGGTACCGTTCTGATGCGAAGACTCGCCCACCATAGACGACGTCCTTGGCGGCCTCTTCCTGAACCCAATCTGCCGAAGAGAAGAGAATTTCAGGACCTTCATTGCGTTGTCTTAGAGGGATGTTATGGATTGTGCAGTGTGAGATCATCTTCCACATCCACGCACAGCGAAGATAAGGGCGACTGCTGATCCGGCCCGTCCCTGTGGCCAAGTCAGACGCCAAACAGCAAGAGCAATAGCGGGTGCCTGTTTTTTGAAGATATGCACTCTTGATCACGGCGCTCCCAAATTGCACAAGCGTGTTGGGCGAAGTCGAAAATGCCAGAAACCGAGATTTCGGAAGGCCAGTCAGTAATTCCAGTGCCGCTGCTTCAGAATTACCCAGGTGCAACAGCCGTACCCTGTTCAAGCCTGCGAAATCGAATAGCTCAGCCGCCGACTGGAAACCGTTTGAATTGGCAAGCCGAGACACATAACTGAGCGTCGTCTCGTCCTCATGAAACTTAACTGACACCGGCAATTTATCATAATGCGTGTTATGCATGAGTGTTCACCCTTTGATATTGCCACGATGGAGATCAGCAAGCGAATTTGATGGGATAATCTCGCGCCAGTTCCGAGCCGTGAAAACGTTGTCTTGGGGAATGCATCCGGTCTTGGAAAAATACACCGCCTGAAAGCTTTTCAAATTCAAGCAGGTGTTTTCCGATAAGGCGTGAAAGCAAGCCTCCTGAACCATTTCGATGAGTGTGCCTAGCGACCCGGACGCTGCGACGATGAGTTTGGCATAGAGTTCGTCGTTGTCCTTCCAGCCGGGCGTAATCTGAAAGTGTGCCGTAACAATCTCAGTGACCGTCTGCTCGACGAACGGGACGTGTTTTTCGCTGAGAAGCTGAAAACGCATCACGCGAGACCGGTTCGCAAGTTGGCGGTCGCCCTCCAGAAACACCGCCAGCTCCGGCATCCCCGAATAGATTGTATGCAGGGGCCATCCCTCCACCTGGACCAGGCTCTTCAGAACATCTTGCACACTCTGAATGTTTTTACGCGTGCCTGAACTCAGCACATGCTGCATCTCATCAATGTGAACAAACAAAACGCCGCGCTCCCGCAGCTGACGCTTCAGCATCGCTGACAATTGGTACTCCGAAAGACGGCCATGGTGAGGAATATGCATCGCCGTCAGAAGCGCAGAAGCCAACGTCTTGGTATTGCATGGCGATGGGGCTTCTAGGCTAAGCAAGGGACTTACGACTTCGCCTCCCTCCCCTTCATAGGGCTGGAATTCGGGACGATTTTTGAAGTGTTCCAGCAATGTCCGTGTTTTACCAGTGCCCGATTGGCCCAGAATGAAAAGGCAACGCTGTTTACCGCCCCCACCCTCAAGGCACTCCTTGGCGTTTTGAACCATCCAATCGAGATGCGCAGACAGCTCGTCATCGCGCTTTGTGCGGATATAGTGATTACGGATATGGGCTTTGGTTGGGAGGGTCATGGTGATACCTTTCCGATCAGAACTGGCTGTGGTCGTCGTTGTCTTCAACGACTGCAGGGATTTCAGGCGCGGCAAGAACCGAAGTGCGATGAGCGATAGGCATGACCTGCCCGCGACGAAGAGGATCGTCACTCAGCTCGACGTCATCCAGCTCGATGTCAGCGCGTTGGGAGAACTGAACATCGTGTCCTTCAAAAAGCTGCTGAGCCAACAGTTTCATACCGTGCGCGGTCGGCATGTGCGGAGAAATACCCGCTCGTAGAGCAGCCGATTCACCCGCGCGGCGTAAATCGTTGATGGCTGTGTACATCGCAACCAATTGGTCTTTGACCTTTTCTTGATTGGCCTGAAGCAACTGTTTTCGCGCATAAATCCATTCAGCCAGAGTGACTGTGTGGTCCATCCCAATGGTGTTATTCACCGTCAGCCATTTCCCATCAATCTGGACGGAAATCGCACTCAAGCAGTTTTGGTGATAGCGTACTTTGTAGAGTTGCTTGCCCTTCGCACGACGTACCGACTGCAGAACTTCCGAATTGTATGGAACTCCCCAATTCGTAATGCCAGCGGACGTAATCTTCTTGTTGTCAACTGTGGTTCCAAAAATGTGCCGCAGTTCATTGCGCGAAGGAACCGCACGTGTGTTATACTGACTCGTCTTCTCAACCCATGCATTATGAGGGGTGTTGCCGTTCAAACGTGCAGTCGGTTGATTATGGTAGATGTCGCAAATAGCCCGGATGAACAGGTGTACGAACTCATCAACGGTTAGAGTTGCGTTGGCTTCAGCGTTATAGTCACCTTTCTTTGCGACACTTGACTGGGTGCCACCGTCGAAGAACGCCAGGATATAGCCGCTCAGTGTTTTGAAGAGAGACTCGATAAACGGTCGTTTTTCCGGGTGGCCCGCAGGAGGACGTGTGAGGTCGACCTTGCAAAGCATAAAGGCATCGCGGGTAGCATCGGAAATGTAGGGCCCACCGTTATCGGTATAGGCCGTTTCCGGCCGCACCAGCCCAATCCATGGCGTTTTGGCTCCTACCGTCTGCGAGATGTGCGTCTTGTCAGACATCATCATTTCGAGAGCACCGATCACCGCAACGGAATTAGGTTCAAAAGTAGCCTTTAGAGCAAGCACATAACGCGTCGCAGCATCGACCGCCGTGCAAAACCAAAGGCGGACCTTCTGCAAGTTAGCTTGTACAACAGGAGACAACTTGCCCCAGATGCCGCACTCAACAAGCAGCGTCATCAGGTCAACGTTCCAGTCGTCGAACTCGACACGCTGCCCGGGACGTTCAATGTCGTACCCTGCCATTTTACTTTTGTAGTACGCACGAGCAAATGCAGGTCCATCACGCCCTGCAACGACCTCGATTTCGTCCATGGCTTTGATGAGAGACTCAAAACGCTTGCGCTTTGGCGCAAGCAATAATTTTAGACCGGCCTGAGACCGCTTCTCATTTTCCTCAAAGATGCGTGCGTGAACCACTTTCAGAAGGAAGGCTTTGCTCGGGCGGCGGCGACTTGCGTAGCTGCGAGCGACCTCCAGCCAAATCTGATAGCTTTCTGGGCATTCGATAGCCTGGTGGCGATATCCGGGGCCGTGGTGGCGCGGCAGCAATGAACGCATGTCGCGTTCACAGCTCAGAAATTCTTTCAGGTAGCGATGAAAGCTCTTTACGGTCGGAGGACCGAAAGTATCGTTCGTCTTATCGCAACGGCTTTTACGTTTGCCCTCGACGCCCTGAACTTGCAGCGACCACGTTTTCAGAAGGCCTTCAAGTTCCTGTCCGCGCGGTGTTCTGAAGTTCTCGGCGCAATACTGCTCATACTTGAGGATAAGATGCTCGCGGTAGCGTGCAAGCTTTACGAAATCATCTGAGAAATCTGCAAGCACCTTGTCGCCGATGATCTGGCGCATTTTGGAACCAGACTTCGTGTGATAGTCATAACTGACGGTAGCTTTTTGGTCCAAGATGGCTTGGTAAATCTCCTCGTGGGAAAGCCGCATTTCAAAATGGACATCGTCTTCCTTCTGGAAGCGATAGTACCGATCATCATACGAGATCACTACGTAGTTGTTGCTATTGTAAACAAACCGGTCACGGAGGCCGATCTCGATCCTTGAATATTTGTGCTCAAGCATGGTCATTACAAAACCTCAGGGCGTAGCTTCGCCGTTCCCGGGAGTGACTTCCGAGCGGCAAGTTGATTTTTCGGTGATGTTAGAGGTTGACGTTAAACCAGGATGTCTGGGTGATCCGGCCCGGTCGCTTTGCTTTCAAATGTCCCATCTCGATCAAACGCCAGATGGCAATATTGCGCGTCTTAAATTCTTGCTGTGTTAGAAGTTGGTAGAACTGCACTGTAGAGCGGCCTTTCAATTCGCCCATCAATTTGTTCACTTCGACCGCGTCATGATGTTCCCTCGACCATACGATGTCAGCGGCGTTAGCGTAGGCATCCCAATTGGCGTATTTCTCAGTCATCAGAATTGCATCGTCGAACAAAGGCGACCCCTTGGCTAGGATGCGGTCCAAGACCTCGTTCATTTCCTTGCGCTTCTTCTCCTGCTTCACGGCTACTGCCACACGCCAGCCGTCCGTTAACTCAATCCAGTAATCGAATGTATGGTGATGAGATTTGCCATCTGACCCCACATAATCGACCTTTGGATACTGGGAGCGGAGATGCCGGACATCATGTCGCGACTGGAGGATTTTACAAACACGCTGTTCAAGCCCGCTTTCATGCTGGACCTGTCGGTTGCGAAAAACGCCAATACCTCGTGCGGTACTTCCGTTCTTCAACGCAATTTCGCGTGTCCCACCATGATGAATTGGCTCCAACCAGAACTCGGAATCCTGGCAGTCCGCTTCAACTGAAATGGAGGTAGCTATATGGAGGGGTCATCTGCCAGCGGGACTTCGTCGCCCGCTTGGAATGCGGACGGGAAAACGAGATTGCGATTGCCGACCTCTGAGAAAGAGAGATCGCGCATACGCTCCGCACGCATAATGTAAAGATGGCTGAGAACAGCCTTACTTGGACGCATTTTCCACCTCACGCTTACAGTTGCAGCGTTATCTGAGGCGGAAGCTCCGGTCTCAGATAACGCCGATCCTAAGATTTAGGTCTATCGACATTATTTGCATTTTAGTCTCCATGCATAAGTTTGTAGGCAACTGCAGCCGTTGCGGCGCATGTTGCAGAACAGGACGAACAATACAGAATATGGGCATGATGAGTCCATCCTGTTTCAGTTTCGATCAGGAATTATGGTTAACTGGACATGCTTCAACCAGGGTTTTTATTTGAAATCAAACGCTTGATGCAACCACGTCAAAAACATCTTCGATCACGTCTTCTGCTTGTCCCCTGGGTCCAAGACCCTCAAAATACAACAGGGTGATTTCCTGATCGTAATAATCGGATCGGAAACAAAATTCTGTCGCGGGTTTACCAAACCCGACATCCGCAGAATGCATGAATCCCACGCTAGCATCGAAAACCTGTCCAACGGTGGTCGATATTCGCTCGACCACAAAACGGTCTTCGCATTGCGAAAATCGTCCTTGGTTGCATGCCGCTCAGTCATGATACTCATGTCGTCGAACGGCACACGATGTATCTTCTGGACACCCACGAAGACTGGGCGAAGTTCGGCTTTTCGCGCTCGTATTTGACCGCGATGGCCAAACGGAAGCCATTTTTGAACCGCACCCAGTAATCAAAGATGTGTTCCCGCAGTTTTCCCTCCGGATCGACATAGGGTACGCGCTTTCAATGGACAACCTAACCCGATGGTGTCCTTCCGCACCAACACGTGCAGCCTTTTCCAACTTCAGAAACGCATAGTATCTCTCGCCAGGATTGAAGCCCGGCACGGTAAGATGAAACATCTTGAAGTTATGTCGCCCTGAAACCTTCTGGATCGGCTTCTTTGGATTTTGAACCAGCCCCACAATCATGGGAGGAAGCTGGAGAGAAAACGCGTGACGTGCTTTACTGAATACACGCCATTCGTTTTTCTCACGGACGCTCCATGAACCTTCGTCCGGCTCTAGATAAGCCGCCTCTGTGTAACAGTGACATGCATAGTTCTCAGCATCAGTCTCCGCTTTGGCTTGCATCAATCAATCCTCCTAAATTCCAGGCGGTGACGGCTCCAAATGTCTCACCGCCATCGTGCTCCTACCGGCACGACATAGCTTTTACCCGGGAAGCGCCCGAATCGCTCGCAACAAAAGACGATAAAGCGCCGATGGATCAAAAAAATTAGTTGACCAATACGACACCAAATACACCAAAAAATATACAGCGCTTCTCCATGAAGGTATTGTTTATGCAGCTTTTCTGACCGATCATCAAAGCTGACCTTCATGTGCTTTCTCGCTCAGACGAGCTGCACGAAAAAGATTGCCATCAAAAAGGGAGCTTTGTATCTTGCTCCCCATTAGGGAACGATGTATCACAGATGAGAGTTCTAACAAGGAAGACGCTGAGGCAGTTTTGGGAATCTGAGCTGAAGCATGCAGTCGCCAAGGGCCCATTGGAAGCTTGGTTGGCAGAAGCGGAAGCGGCTACTTGGGTGAACCCCGCAGCCGTGAAAGAACAGTACCGAAACGCAAGCATCCTGAAAGACAGCCGAGTGGTGTTCAATATCAAGGGCAACGACTATCGCCTCGTTGTGAAGATCAATTACGACATGGGCTTAGTCCGAGTGATGTGGATCGGCACCCACAAAGAATACGATGAAATCGACGTCATGAAGGAAGGGAAGTCATGAAAATTATAAGAACAGAAGAAGACTACGACCTGGCTTTGGCCCGTCTCGACGAGATTTTTGATGCGAAGCCAGACACTCCCGACGGCGACGAACTCGAAGTGCTCAGCTTACTCCTGGAGAAGTACGAAAAAGAGCACCACGCAATCGAATTGCCTTCGCCAATCGAAGCGATCAAGTTTCGTATGGAGCAGGCTGGTCTGCGTCAAGCTGACCTTATTCCTTACATCGGAAGTTCGGCCAAGGTATCCGAAGTCCTCAGCGGAAAGCGTTCTCTCACCATTTCGATGATGAAGGCTCTCCATCGAGACTTCGGAATCCCGGCTGAAGTCTTTCTCGGCGTTAACGCCGATGTAAAAGTAGCATCCTTCGGTGATCCAGGTCGTCTGCCCTGGGCTGAAATGGTGAAACGCGGTTGGCTGCGCGACTTTACGGGTACCGTTGCCGAAGCCAAGGCAGATGCACACAATCTGGTTGCCAAGCTTTTTCATCCTTCAGCACAGAAATGTCTGGAACCTGCACTCTATCGGCGATCCATAAGATCGAAATCTCCCATGGATGATGCCGCAGTGACCGCGTGGACAGCTCGGGTGATTACTCTTGCGTGCGACAAGGCTACCCCAACGAAATTCCAACGCAAAGCGATGGATAAATCGTTTACAGAGCCCCTTGTAAAACTCAGCTTCCTAGATAACGGACCCTTCCTGGCTCAAGAGTATCTTCTGAAGCACGGGATTCACCTGGTATTTGAAAAGCATCTGCCAAAAACAAAGATAGATGGCGCGGCTACTATGCTGCCTGATGGCACGCCGGTTATTGGTCTTTCACTACGTTTCGATAGGCTGGATAACTTCTGGTTCAATCTTTTTCATGAACTCGGTCACATTGCTCTTCATTTTGATGATGACGATGTGCTCTTTGTTGATGATTTCAGTTCTGAATCAAAAGACATTGAACTTGAAGCGGATGAATGGGGTAAAGAAGCACTCATTCCGACTTCCGTATGGAAGTCGGCCGGACCACTTACTAATGAAGCGTCTGTAAAGCGTTTCGCTCAGAGTTTAGGGATTACCCCAGCCATCGTTGCTGGCCGACTTCGCTTTGAGAGGCAGAATTATCGCATTCTGACCGACTTGGTAGGCAGCGGCGAAGTCAGAAAGCACTTCGAAAACATGTAGCATTGAAAAAGGCATGTTGCATAATGTGTGCTTACCTCTGCTATGGTCGCCTTGCGCCGACGCCTGAATTCAACAAAATCAGTCATCTATCATGCTCGCGTGCAATACGAACCCCTGGAAGGTGGCCATGCAGCCGATTCTATCTCTCGCACACTCCATTCAGACATCCCCAAATGTGTATGCCGTTCTTCTAGGTTCTGGTATCTCTCGAAGTGCGGGAATTCCGACTGGATGGGAAGTGACCCTGGACCTGGCCGGGCGCATCGCTGCGCTTTCAGCTGAAGACACCCTTGGTGATCCGGCCCAATGGTATCAGGATAAATTTGGAAAAGAGCCAGGCTACTCTGAGCTGCTCGACATGCTTGCGAAAACGCCAGCGGAACGCCGCGCGATTTTACATGAGTTCTTCGAACCTACAGATGAAGAGCGGGAAGATGGCATCAAGATGCCAACCGCAGCACATCGCGCCATTGCTGAACTAGTGCGCGATGGCTTCATCAAGGTGATCGTCACTACGAATTTCGACCGTCTGATGGAAGCCGCTCTGACAGACGTCGGTATCGTCCCAACCGTCATATCCACTGCTGATGCAACAAAGGGTGCCGCGCCTTTGGTGCACCAGAGGTGTGTGATCGTCAAAATCCACGGCGACTATCTGGATGACCGTATCAAGAACACGGAAGACGAACTCGCATCCTATGATCCGGCCATGGATGCTTATCTGGACCGTATTCTGGATGAATTCGGATTGATCGTTTGCGGCTGGTCCGGTGAATGGGATCAGGCTCTCAGGGCAGCATTTGAGCGATGTTCATCTCGACGATACGCCACTTTTTGGGCAGCTCGCGGAAAACTCGGCGCACGAGCTGAAAAGCTGCTTACCCTGCGAGGTGGTCATCTGATCGAAATCGATGGGGCCGACAAATTTTTTGTGCATCTACAGGAAATGGTTGAGGGCCTGAAGGAATCCAAAGATGCTCACCCTCTATCAGTCAGTGCGCAAGTTTCGGCGGTCAAGAAATTTGTTGCGACCCCAGCACATCGCGTGAGATTTCACGACCTCTTAGTCGGCGAGGCAAGTCGTGTAAGAGCGTTTTTGGAATCTGCTTATACAATGGAAGCGAGGCCGGTCGACACGGCGACTATTAAGGCACGTTTTGAAGCATATGATGCCTCTACAGGCGGGCTACAACATATGCTGTTTGCGGCAGCTCACTGGGCTGACGCCTACAATTTTGAATCCATACGGCAATCCATCACCAAACTGGTTCCGTCCAGTCGACGCGGCGGCATGACTATATGGTTGGAAATGAACAAATATCCAGGTGCAGTTTGCTTCTACGCCGCATCCTACGGAGCGATGGCGGGAGGCAACTGGCCACTCTTCAAATACCTTATTGAAGGCCGCCTGACGCACAGTGGTGACGAGGAAAATGTCCTTGAGCATCTAGGGGCGATTGCTGCCGTGAATTCTGATGCAGCGAATGCCCTACATCCACAAAAGCGCTATACACCGATCAGTGACCATTTCATGGGACTCTTCGACAAACTTTCCAAAGCAGAGGACATCGAGCGGGAGTTTGAACGCTTAGAGGTTCTCCTCGCTCTCCACTACCTGGCGGCTTCTAAAGAAGGTGGACGCTACACTTTGCGTGGTCGCTTTATCTGGAACCATCACAGCCAGTCGATTCAACGTGTCCTTCAAGAGGTAGAACGAGATGGGGATGAATGGCCCCCGCTCAAAGCGGGCTTGTTCGGAGGCACAAAGGCAAGCGCGATTTCGTTGTTGGAAACCCTAATTGGAAATGTGACAAAGATGGCCAATCACTACTGATGATCGGCCTCTTAAGCGGGACGGTTCCACTCATCGGGGACGCCGTCATCATGCCGTGCGTCGTGTATGTGGAGGAATGCGATCCCGAACCCTCGTCCAGTGACGTGAAATATCTCACGCTCTGGAAAGAGGAATGGAAGAAGATCGATTTCAAAAAGCGTGCCGACAATTGGCGGGGCTGACTTTCGGGTGATCTTACGTAAAGGTCAAATACACCGAGTTCTTACATCTGGAGACCGATATGCTGATGCCGACGACGCACTACGACTGGATTAAGCGGATGCGCCCGGACTTCGTCGAAGCAGTCGCGCAAAATGTCAGATCAGTCGAGCCAAGGCGATATGGCCTGGTGCGAGATGATCTACACGACGAGTTCTTCCACAGGGTCTCCCGGCAATCGGTAGATGCGCACTTTCGCGCCACTATTCGAGCGGCAGGGCACCGCCCGGAGGAGTTTTCTCCCGACGAACTGCTGTCGATGTTGCCGCCTGAAACCGCGAACAAGCTATTCACCACCTTGGAATTTGAATGGCAATTTTTTAGTAATTTCGAATTGTTCGGCAAGAAATCGTTCTTTTTCTCCCAAAACATCACGCAGAAACTCGCCGACACAGAACTAAACGTCGCGTCAGAGTCCGTCGCCACACCATTTCCCTGCTGCCTCTTCGCTTACGACAATCAAGCAGCGCGGGATGCTTATTTTGCCATGATCGGTTTACCGACAAGGCAAGAAGGCGTCGTTACCACCTACGTCGTCCATTACCTCACGGCTCCTGAAGAACCGGCCCTCGGCATTCTTGTTATGTATAGCGACCGGCGAGGAGACATCCCGGGTGCTGCAGTACGTCACTTGTCACTCGCACCGGGAACCAAGCTGGAAGATGCGTTGCGAACCGACTGGTTGAAACGTGGGAAAGCAAAGACGGATGCTGTTTCCGCCGGTGACGATGAAATGTTCTTCGGACCTGGCCTTCGCATGATGCGCATCGTGGCCAATTCGATCCTATACCTCTCATCCGCAAATCCAGATGTCAGCGAAGGCCTAAAGGAGCCAGCTCGAACCGGTGGCAGCACCTTATCGTCTAAGGAGAAGCGCCGACTGGAGCGGTCTGTTACAAAACTGGACTACACGCTCGTTGGGCGCTCCACGACACCCTATCAGGGCCCTTCGGCGGCGATTGGCAAACAGCTCACAGAGCGCATCCAAACCCGGGGTCACTGGAAATCACAAGCTCATGGACCAGGCCGCCTTGAACGCAAGATCATTTTCATCGAGCCATATTGGCGAGGACCGGACGCCGCCGAAGTAATCAACAAGCCTTATATTGCCCGCTAGCAAGAGGCCCAGCTTGCATCGAAATGTCAAATGCTCAGCGAACCTCAACTTAACTGTGTATTTCGATCCATCCGATTGATCGGCAATTCATTTTGAGGTTGTATGGCCGCAATGTGGATTGGGAGCCCTGAATGTCCGAGTTCGATCAACAACCTTTCGCCGATGCCGACCTGAAATCAAACCCGCAACCGCGTTGTCCATGCGTTTTGATCCTGGATGTTTCAGGTTCAATGGGCGGCAGACCAATTGATGAACTGAACCAAGGCCTGCGGGCGCTGCAGGAAGAGATTAAGAGTGATAGTCTCGCGGCGAAGGGCAACGTGGGAGTGGAACACCGGTTACATCCTTCGGTCGGAACTCGCTGTTGCACATTGGCCGAAGGGCCTGAAACCCTAAACTGAAGGCTACCCTGTTGGTCAATAGCCGATACCCGCGCCGTACTTAACTGGACACGTAAGTTCTCGCATCCGGGAAACGGCTTTGTAAGAAGCAGCTCTATGAGCCGACGTTCGCCATCGGTTAAACCGCGCCACACCTGAGACAAAGTTCGACTCCTCCTGTGAATGCGACCATATTAAACCCAAAGGACATGTCGCGATACAGTCAGAGCTGCTCTCAATCCCTGTGCCTTAGCAAACCATTGCCACACATTTTCGTCGTAACATTGTACGCCGAGGAAAGTTGTTCTCAGAAGGTGCGAAGGGCACATCGCTTACGCTTGAAACAATGATACGGCGGTTGCATCAGATAGCTTCACTCTCCAAGAAGGACAGAGAAAAATGCTTGATTACGCTTTTTTGCATTTGCGACCAACGTGTCGTAACCGAACGCTTGAACGAAAATCTCCTCATTGTCACGATACCTAACGAAGATTTCAGGGTTCCAGTCATTCTTGAAATCGTGCTTCTTTAGAACCTTGACCAGAGATGGCGTTAGGTCTGCGATAATAAATGCAAACCGCCTCACGACGCCTCGGAATGCGAAAAATGTTCCGTCGGATTTAGTTATGGACCCGCGTTCTGTTGCCTTTTCAAGTGTCTCGATAACCTGCAGTACCGGGTCGCTTTTTACATTACCGAAGCTGTAATCATTCCGGCTCGGGCGTTTGAACTCGACAATCGTGATCGTCGTTCCGTCATTATCGCCTAGAACCATCGAGTCATCGAAGAACGCGATGTCTGTAACTTTGTCACCAGTCTTCCTCCCGCCGCCGTGCATCGTGCGGTCGCTCGATATGTACGGCAAGAAAGCCAACGCATCATCGATCAGCCAAAGGTTATGTTCGAAATAACGGGCCTCGACATTGTCCGTGTATCGCCTGAAAACAAGTTCATGGATTCCGTCTTCTGGTGTCCGGTTTGACAAGCTCGTCAGTTTTCGCCGCCGATTTGCTCAGCGTAGCCCTCCCCCGGCCCTTTTCCGCACTCTATGCATCCGCAAAGTTGGTCGGCAAGTGCTCTCTTCAACCTACCAAGCGAATCCGCAGTGGGCCAAAAATCGCGGTGACGTTTAGTTGCCGTAAATCATTCCAGCGTAGACACCCCTGAACCTGTTTCTCCATTTAAAGAAATTTCGATATGGCTCGAATAAATCTGAACTCCACACAAATCAATGCTGCCCACGAGATCGGTCACTTCTATTTTGCGCATCGAAATGGACTGGAAATGTCTTTCGTCTCTATCGTTCATGGTTTTGGGTATGATCCGTACAATGCCTTTGACCCTGGTCAACCTGGACTGCGCAACGATATTGAATTCTGGTTAGGGGGATGGGCTGCGGAGGCATATGTGCGTTCGCATAAACGCGGCACCAGCGCATTCCGTCCATTTCTTTTTGCGTGGAGCGCAATCGCAGCTCGCAAGCATGCTGGATGGGGTACAAGAAGTGAAACCAGCGATGTGGCGCGACTGGACCAAGCTGGTGTCAGCTACCCCGGTAATCCCCCCGCAAACCAGCGGG
>DNPN01000139.1:5531-16702 GCA_003501385.1 Rhizobium sp. | reverse complement strand
GATGCGGAAACACCGAATAGCGCTGAAACACCACGCCGCGATCAGCCCCCGGCTCATTCGGCAAGGGCGCGCCATCGATCAGGATAGAGCCACGGGTTGGCCGCTCCATGCCCAATAGCATCCGTAAAAACGTGGTCTTGCCGCAGCCGGAAGGGCCAACGAGGGCGACAAAGGCACGGGATTCGATCGCTATGGAGACATTCTCCAGCACAATCTGGTCGCCGTATTCTTTCCAGACATTGTCGATGGTCAGCGCGCTCATGCCTGTTTCTCCAGTTCGGACCACGGGAAAATGGCAATGCGCAGGCGATCCAAAAGCCAGTCTGTCAAAACTGCGAGTAGTGTGATCCACAGCACATAGGGAAAAATCACATCCATAGAGAGATAGCGACGCACAAGGAAAATGCGAAAACCAAGGCCGCTATCGGAGGAAATTGCTTCGGCGGCGATCAAAAACAGCCATGCCGGACCAAGCTGTAAACGTAGAATGGTGATCAAACGCGGCAGGATTTGCGGCAAGACCACCCGCAAGCCAATCTGCCATGAGCTGCCGCTCAATGTTTCGGCCTTGATGATTTGCTCACGCGGCAGGCTGATGGCGGTCATGGCCAGATCACGGATCATCACTGGGGCAACGCCAATCACAATCAGGGTGATCTTGGAGGTCTCGCCAAGCCCGGTGATAATGAACAGAATCGGCAGCAGTGCCAGCGGCGGCACCATGGAAAAGGCGGCCACAAAAGGTGCCAGAAGTGCCCGGACATAAGGCAACATGCCAATCACCATGCCGATGATGAGCGCAATCAGCGTGGCAATGCCAAGACCCGCGAACAAGCGTTCAAGGCTGCTCAGCGTGTCCACCCACAAAAGATAATCGCCCGTGCGCGTGTCGGGCACCAGCGCCATACGGTTAATGGCATTTGCAAAGCCTGCGAGGCTCGGCAGCAGCTTGTCATTGGGGTTCTCAGCCAGTCGTTGTGCCGAGCCAATGGTATAGCCTGCAATCAGCAACAAAAATGGCGTGAGCGTCAGCGCAAGCCTTGCTCCATTGCTTGGGCGGGTGTTGATCCAGCGCATGGCCTGTCTCCGATGAAAAATACGGTTCAGAACCGGGCGACAGTGCGCCCGGCTTGACGTGACAGTGAGCGATCAGAGCTTGCCCTTGGCGGCAGCGTCCATATAGGTGGTGGTATAGCGGAACTTGATGTTTGCCTTATCGCCCAGGACCTTGCCATCGGGCATTTCAATGCCAATCACATCGGCAGAGGCCGCACCATTGCCCAGCAAGCCTTTTTCAAACAGGAAGTTGCGCACCAGATTCATGGTCTTGGGCAGGTCTGCGGATGCGGTGAAGCTGGCTGCATCCGCTGGCTTATCAAACAGCTTGGTGGCCGCCATTTGCGCTTCAAAACCGGCAAGATCTGTGCCGGAGGCTTTGCCCATGTCTTCGCGGGCGGCTTTGCCCTCTGGTGTGTTGGCGGTCATGAGTTTGACGGTGTCATACCAGATACCTGCCAGCGCCTTGCCGAAATCCGGGTTATCCTTCAACACACCCGTATTGGCCGCCATCAGATCGATAATTTCTCCGGGGATTTTGGAGCTGTCAAACACGTTCTTGGCGGTTGGGTCTTCCAGAATGGTCGAGACCAGCGGGTTCCATGTCACCACAGCGGTCACATCTGGCGTTTTAAAGGCGGCGACCATATCGGCATCCGAAGTGTTGACCACCTTCACATCTTTTTCACTCGACTTGATGCTCTCCATGGCGCGGGCCAGCAGGTAATCCGACACCGAATATTGCACCAGATTGACATTTTGCCCCTTGATGTCGGCAAGCTTGTCCTTGTTTTTGAGGATCACCGCGTCATTGCCGTTGGAAAAGTCACCGACGATCACAGCGGTGGTATCAACGCCGCCAGCGGCTGGAATGGAAAGCCCATCCATATTGGTCAGCGTCACCGCATCATAGGCACCCGCGGTATATTGGTTCATGGACTCGGCATAGTCATTAAACTGGGTGACATCAATTTTGATGCCGTATTTATCGGCCCATTTTTTGACAATGCCATGATCTGCCGCATAGCCCCAAGGCATCCAGCCAACGTAGATCGACCATGCAACTTTGAACTCTTTTTTCGGTGTGGCACTGGCTGGTGCCGACACCCCAAGCGCAACAGATGCCGCAAGAGCAGAGATGGAGAGAAATTTTGAGAGAGTCATTTTGATATTCCCCTTTTGCTTTTTTTCAAAAAGGGATCGGCACAGACCAACGCCGCCAATCCCTTGGCTAACGAGGTCTCCCGGGCTTTTGTCCCGCCGTGCCGACACGATGTCTCCCATATCGGCGGTAGCTCTCGGACCAGCATGCAGATTGCACCGGAACCCTAGCCACCAACTCTGTAATTATGAACGCAAAATGCGTGCCAAATAGAATGCGCAGCGATTCCGAACGAAAAAATGGTGCACGTCAATCTGAGCTGCTGCTGGAATAGGCGAATATATGCCCTATGCCCACTGAATGGGCACGTGTTAAGGCAGCACGTACGCCGTGCCGGAAACGCTCAAATACACAATGTCGCCCACAGACGGCAGATCGAGCCGTGACACGCGAATGGATAATGGCGGAGCTGTGCCGCTGGAATCCTGCATCGCCAAAGTGACAGTTCCCGTCGCGCCGGAAAACTCCACGTCTGTGACTTCGATAGGACGATTGTTTTCTGTTGACTGATGCCGCACAACAATCTGTTCTGGCCGCAGCATGATGTCGCGACGGCCCGAGGCACTGCCTTCAACGGGAATTTTCCCGAGAATGCAGCTTGCCATGCCCCCTGAGACCTCGGCAGGCAAGAGTACCGCATCGCCCAGAAACATCGCTGTCTGGCGATCTGCCGGGCACTCATAAAGGGCACGCGGCGTGCCGACTTGTATCAGCGCGCCATCGCGTAAAACCGCCAGTTGATCGGCGAAAGACAAGGCTTCGGTCTGATCATGGGTGACGAGAATGGTGGTGATCCCGGCATTGCTGAGCAGTTTGGAAACGGTCTTGCGCATGGTTTCGCGAAGGCCTGTATCTAGGGCGGAAAATGGCTCATCCAGCAGCATCAGTTTAGGCTGGCGTCCAAGCGCTCTGGCCAGCGCCACGCGCTGTTGTTGCCCGCCTGACAGCTGATGTGGACGGCGGTTCAACATGATGGCGTCCAGCTCCACCATGTCCGCCAAATTTGCGATGCGGCTTTCGCGGTCTGCGACGCCGCGCTCAAACCCGAAGCCGATGTTATCGGCCACGCTGAGATGCGGAAACAGTGCGCCATCTTGAGAAACAAGACCAATGCCGCGCTTGTGGGCAGGAACCAGAAAGCCAGCGTCGGCCTGCAATTGGCGTTGCAGCGAGATTTGGCCGCTATCGGGTGTTTCAAAGCCGGCAATCAGCCGCAGTAGCGTGGATTTTCCAGAGCCGGAAGGGCCAACAATGGCTGTGCGGCTTCCCTCGTTTACGGCCAATGAAACAGAACGCAAAGCATGTGTTGCGCCATAGCGTTTGCTGACAGCGTTGATATCAAGAAAGGTCATTGGCCAGCCGTGCGTTTGGATTGTGCCTGCAAAAGCAGCGTCAGGGGAAGCGATAGCACCACCATCATTACCGCATGCGGTGCCGCTGCCACGTAATCAATTTCACTGGTAAGCGACCAGAATTTTGTCGCCAAAGTCTCGACGCCGTTGGGAGCCAGCATAAGCGTTGCGGTCAGCTCGTTGGTAATGCCCATGGCCACCAGCGCAATGCTGGCCGCAGCACCCGGTGCCGCCAGCCGCATGGTGGTGAGCCAGACGGCTCTGGTTGGGCTTTTGCCAAGGCTCATGGCGGCACGCTCCAGCTCTACAGGGGCCTGAGCGACGCTGGCGCGCAGGCCAACCATGGCGCGAGGCAAGAACAGCAGGATGTAAGCGATGATCAGGGTTGCGAACGTCTGGTAGAGCGGCAAAAACAGCCGCACGGTAATGGTGACCAAGGAGAGTGCCACCACGACGCCTGGCAATGAGCCGACGTAATAATGACATGCTTCCAGAATGCGCTGAAAACGTCCCGGTGCCCGCACCGATAACCACGCCATCGGTGCCGCCGCCAGCATCGCCAAAACACCGCCAGCCAGCGCCAGCAGAATGGACTGAATAAAGGCATTGCCCACAGTGTCCATGCGCCAGATGTCCGTGCCGCCAATGTAAAGCCAGCGCAGCAGGGTGAAAATAGGCACTCCAAGCGATAGAATTGTTACTAGCGTTGTCAGCAATAAGGCTGGAATCAGATAAAGGCCCAAGGACTGACGTTGGGCGGGGCGGATAGAGCCGGTGCCAACGCGGGCGTAACGCTCATTGCCCCGCACCCAATTGTCCAGACCCAGCAGGAGAATACAGCACAGCACCAGCACACCACTGAGCATATTGGCAGCGGTGCTGTTATAAGCCGATTGGAATTGATCGACGATGGCGGTTGCGAAAGTGTCGAACCGGATCATCACAAACAGACCGTATTCCGACAGCAAATGCAGCGCCACCAGCAAAGCGCCACCGAGAATGGCGAGACGCAGCTGCGGCAGCACCACCCGGAAAAAGACCGGCCATGGACCCAGACCCAAGGATGCCGCGGCATCCTCTATGGCAGGGTCCAGACGCCGCAATGTCGCTGCTATGGGCAGGTAGATGAAGGGGAAATAGGCGATGACGGAAATGAAGACTGCGCTCCACAGCCCGTGCATGCCGGGCGATACGCCAATCCACGCATAGCTATGCACAAAGGCGGGCACCGCCAGTGGCGTTACCATCAGCCATGACCACAGATTGGGCAGCGGAATATTGGTGCGCTCAATCAACCACGCAAGAGCAACTGCCAACGCAACGGTGATCGGCACTGCGGTGCTTTCCAGCAGAACCGTATTGACGAGCAAATCACCAACGCGGGCTCTGAAAACAAGTGACACAACGGTCTGCCACCCAACATCCACCGTTACCCATGCAATGAAACCCAAAGGCACCAAACTGATCAGCGCGACGATGCTTGCCATAAACAGCAAACCGATAAGCGCGGTTGAGCCGGAAAAAATGGACTGACGCCCACCCGAAATCAACCTTTGCGCGCCTTGCGCTGTTTGCCTGTTATCCTGCAGCAAGATTGCCTGACACTCTGAATTTTCTACGCTTTTTGACATTCAAGCCATCGCGCAGATGAAAAACGACTGAACCTCTTTAGATCAAAGAGATCGTTGTTTTCTGCCCTAAGCCTTTCTTGATAAAAAGACAATAGTTTTGGGGTCGCTAACGACTGCGAGCGCTTGTCAATTTCATCTCGAAACTGACAAGCGCTTGTTATGCGCTCAGCTATCCTTAAAGGATGCCCGCTGCGGTCATCATTTCCGTGACCTTCTTGTTGTTCAGCTTGGATGGCTCAACTTTCGGCGCGTCAAGTTCTTTCAGCGGGACCAGCTTGGCATTGGACTCTGCGCCGGTCGCAACGGCATATTCATAGGATGTGCCGTTTTTCAAGATGGCCTGACCTTCCTTGCCGGTCACGAATTTCAGGAATGCCTGAGCATCCTTCATATGCTGGGTGGACTTGATAATGCCGCCGCCGGAAATACTGACGAATGCGCCTGGATCCTGATGCTTGAAGTAATGCAGCGCGACATTTTTGCTGTTTTCACCCGTCTTGGCTTGATCGCCAAACCAGTAATAATGATAGATAATTGCACCTTCGACTTCGCCCGCATTCACGGCCTTCATGGCAACGCTGTTGCCCTTGTAGAAGGTTGCGTTTTCCTTCAATGCCTTCAGCCACTTTGCGGTTGCTTCTTCGCCTTTCAGCTCCAGCAGCGCACTGACGATGGCCTGAAAATCAGCGCCAGATGGCGAGGCGGCCCAGCGGCCCTTCCATGCCGGGTCGGCGAGATCAAGCATAGATTTTGGCAGCTTGTCTTCGCTCAGCTTGGTCTTGTCATAGGCAAAAACGGTGGAGCGAGCGGCAATGCCAATCCATTGACCATTGGCGGGGCGGAATTCCGCAGGCACTTGGGCCAGAGTGTCCTTGTCGATCGCGGCAAACAGGCCAGCATTGTCCACCAGTGCCATTGCGGGTGAATTTTCTGTCAAGAAGACATCGGCGGGCGACGCGTCGCCTTCTTGCACCAGTTGATTGGCAAATTGCATATCGCTGCCCTGACGCACCGTGACCTTGATGCCGGTGGCCTTGGTGAAGGCATCTGTCCATTCCTTGGTCAGATTTTCGTGCTGGGCGTTGTAGACGACGATACCGTCACTGTCTGCGGCCAAGGCCGAGGACGCCGTGCTTGCCGCCAAAAGGGCGGCGAGAGCGATGATGGTTTTGGCACCACGAATATGAGAGAGTTTCAAGTCCGTCTCCTGTCAGGGTCACATGCGATGCGATCCCGATTAGATAAGATGAGTTAAGAAGTCAAGTTCATCGGCGGAGACAAGGATCTGTATTTCACCGCGTTGAAGATAGTATCGTCGAAAGTCACGCAAAGGTGATGTGATCCAGATAAGCAGCGGTTTCAATTACCACCTTGGCGTTTCTTTTGGTTCATTTTGCAATATAACATTTTATGGCAGATTTGCCGCTGCAATTGGCGGCACCGCAGCCGCACCATCAGAAATCGTGCCACTGCCATTGCGCACCACAACGGCATTTGAAGCGAGATTTAAGCCTGCCGCCTTGAAGGCGCTCAGCAAGCGGCGAATACCCTCGCGCTTGATAATGCTTGGATTTCCGGGCCGGGAGGTGAATTTGAAGCGAATGACCATGGAGTTTTCCGTCACTTCCTGAATGCCTTGCATCTTGAGCGGAATAAGGAATTCGTGGCCAAATTCCGGGTCTTCCAGCATGGCAAGGCCAACTTTTTTGGCGGTACGGCGGATGGTATCCAGCTCGGTATCACGATCAAAACGAAGCTCGAACTTCACAGTACCCCAATCGCGGCTAAAATTGGTGACGGCTGCAATTTGCCCAAAAGGAACGGTGTGGATCGGGCCATTCTGATGGCGAAGCCTGACGGAGCGCAACGAGATTTGCTCGACAGTGCCTTTCAATTTGCCGGTGTCGATATATTCGCCGATGCGAAAGGCATCTTCTGCCAGAAAGAACACACCAGACACCACATCCTTGACCAAGGTTTGGGAACCGAATGACAGCGCCAGGCCAAGCACACCAAAGCCTGCGATTAACGGTGACACGTTCACATCCAGTGATGCCAATGTCACAAGCACGGCAATGGACACTACGGCGCTCAGCACCAGATTGCGCACAACCGGCAAGACGGTTGAAAGTCGGCTCCCTGCCGTGTGTAGTGGTTCGTCACTTTGGCCCGGGAGCTTGACGCCATTGTCGGGAGAGATGGCATCGAAATACTTCCACAGAAAGCTACAGGCGAACCAGCTGCTAACGGCAGCAATGCCGAATTGCTGCAAGTGCAGCATCGATGTGGCGGTTGCCATGCCCGCACTTTCCAAAAGCGGCTTCCATAGGATGATGGTGAGTTGTAAGCCGACAATCCAGCAGGCTCCGGCAAAGGGAATGCGGAGCGCCCACAGCAGAACGGAATGGAATCCGGGCCCGGATATCGCTTCGCGGCGATTGCCGAGGAGACGAAACAATGCCGAGAAGCCGCGACCCAAGATGGGCATCAACAGGAATATCAGTTGGCTGACGCCTGCGACACGCGACCAGATGATGTTTTGCGATGTGCCTGTGACGAGAAAACCCAACACCCAGATCAAGAGGGCCGAAAGCGCGTAAAGATAGACCGTTGCGGATCCGGCTGCTCGTATCAAGCCATTGGCATCGCGTCCAGCGAAGGCACCGGCAATGTCTTTACGGCCAACGAACAGCCAGACCAGCTTGTAGAGGGTCAGGATGGTGGAACTGAGGAAGAGCCATCCATCCGTGGCCATCGGATCGACACCCCGGGTATCCGCAAGGCGCAAAGATGCGCTCATGACTCCAGATAGAAGGCCCATGCCTATTGTCATGCCAAGATGCCAACGGGGATTGGCGATGTCCAGCAAAGGCCCTGATTGTCCATTGTGATAAAACAGAACGCGGCCCGCCGTTGCAAAGGTTGCGGTAATCGATACCGTCTGCACCAACGCCCCGGCCGCCTCGCGGGTAAAGGTGCCATGCTCGAGTGTCATATGGATGCTGCCGCGCGCAATGCCTAGAAAGATGGCGAGAGCGCAGAGATCGCCAAACAGGCGCAAAGCCGCAGTCCACGCCTTGGCCAAGGGCTCACGCTCGGAGTTGAATTTATGCGAGAGGCGGGCAAAGACGAACAAAAACATCGATGCGGCAACAATGCCTGCAATGATGGCGATGGCGGCAGTGTCGCTGACATCGGTCATACCGGGGTCTTCGCGCGATAAGGAGTCCCAGCTGTTGTGGAAGGCTGTGG
The DNA here is from genome assembly GCA_003501385.1 of Rhizobium sp. Taxonomy (GTDB): domain Bacteria; phylum Pseudomonadota; class Alphaproteobacteria; order Rhizobiales; family Rhizobiaceae; genus Allorhizobium. The sequence goes on along the minus strand of DNPN01000139.1, from coordinate 8,249 downwards.
GCAGGCCGTATAGCCCGGTCAGGGCGATTGTGCCACCGCGCACCAGCGTGTCCAATGTCTCGCTGTAGGCAGATGTCATCATGTCGCTGTCCATGGCAGAGGCTGCCGGTGCGACGGATGCGGGCACCGACGCAGGTGCTGATGATGGTGATGTCGTCGCCGCTGTCCATTCGACAACAACAGGTGTTCCTTGTTGCTTGGCGGCGTCCAGCAGTTTTTGAATGTCGCTAGCAGATTGATTCGGACCAATCTGCACCTTGATCGGTGTATCTGCCGCGAGGGCAGCGGGCGCTGTGAGGCCCGCTGTGGCGAGGAAAGCCAGTGTTATCAGTATTGAGATGCCTTGAAACACAGACCGTAAGATGCTGACCATCTTGTTCCCTCTTTGCCAGACGATACGGATGAGCACCGCCGTTTTGGGTGCATCATCATCCTTATGTGTCTCTCCATACACCACAAGCGTAGCTTTTCGATAAATCACTGTTGCGAATTTGGCACGGTTTGCCATTACCTCTCGAAATTTACAAAAATGCGCTTGGCTTCGTTTCGGCTGCAAACTACAGTCGACCTGTCTTCAACACTTTTAAGGGGAGGTTATCATGGCGTATTTTTCTAACTTCCCCGTTGCGTCAGCACGTCATATGGCTTGTGCCTCGACCGCTGGCCTGACCCGACCTGCTGCATAGCAGCTGGCATGTGTTGATGGTTTGGTCACTCAGGTGACAAACTTCTTCTCTTAAATGATGAACTTTACCGTGCGCGTTTCTGTCTGCTCGGTTTTCTCTTTTTCTCTATCGTGAGGCCGGCGGTTGCCGGAAATCTATCATGTTTTCAGGAAAAAAGTCCCGTCGCACCGGGGCGTTTCGCAGCGTTTTTCGTTTCTGTTGGGTTCACTGGCAGCGTCAGCCCGGCCGGGCGGCTATTATGGTTCTTGCTGTTTTGTTGTCCACGCTCGCCGATGTTCTCACACCTTTGTTTTCCGGGCGGCTGGTTGATGCCGTTGTCACCGGGAATGCAAGCGATGCTCTGGCATGGAACAACGCCATCACGGCTTTTGGCTGGTTGATGGCGCTATCCGTCGGTGCGGTGTTGTTGCGACATTTGACGTTCACCACCATTATCCACTTCACCTTGCGCAGCATGGCCGATATCGCAGGCGATGCCTTTTTTCGTATTCAACGCTTCTCCAGCGATTGGCATGCCAATAGCTTCGCTGGTTCCACCGTGCGCAAAGCTACCCGTGGTATGTGGGCGCTGGACCTGCTGAACGATACGGTTTTTGTGGCGCTGTTTCCGTCTGTGGTGATGCTGACAGGCTCCACCATTTTGATGGCATGGCACTGGCCCCTGATGGGTTTGCTGGTTGGGGTTGGTTCTGTGCTGTTCCTCGTGTTCACGGCCACCATGGCATTGGGCTATGTGGCTCCCATGGCCAGCCTTGCCAACAGCTGGGACACACGTCTTGGTGGTGTTCTGGCCGACGCGGTGACCTGCAATGCGGTCGTGAAGGCATTTGGTGCCGAAGCGCGGGAGGATGATCGCATCGCTCAGGTGGTGGATAAGTGGCAGGACCGGACCCGCCGCACATGGACGCGCGGCACTTTGAACGGCTCGTCCCAGGCGGCGCTGTTGACGGTTTTGCGCGGGTGTGTGCTGGGTCTGGCGCTGTGGCTTTGGTCCACGGGCAAGGCCAGTGCGGGTGACATCACCTTTGTTTTGACAGCCTTTTTCATTTTGCAAGGCTATCTGCGCGAAGTGGGGATGCACATCCGTAACCTTCAGAAATCGGTCAACGATATGGAGGAATTGGTGTGGCTGCATGATCAGCCTCTGGGCATCGAAGATGTGCCCGGCGCAAAGCCAATTCGGATCGAGGAAGGCCGCATCGAGTTTGATCGTGTGACATTCCATTATGGTCGTCACACTGCACCGCTCTATCAGGACTTTTCGGTCACCATTCAACCGGGTGAGCGTGTGGGTCTGGTGGGGCATTCTGGCTCGGGGAAAACCACCTTTGTCAAGCTGATCCAGCGCTTGCATGATGTGAATGGCGGTATGATCCGGATCGACGGTCAGGATATCTCGCTCACCCAGCAGGCGGCCTTGCGCAGGCAAATTGCCATTGTTCAACAGGAGCCAATCCTGTTTCACCGGACATTGGCAGAAAACATTGCCTATGCAAGACCGGGTGCGAGTGCCCGGGAGATCGAAAATGCGGCGCGACTGGCCAGTGCGCATGGTTTCATCGAAGCCCTGCCCAAAGGCTATTCCACCATGGTGGGCGAGCGTGGCATCAAGCTCTCGGGCGGTGAGCGTCAACGGATCGCCATTGCGCGGGCATTTCTGGCCGATGCACCGATTTTGATTTTGGACGAGGCAACATCCAGTCTCGACTCAGAGTCGGAAATGCTGATCCAGAATGCCATGGAGCGGTTGATGCAGGGCAGAACAACACTGGTTGTTGCGCACCGTTTGTCGACCGTGCGGTCGCTGGATCGACTGCTGGTGTTTGACCATGGCAAGATTGCGGAAGAGGGCACCCATGCCAGCCTGATCCGCTTGAATGGCGGCATTTATCGCGGATTGTTCGAACGTCAGGCCCTGGAACTGACCAAAGGTCTGGTGATCGGCGAGTAAGCGACGACTGCGACGATGGCAATAACGGCGCTCTCGAGTTTGTCAGGGAAAAGTGAAAACCGGTTTTCCCGAAAAGACAAA
>DNPN01000139.1:0-5268 GCA_003501385.1 Rhizobium sp. | reverse complement strand
GAAAAGACAAACGAAACCAAAAGAATCTAGAGTCTGTCTGGTTCAATCTGAACCCGACAGACTCTAGAAGAGAGGGTGGCGTGCCGCTATCCTCTCTCCATCGTTGGTGGGATCAAGATGGTCACGATCAAGCCACCGTCCGGCGCATTGATGGCCGAGACATCGCCGCCGTGACGCTGCAAGGCAGTCTTGGTAATCGCAAGTCCAAGGCCATAGCCGGAAGCCGTGCCGGATGCACCCAGACTGGTAAAAGGTCTGAAGATGCTCTCCAGATCAGCCTCCGGGACACCGGGCCCTTTGTCTTTGACAAGGATGCGCAATTGTTCGCCACTCAAGTCCGTCTCAACGCCGACCGTCGTGTCCATTGCGGTATATTTCACGGCATTGCGAATGACATTTTCAATCGCACGATAAATCAACTCACCGTTGACGGTGGCAATGAATTTACCATCACGCTTAAACGCCAGTGTCACGCCTTTTTCGCTGGCTTCAAAGGCTGCATCCTGCACGATATTGTCGACCAGATCGAGGATATCCACCACCTGCGCCTCATCGTTATTCTGGCCCGCAGACGATAACCTTGCCAAGGTCAGGACTTCTCCCACCAGGCGATCTAGCCGCTCAATCTCGCGCTCCATTCGATCAAGCAGGGATGGCAGACGGCCGGGATTTTTGCGCAAAATGCCAATTACCGCTTGTAATCGCGACAAGGGAGATCGTAACTCGTGAGAAATATCGTGAAACAACCGCTGCCTGCCCTCATGCAATTCCTGCAAACGCGCGGCGCTGGTGTCGAAGTCCTTGGTTAATTGCGCTATTTCATCCTTGCGATTTTTGACGTCGCCATGAATACGAATGTCAAAATGCCCTTCGGCCAAGGCTCGCAAGCCGCTGCGCAAGTGCGCAACGGGGGTGATCAGGTATTTACCAAGCGCATAGGCCGAAAACAAACTGGCAACAATGGCCGTAAGCCATGGAAACATCAAAGGCCATTGTTTGAACCAAGGCCAATGCGGAGTCTGTTGCAGAACCAGATGATAACATTGGCCATTGAACGCTATATCAAATGAGTCCAGATCAAAGCCCGATGAACAGGTGGCTGTTGGGGTGTTCGGCTTGATTTCAAGGGCAATCTCAGGCACCTCTGGCAGGGACTTCCGGATGAAATCCTCGGCATCGCTCTGTGGCTGATGCTGTAGCCTCTCCGCCAGAAGGGCAACCGTGAGCCTGCGGATGTTATCGAGCGCTTCGGCACCGGGATTTCTCGGCTCGTTGACATGCATGAAGAAGAGCGCCAGCATGGTGGTCAGCGACATCGTCAGCCAAACGATTGCGAAAAACTTCCAGAAGAGACGGGGCATGAAGAGCCTGATGTTGGGGTTGCTGTGACTGTCAGAATTGCGCTTCAGCTGTCCTGCAACAGAATATAGCCTTGACCACGGACGGATTGAATCCATGCCTGTCCATCGCCGCGCATACCGAGCTTATGGCGGACGCTGCTAAGATGCACGTCAATCCGTCGATCAAAGGGGGTCAGTGGTCTCCCAAAAACGCTTTGCGAAATGTCGTGCTTGGAGACCACTTGCCCGCCATTGCGCACCAGCAATTCAAGCAGATTATATTCGGTGCCGGTCAATGTCAGCGCAACGCCATTCAAGGCTGCTTGCCGATTGCTGGGATTGAGAACCAGATCGCCACTGCACACCTTGGCAGCCGTGGTTGCATTGATTGTCTTGACGGAGCGGCGCAAAATGGCCCTGATTCGGGCGACGAGCTCGCCCGGAGAGCAGGGTTTTGAAACGTAATCATCTGCGCCGAGATCAAGCCCTGTGATGCGATCCATCTCATCGCCGCGCGCTGTCAGCATCACAACGGGGATGTCGCTTGTGGTACGGATGCTTTGAAGCACATCAATGCCATTCATACGGGGCATCATCACATCAAGTACAATGAGATCCACACCACCACATGAAATCGTGGCGATGGCCTTTGCGCCATCATCGAATGCCTCAGCCTGAAAACCTTCTTCTGACAGATATTCTGCAAGAAGCCCGGTGAATTCGAGGTCGTCATCAATTAGAAGAACACGGCTCATCGCTCTACTCATGGTTTGTTCAAGCGATTATAGGCACAAATGTCGAGTGCTAAACCATTTTTACATAAGTTTACGCCTTCAGCGCTGGATAAATGGTAATGGCCGAGCAACGCCCGGCCATTTCACGTTTTTGGATCAGCTCTTTGCCTCAGCTGCCTGTTTCACCGACTTGCGATGGCGTGTGCGCCAATCACCCAGGAAGAGCAGGATGGGCGCTGCGATAAACACCGACGAGATGGCCGCAACCACAATGCCGAACACCATGGGCACAGCGAAGCTCGATACCGCACTGCCACCCCAGATGGCCATGGGCAGAAGCGCCAGAAACGCCGTGGCCGAGGTATAGATACTACGGGCCAGTGTTTCGTTGATCGACAGATCAATGATGTCGCGCAGTGGCATGGATTTGTACAGCCGCATGTTTTCACGCATGCGGTCATAGACCACCACTTTGTCATTCACCGAATAGCCAACCAGCGTTAGCAGCGCGGCAATGGCCGTGAGGTTGAAATCCATGCCGGTGATGGCAAAGAAGCCGATTGTCTTGGTCACGTCCAGCACCAGCGTCACAATAGCGCCAACAGCAAACGGCCATTCAAACCGCATCCAGATGTAAGCCATCATGGCAATGCTGGCCAGCAGCACGGACAGGAAGCCAGCTGTTGCCAATTCGCCACTCACCTTGGGGCCGACAACTTCTGTCTTCTGCACGTTTGCGCTGCTGTCGATGGTTGTCAGCTCAGTGCGGAGCTTTTCGACGGCAACCGTCTGGGCTTCTTCACCACCGGGTTGACGCTCAACCCGCAGCAGGAAGTGCTTTTGGTCGCCAAATTGCTGCAATCCAACTTCGCCAAGGCCAAGACTCTCCAAACCCTTGCGGAAGGTGCCAAGGTCGGCTGGCTGCTGGGTGGAAATCTCCATCTGGATACCGCCCTTGAAGTCCACACCATAATTCAGTCCGGGTGTGAAGAACAGGATCAGAGATGCCACGGATAACAGGGCTGACAAGCCAATGCCGAAGTACCGCGCATTCATGAAGCGAATCTTGGTTCCTTCCGGCACCATACGGATCGGCAGAAGCGACTTGATTTCAAGACTCTTCAGCTTCTTACGGTTGACAATCCCGATCATGACAACGCGCACAATGGACACTGCCGTGAAGAGAGAAATCAAAATGCCCAGACCCATGGTGACGGCAAAACCGCGCACAGGTCCAGAGCCAAACCAGAACAGCAGCACCGTGGCAATCAACGCTGTCACGTTACTATCGATAATGGTGGAATAGGCGCGGCTGAAGCCCGCATCCAGAGCCGCCATGGCCGAGCGCCCTTTGCGGGTTTCTTCACGGATGCGCTCGTTGATCAACACGTTGGCATCCACCGCAAGGCCAATACCCAACACAATACCGGCAATGCCGGGAAGGGTGAGGGTTGCCCCCAGCATGGTCAGGCCTGCAAAGGTCAAGACCACGTTCAGCGCCAGCGCCAGATTGGCCAGCAATCCCCAAGCGCCATAAAGGAAAAACATGAAGGTGATGACCAGACCAAAGCCGATTACGCCCGTCATGATCCCCACCGAGATCGCATCGGCACCAAGATCGGCACCAACGGTTCTTTCTTCCACCACGGTCAGTTTTGCGGGTAGGGCACCCGCGCGCAGCAGCGCGGCAAGGTCATTGGCCGATTGAACGGTGAAACTGCCAGAAATCTGCCCCGCACCCCCCGTAATTGGCTCGTTGATCACCGGCGCGCTCAACACCTTGTTGTCGAGCACGATGGCGAACGGCTTACCAACATTGGCGCGGGTAATATCGGCAAAGCGCTGTGCCCCCGTTGTGTCAAAGCGGAAAGACACGACGGGTTCATTGTTGTTTTGATTGAAGCTGACGCGGGCATCGGTCAGGTGGTCGCCAGACAAGGCCGCGCGAGACACGATCTGGTATTGCTCCCCTTTGTCGTCGGCCACCATTTCGGTACCAGCGGGCATGCTGCCATCAACGGCGGGGGAGGCCATCAGGTGGAAGCTCATTTTTGCGGTCGAGCCAAGCAGGTCGCGCAGACGCTTGGGGTCTTGCACGCCTGGCAACTGCACAACAACGCGGTCTGAGCCAGCGCGCTGGATGGTGGGTTCGGCCACGCCAACCTGGTCAACGCGCTTGCGGATGATTTCAAGGCTTTGGTCGACGGCGGCTGTCACCCGGTCTGCCAATCCGGCATCGGTGAGGGCCAGTGTGATTTGCGCGCCATTGCCGGTAATGGCCAGATCAGAACTGCCGGTCACACCAACCGATGTTGCCAGTTTTTGCAAAGCAGTGATGGCCGCTTGGCGCTGATCTTCGTTGGAGAGGGTAATCGCCAATTGCTTATTGACTTGGCGTAACGACGAGACACTGATGTTGGCTTGTGACAGGGCTTGCCGGGAGTCCTGCATCAGCGTCTGGAGACGTTCTTTGATCAGGTCGGCAGAATCCACTTCCAGCACCAGATAGGAGCCGCCGCGCAAATCCAGGCCAAGCGAGACACGGTTATGGGGCAGCCAAGACGGCATTTTATCCAGTGTGGACTGGGATAAAACATTCGGCAAGGCCGTTAACAGGCCCAACAATATTACAACGGCGTAGGTGGCTAGGAGCCAGCGGGATGTTCTCATCTTTTGTAATTCCAGATATCGGCGTGATCAAATTCAGCATTCATCTGCCGAGTTGAAATCGGTGCATGCGTGAATTGTTGACCGGAAGAAAGCTTAGGCATGGTGATGGCCACGCCGTTCAGAGGATCAGCAAGAATAGATCGGAGGAGCACGTGGTTGCTGGCGACCTTTGTAAAAGGATCGGGTTACATCGCGTGAGCGTGGTTGGGCCATGTCCTCACTGCAACGTCTCAAGTCCGGATGAACATCCGAAATATCGACGTACACCGTGTTGCTCGGCGGCGTTCCGCCTTTGCCATCATCTCGATCGGCATCGCGCAGGTGTTTGTTGTCATTGCGCGCTGCCAACTGCGGATTGGCACGCAATGCACTAAAATCCACCTCGCCCTTGATCCGGATGGGACCAAATGTTGTGCCAGCCAGCCATGGAAACACAAATATGCTGGCGATGGCCACAATCAAAGCCATAGCAGTCACAACCGAGCCGTAACGGGAGGAGCGGCGCAGATACTCGTGGATGCAGG
>DNPN01000089.1:63649-75351 GCA_003501385.1 Rhizobium sp. | reverse complement strand
CCTCATAGCCATATTCCGAACAGGTTGGCATATGGCGGCAATGGCTGCCGACAAGACTGGAGAGCGTGAGTTGGTACAGGCGGATCAGCCCCATGCCGAGCAAACGATCCGGCGTTTTTCGAAACGGACCATGATAATTGCGGCCTCTGTAACGCGGCTTTTCATCCTCATCATCCGTCTCGCAGAACTGGCACATCGATTAACCCGCCAAAGCCTGATTGCGGGCTTCAATCTGATCAAGACAGTCGCAGACCGCCTCAAAGGTCAGCATGGTGGAGGCATGGCGGGCTTTGTAATCGCGCACGGGCAAAAGATAGCGCATATCCTCAAACCGGCCTGTTGGCCCCTCACCATCCTCTTTCAGCATGGCCAGCATGTCCATCCGGGCCTGCCGCAGCTCGTCAAAGCTGGCACCCACGACATGGCGGGCCATAATGGAGGCCGAGGCTTGGCCCAGCGCACAGGCGCGCAATTCGTGGGAAAAATCCGTCACAATTCCGTGGTCGGTTTTCAGATAAACCGTCAGGCGCGATCCGCAGAGTTTCGAATGTTTTTCGGCACTTGCGTCGGCATTGTCGAGTTTGCCGATCCGTGCAATATTGCCGGCGAATTCGAGAATTTTGCTGTTATACACATCGTCCATCGCCAAACTTTGCTCCTAAAACACCCGCATACGCAAAACCAAACCTGTTGGATTATCCATATTTACGCAACACTGTGTCGCCTATGGGTGCCTAACCAGAAAAGGGTTTTAGCCTATATAGCATGGCGGATGGTGATCCAGAATATCAAACGTCGCGTATTAAGCGTCATAGCCAAGGATTGGACTTGCCAAAATGGCAGGAATTACCCATTTAAAGCTCGCTAAGTCGAGACGGGTTTCCTCCACGGCACCTGAGCGGGAGAACAACGGCATGGATGCCATCGTGAAAAAATTGACGCCGGAAGCGGCTCGCCCAAGTCGGGCAGAAGCCGAGGATGCTGTGAGAACTCTGCTGCGCTGGGCCGGAGACGATCCAACCCGCGAAGGTTTGCTGGATACGCCAAAGCGCGTTGCCAAGGCCTATGCGGAACTTTTCGCTGGTTACCACACCAGCGTGGAAGATGCGCTTGGCACGACCTTTGAAGAGGTCGGAGGATATAACGACATTGTTCTGGTGCGTGACATCCCCTTCTTCTCCCATTGCGAACATCACATGCTGCCCGTGATTGGTAAGGCTCATGTGGCCTATCTGCCCTCCGGTCGCGTTCTGGGCCTGTCCAAGATTGCGCGAGTGGTGGATATTTTTGCCCGTCGCCTTCAGACGCAGGAAACCATGACGGCGCAGATTGCCGAGGCCATTGACACCAACCTGATGCCGCGCGGCGTTGCGGTGATGATTGATGCCGAACACATGTGCATGGCTATGCGGGGCATCCAGAAGTCTGGATCCACCACATTGACCACCACCTTCACCGGCGAGTTCAAGGACAATGCCAGTGAACAGGTGCGCTTTATGACCATGGTGCGCAGCCGCTAAGGGGGCGGGCAACAGGTTGCCCATTTGTTGTATTGGTGTAATAAAATAACACGCGCCTCGAAGGCGCGTGTTTGTTTTTGTGGATATAGAATATGATCGAATTTACCTCACCCTCTGCTGATAAATCCATCCTTGAAGACAAGGGCCTGTTGACGCCAAAGTTTGACGCCCATGGTCTCGTCACAGCCGTGGTCACAGATCACCGCGACGGCGAATTGCTGATGGTGGCCCATATGAATGCCGAGGCGCTGGCGCTGACCATTGAGACCAACCTTGCCCATTATTACAGCCGCTCCCGCAAGGCGCTTTGGAAAAAGGGCGAAAGCTCCGGCAACATGCAGCGGGTGAAGGAAATCCGGGTGGATTGCGATCAGGATGCCATTTGGCTCAAGGTTGAGGTCACGGGCGTTGACGCCACTTGCCACACGGGGCGCAGGTCCTGCTTTTATCGCAGCGTCCAGCTGGAAAATGGTGCGGCCCAAATGGTGATCACCGATGATCATCGCCATTTCGACCCAAATGAGGTTTATGGCAAACGTTAAATCATCAAGGCTTTGGTAAGATCACGGGTTCACACTCACGTGGAATATGTTTGGCCGAGGAGGGTGGAGACATATGCTGAAGTGGAATTCAAAGGCTCAAGCAGCTGCCAAAGCCGCCAAAAAAGACGAAAACGCCAGCGGAACAGACATCATCATTGTCCAGCCGCCCGCACCAAAACCCAAAATAGCGCTGGCGTTGGGCGGCGGTGCAGCCCGAGGCTGGGCGCATATTGGTGTGCTGCGCGCCCTTGATGAGGCTGGCATTGAAATCGGAATGATTGCTGGCACCTCCATTGGTGCCCTGGTGGGTGGCTGCTACCTCGCGGGCAAGCTGGACGAGCTCGAGCAATTTGCCCGCTCGCTGACCATGCGCCGCATTGCAGCCCTTCTTGATCTCACCATTGGCGGCAGCGGAATTCTGGGCGGCATGCGGCTGACCAAACGCATGCAAGAGCATATTCAGGGCCTGTCCATAGAGGATTTGCCAAAACCTTTTGTTGCCGTGGCGTCTGAGCTGCACACCGGCCATGAAGTCTGGATTGACGGCGGCAGCCTGATCACTGCGTTGCGCGCATCCTACGCCTTGCCCGGCATTTTTGAGCCTGTGCGGAGTGAAAACCGCACGCTTGTGGATGGCGCTTTGGTCAATCCGGTGCCGGTATCCGTCTGCCGCGCGTATGAACAGCCGCTCGTGGTGGCGGTGGACCTGCATTATGATCTTTATGGCCGCTCCGCCGTGGTTCGGCACAAGGTTGGAAGCATTGGCCCGGATGCTGCGCCCAAGTCGTCAACCAACCGTCTCGGGCTCACTGGCGTGATGGTGCAATCCTACAATATCATTCAGGATCGGATTTCACGTGCGCGGCTGGCGGGTGATCCGCCGGATCTGGCCATTCATCCGCGGGTGAATAATATCGGCTTATCGGAATTCCATCGAGCCCGCGAATCCATTGCCTATGGCTATGAGGAAACCTTTGCCCGCATTGCCGATATCCGACGAATGCAGGATGCGTTTACACGATGAACGTCAGACATGGAGCCCAACAGACGCAAAATCAAACTGCCGGGCTCGCTTGTTCCTTACCCCGCAATATAAGCCTTGATGTGTTCGGCCTCCAGCTCCACCTCGCGGATGCGCTGCTTGACCACGTCACCAATCGAAACAATGCCAATCAGCTTGCCAGCATTTTCTACGGGCACGTGACGGAACCGCTTGCTGCTCATCATTTCCATCAATTGGTTAACTGTGGTGTCTTCAGTGCAACGAAACACGTTGGCGGTCATGAGCTTCGACACCGGCAGATCCATCGCTTCGGATCCATGCTTTCCGATGGCCGTTGCAAGATCGCGCTCAGTGAAGATACCGACAATGCGGTTTTCCATACCAACCACAACCACGGCACCAATTTTGTTATGATAGAGAACGCGGGCAGCATCGGCCACGCTGACGGTTGGGCCAACCGTGATAACATTGCGGCCTTTTTCACCTAAAATAGTCCTGACTGTCGCAGACATATGCTCTCCTCCTCAGTTGCAAATCTCCGGGCATTTAGGATCATGGCCTCTCCCTCCTCAAGATAAAGGCCAAGGCAAATAGCGTGCCTGCATTCGTGCAAAAACGCAACCAATCCATCGCCCGCATCCATGCGATTTTTCTGAACTAAGGTATTATTTGTTGTTCAGCCGACGATCAAACAGAGCAAAACCAAAGAAGCCGACAATAAACCCGCCGATATGCGCATCCCACGCAATGGCACCGCCGGGATCACCCACAAGCGGAATGCCAAAGGCAATGATGAGATTGCCAGCGAAAAACATCAGAATAAACGTGAGCACCATGCGCTGGCGCAGGGCTTCTATCACACTAAGACGCGGCACAAATGCATCGTGATCATCAAAGCCGAAGCCTGCTCGACCTGGACCAAAGGCAAAGCGGCATGCAGCGCCCATCAGCGCAGAAATGACACCCGATGCCCCAATCAACAAATCTTCTGCACCCCAGTTCAAAGCCGCATGGGCGAAAGCCGCAGCGGCAGCCGTCACCAGCCAGAAAACAACAAACCGCCAAGCACCGATGCGCCGCCAGACGGGCGTGCCAAACGCCGCCAGCCACAGCCCGTTAAAAGCCAAATGCTCAACGCTGCCATGCAACAGCGAATAGGTGAAAGGTGTCCAGATCCATGCCTGATCCTGCTCGCGCAAGGACGTGACATAGCGGATCGGAGAAAAACCCAACTCGCGCTCAATCCAGTAGGAAAGCGTATCCGATACAATCCAGTTGGTCAGGGCATAGATCAGAAACAGCATGACTAAAGCCAGAAGCACACCGCCCGGCAAATTAAAAACCGGCTCGCGCGTTTGTGGACTATCGCTCACACCATCATCGAAATCGTCGACGCCGTCATCAGAATCCTGATCCCAAGGCTCTTTCGATTTATCGTCCATGCGCTGAATTCCCTATGATGCGCTGACTTAACTCGCACGCACCACAAGCATATAGCGATGCATCGTTAAAAGGAAATGGCAAGTCCTCAAACCCTGTCAGAAAACTGTTACGAGACATGCCTATAGACGGGCCGAAAAGTGATCAATCAAACCGCGAGAGAGTTGACATCTCGCGCTGGGCGCAATTTATTCGTCATATTGACGAATAAATTTCAGATCAGCGCTTTGCGCTTCATCCTTGGCAATTCACAGGAAGGCAATCATGATCCGTTTTCAGTCTATCGCGGCGATAACCGCTGCACTTTTGCTGTCGTCAGCACTAACGCCGGCTTTTGCCGAAGCGATTGCGCTCCCGGCAGCACCTGTTGGCGTGGGCCATGCAGACAGCGCCCCGCCACCGGCCAATGTGCCTTCCTATGTAGATACGGGCGCCACCAACCAGCGTGGCGATGCATGCCTTGCAACGCTGGAAACAAATGCTGGCGTGCGCGTGCTTTCAGGCTTTTTGGCCCTTTGGACGCCCCGCACCCCGTTTGTGGATGCAGATCAGGAAGCGCCTGCAAAAGATGGCTGCCCGGCGATCAAAAAGTCGGATTGGGATGGCATCCCCGGCAGCAAGACCGACGGCGTCAAGAAGCGTCCTGATCTGCACAGACAAAACATTGAGTATTCCATCAAGATCACCGGAGAACACACACCCGAGACCGATCTGGCCGCCTATCTTGACGATCGTCGCAATAAAAATGTCAGCATCACCGATGGCCTTGGGCCTTTGGCCGACGCATGGCGTAAAGGTGCAAAGCAGACCACCACCATCACCGGCATGCCCGCCGATGCGACCACGGTGAAATATGACGACAAGGGCAACAATCGCGGCATTGGAGCCAAGGATAATCCAGACCTTGGCAAGGCTGTTGACCTGATTGAAGCAGGCAGCGCTGATGGCTCAACCGAGCCTGCGAAGCGCTATTACAAATTTGCCCGCCCTTACCGCGCCAGTGATAAAGTGCGCGTGGTGCCGCAGCTTGAACCCGCCAAAAGCGGCAATGCTGCGGCGGACGGCGGCTTTCCCAGTGGCCACACCGCCGAAGGCTGGCGCGATGCGCTTGTGATGGCCTATCTTGTGCCGCAGCGCTATCAGGAAATGGTGACCCGCGCGACGTTGCTGGGCGAAAACCGCATTCGGGCAGGCATGCACCAGACATTTGATGTGCTCGGCGGACGCGTGCTGGCCACCGCCATTGTGGCCTATAACCTCAACTTGCCAAAATACACACCTCTGCGCCACGAAGCCTATCAACAAAGCCAAGCATGGCTGATGAAGGAAACCGGCGCATCTGACTTTCGGAAACTGCTGGCATTGGCCCATTCTGAACCAAAATCGAAGGATGCATTGGCCGATTACAGCTGGAACAAAGGCTTTTTTGAACCGCGCCTGACCTATTTTTACAAGCAGATCAGCGACCCAAATCTTGCCCCCACGGTGCCCAAGGGCGCTGAGGTCTTGCTGGAAACCCGCCTGCCCTATCTTTCGGCAGACCAACGCCGCGTTGTATTGAAAACCACGGAAATTGCCTCTGGCTATCCCATTGTCAACGATCCCGAAGGATGGGGGCGTCTGGACCTCTTTCGCGCAGCAGCCGGATATGGAGCGTTTGATGGCGACGTGACGGTGGTTATGGATGCATCCAAGGGCGGCTTCAACGCGGCAGATACGTGGAAAAATGACATTACCGGCAAAGCCTTGCTGACCAAGCAAGGCAACGGCACCCTCACATTGACTGGAAACAACAGTTGGACGGGTGGCACCCTGATTGAGGGAGGCACCTTGATTGCGTCCTCCTACACCGCCTTGGGCAAGGGTGATGTCTACGTGGCTGCAGGCAAAATCGTTACGAATGCGAGATCCTTGAGAATCAATGGCAGTATGACCATGCGCAAGCAGGCGGCCCTTGAGATCAAGGTGCAAGACAACAGTAACGCAAAGCTACAGATTAACAAAAACCTCTCCATCGAAGGGGGTAAATTGGTCATTTCGGCAGATAAAGATCAATCTTTCCAAGCTGGCCAAACGGTGAAATTGATCAACGCAAGCAAGATTCGCGGAAAATTCGACAGTGTTGAACTCGAAGGTCATAAAATAAAGGCCATCTATACACAAAACAACGTTTCAATTCGAATTGAAAACTGACACCAAGAAACCGCAGGATAAAGTGACCTCTTAAAGAAAATTAAACACAACCAAAGGTTAAATTCAAAACTGTTGAAAATATGCCGCTGAACATGTATGTTCAGCGGCACTATCACTGTTGAACGCCTGCACGCATCACAAATGAAGACTCTGTTAACGCATGAGGCTTAATATCTATACCACCTTAAATGATTCAAGGGGCGGCGGCATGCACATGTTCCAATCTTCACAGCGTCGCGAGACTGAAAGGCACGAGGTTCAGCGTGCGTTTCAGCGCGTATCCGTGAAGCTGGAAGGTCGCTTGATGGTGCCAAGCCAAGACGAATACGTTTGCGTGACCGTGGATATGTCCCCGGGAGATGCGCGCTTTATCTGCGCAGCCCGTCCTATTCCGGGCGATCGAATTATTGCATATCTTGATCACATCGGTCGCATTGAGGGCAATGTGATCAAAATAACAGATGATGGCTTTATCATCACCACGATTGCCACCGAGCGCAAGCGCGAAAAACTTGCAGCCCAGCTGACATGGCTTGCCAACAAGCACGAGCTTGGACTGCCGGAAGATCGGCGCCATGATCGTCTTACGCCGCGCAAGTCGCGGACGGATCTGACGCTGGATGACGGAAATACGTTGAGCTGCCGCATCATCGATCTTTCGCTATCTGGCGCAGCCATTGAGCTCGAATTCCGCCCGGCCATCGGCACGCCCGTGCGCCTTAGCAACATCCGGGGCCGGGTGGTACGCCACTTCCTGGAAGGTGTTGCTATCGAGTTTACCACCCTGCAATCGCGAGAAGCCCTCAAAGAATTCCTTTGAACCGCAAGAGCGCGCCGTATCGAAATCACAGCGCATGAAGCAACGCGATGCAATAACTTTTGCGTTCGCGGCGGCTTTACATATTGATCGGCTCCCTGCTTTCGGTCAGGCACTGCCGCCTTATGGGACTTGATCCCTCCACGTCGCTCAACGCTCTCTTGGCGATCACACAGCGCCCTCACGTGCAAGCGCATGTCTGTCACCACACCCCATGTTCAGATTACACAATATGGTCGTTTTGTTCATCAAGCATTCACCATCGGATTCGTTATTTCGAATAACGCGACAAATTCCTAAGGTGAATTTCTCGGTAATATTGCGAATTTCAGCACCTCTCTCGAGGGAATTTGTCGCAAATTGGGCCTTCTCAGCGGAGCACCGCAGCTAAATCTTCCGCCATTGCGTCCGTTTTTCGCGTAAATTCGATCACGTCAAAAATATTTTATTGTTATTTTCAATAGTTTAATTCGATTTCCAGAATCAATATCTCACCACTGGTTCTGTGGCATTCCCCTGCATCGTCAACCAAGCGCCAAGAAATTCGATAAAATTTTATTTTAATTTTATACTTAGTCTATTCAAAACAATACTTATTTTGAACTTGGAATTTTGCGAGAGGTAAAATCATAAGCGTCATTGTGATCTCAGAACGGAGAGACACTCAATGACAAAAAAGAAAAACATCAGTTTCGCCATCATCTTCGCCATCAGCGCCCTGACAGCCGCCGCAGGCAGCGCAAGTGCTGCGCAGCCGTCTATGAAGCTCGCCGGAAAGACCAGCCAACCCATTGGTCATTATGAATTTTGCAAAAGATACGCCGCCGAATGCAAGCCTCTTTCGGGCGGCGACGCTGGTCCTGCAGCGCTGACGCCAGAGATGTGGAAAACCATTCTGGATGTGAACTACACCATTAACACCGCCATCCGACCCGAAACAGATATGGAACAGTATGGCGTTGAAGACTATTGGGCCTATCCTGTCACCGCAGGTGATTGTGAAGACTATGCGCTTTTGAAGCGTCGTACCCTTATCGAAAAGGGCATACCTGCATCTGACCTTCTGATCACCGTGGTGTTGCAGCCCAGTGGAGAAGGCCATGCCATTCTCACCGTCAGAACCGACCATGGCGACTTTGTTCTCGACAACATGCGCAACAAGGTCTTGCTCTGGTCCGACACCGAATACACCTATTTGAAGCGCCAAGCGAACGACAATCCGGGTCAATGGACAAAGATCATTGATGACCGCAACGCCGCTGTCGCGACCCTTCAGAGCAAGTGAGCGTTGAAATTCTACCTGTCGCCCACCGTTTATTGAGATTGGTCCGGTCAACCCCCGCACGCCCTTCCCCCCGACCGAGGCCAAGAGCCGGTTCCGCTGCCACGGAACCGGCTCACCATTTTTAACGAGACATTAACCATAATACCGCAACCCTCTACCCGGCTGAGCGCAACCGTTTGAACCGATGCCGCTCAAAAACAGTTCACCGTCGGCAACGAGGCATTCACATGGGGCATGCGGGCAAAGATACCCTGAAAGAGCACGAAAGGCCGCTGTTGTCCAAGCGCACCAAGCTGGCCATCGCTGCACTTGTTATGTGCCTGGTTTTGCTATCGCTGTTGCTGTTTTTGTTACGTGACACCATTGGCCACACGCTAATGCGTGGAGACAGCAGCGAATTGGAAACGCCCCACCACATCACGGTTGGGCTTGATGCTTTATTGATTGAAGAAAACGCCATTCGTTTTGACAAGCAGCGGCATGACGGACACGCTCCGCGCATTGATCTGGCGCTGATGTGGCCGGAGATGCGCGGCTACAGTCTCAACAATCGCAACAGGTTTGACGACCCGACCCAGACACATCGTCTGATTTTTCTTCAAATCACCCAGAGCACCATGTCGCTTGATATGTCGGGGCGCATCGGCCCGATATACTCACAGCTTTTCGACGGCGCGCCCTTTGCCGGGCCATATGGCCTCACCGCACACCATCTTCGACCCGGAAGCGGCTACGACGGCGAAACGCTCTTCACAGCAGCACGGCCGGGCGACACGGATTATGCCATACGCTGCATGAACGATGCAGCATCGGACGCCCAAGCGATCGACGACTGCCAGCGCGACATCCGAATCGGCAAAGACCTCAGCGTTCTCTACCGTTTTTCGCGCAAAAACCTGATGGATTGGCAGAAAATAGAACAGGCGGTTGTTGCCTACATGAACCAGCGCTTGCTGACGGCGGGCAATTGACCGAATTTGGTGAAAATTCGCTTATAGCCGGCAATGAATTGTTCATCATAAACCACTTGGTAACGCTGTGACACTAAGGTGACGGTTGCGTCGCTGGGGGGCGACGAGATCGATGGTTCAGAAAAAAAGAGCATAGCGGTGAAGAAGCAAGTAGTGAGCCTCCTTGGCCGGAGCAAAATGATCCGGTGTATGACACGTATTTCCCTTGCTGCCGTTCTCGCCTGCGCAGTGAGTGTTGGTCATTCCGCTGCCGCTTATACCCCGCAATATTCCGACATCGTTGTTGATGCGAACACGGGCAAGGTTTTGAAGGCGGCTGACCCTGACGGTTTGCGCTATCCGGCATCACTCACCAAAATGATGACGCTTTATCTTGTGTTTGAAGCCTTGGAAAAGGGCAGGCTCCGCCTGAATACCCCCATTCGCGTTTCTGCCCACGCTGCTTCGCAAAAGCCATCGAAACTGGGCGTAAAACCCGGCGGTAGCTTTACCGTTGAACAGGGTATTCTCGCCATTGTCACCCGCTCAGCCAATGACGTCGCAACCGCCCTCGGTGAAAACCTTGGTGGCTCCGAGGGACGCTTTGCCGAAATGATGACGGCCAAGGCACGCGCTCTTGGTATGTCACGCACCACCTATCGCAATGCAAACGGTTTGCCGAATATGTCGCAAATGACCACGGCACGCGATCAGGCGCGGTTGGGCATGGCGCTCTACAAGCAGTTTCCGCAATATTATCACTATTTCTCGGCCCGCCGCTTCGTTTATGGCAATCAGGTCATTGGCAGCCACAATCGCCTGATTGGCAGCGTGCGCGGTGTAGACGGTATCAAAACCGGATTCACCAATGCCTCGGGCTTCAACCTTGTCAGTTCCGTTCATGTCGATGGAAAGTCCATGGTTGGCGTGGTCATGGGTGGCGTTTCCACCCCTGCCCGCGACAATCGCATGCGCCAACTGATTGCCACCTATCTGCCGCAGGCTTCCAGCCACGGAAAGACCAGAATGGCTGCCGCTCCCGAAATGGAGGTAGCAGAACCTGTTGCACGGGTTGCGCGCGAAACCAGCACCACTTCGGCCATACCTGTGGAAGATGTTCCGGTGCCCGGTGCCCGTTATGAGGCCCAGGCCAGCCTGAACCAGAACGCCTACGCCGACCAAACCCTGAGCAAGCCCGCACCGCAGGCCATTTCTGAAGCGGTACCAGCGCCAAAGCGTCGCAAAGGCGGGGTTCATCAGCTGGTACCCCCTGCCGATGTTGACAACACGATGACGTTTTCAACCAAGCCCTCCGCAGAAGCACCATCGGGCTGGACCGTACAGGTTGGCGTTGCTGGCAACCATGAAGACGCCATGGACTTGCTGCAGCATGCCAAAACCAAGGGCGGTGCCCATCTGAAAAGCGCAAGACCATTTGCCGCGCCCTTCGGCGAAGGCTCTGCCAAGGTTTACCGCGCCCGCTTTATTGGCTTCAACAATCAGCAAGCTGCACTGGATGCCTGCAAATCTCTGAAACGATCCGGTGTGAGCTGCTGGGCGGCAATGCAATGAACCGACATCTCCACCCCCTCGAAATGTGATGCGTACGAGGAACCAAAACATGGCAAATAACGAAAACTACCAGGACCTGATGACGCAAGGTGCGGAGATTGCCTACAATCCGCGTAGCGTGCTGAATCCTTTGCACGAAGCAGCATTCAAGCTGGCTGAACTCGGCACCACCAAGCCAAAGTCCAAGACCCGCGAGTTAATGAACATGCTTTTGTGCCATGGCGCACGCGCGTTTCGTTATTCGCAGCCGCAGGCGCATATCCACATTCATATCGGCGCGCAGTCAGGACGTATTCCGCTGACCATGCGTCTGCGCTAGAGTCTGTGAGGTTCAGATTGAACCAGACAGACTCTGGACTTCTTTGTTTGAGTTTGTCTTT
>DNPN01000089.1:22919-63394 GCA_003501385.1 Rhizobium sp. | reverse complement strand
GTTTGTCTTTTCGGGAAAACCGGTTCCCACTTTTCGGTCCGATGCTGTAAGGTGATCTTGGATTAAACCTGCTGTCGCCTGTGATCATGACTGTTGATTTTCAACGGACAGCAGGCGAGGCTAAACACCTTGTGCAAGGATATTGCCATGCCTCTCTATGCTTTGGGCCAGCTGTCACCAACGCTTCCTACCGCTGATCGGTTTTGGGTCGCACCGGATGCGCAGGTGATTGGCAATATCATCATCGGTGAGGATGTCGGTATCTGGTTTGGCGCGGTGTTGCGTGGCGACAATGAAGCCATCACCCTTGGCGCAGGCAGCAACATTCAGGAAGGCACCGTGATCCATACGGATATGGGTTTTCCCGCCACCATCGGCGAGGGGTGCACCATTGGCCATCATGCCATCATTCACGGCTGCACCATTGGCAACAACAGCCTGATTGGCATGGGAGCCACCGTTCTGAATGGCGCAAAAATCGGCAATAATTGCCTCGTGGGTGCCAATGCATTGGTGACTGAGGGCAAGGAGTTCCCAGACAATTCCCTGATTGTTGGCTCCCCTGCCCGCGTGGTGCGGACGCTGGACTATAAAGCTGTAGATGGCCTTCGCAAATCGGCCCAGAACTACATTGCCAATTGGCAGCGTTTTGCGCGCGATTTGCGGGTTTTATAATGCCACGCAGTTGGCGCAGATGCCCTTGATTTCAATTGTCGTCTTTTCTGCCTTAAAGCCACGCCCTTTGGTCCAATCCTGAAGCTGATGCTCGATGGCGTGATCATGAAACTCCTGCACCGTGCCGCAGCGTTCGCAAATGGCAAAAGCCACCGTGCCATGGCTACAGCAATCATGCTTGGGATGTGAGCAGACGACAAATGCGTTCAGGCTTTCCAGCCGATGCACCAGCCCGAATTCCAACAGTTTTTCCAAAGCGCGATACACCTGCAAAGGCGCACGAAACCCCTCATCGCGGAGCTTATCCAGAATGGTATAGGCCGAAAGCGGTGCTTCTGACGCTTCAAGTGCATGAAACACCAAAGACTGATTGCGGGTCAATTGCGGCGTGGCCATTGGATCGTCATCCTTTCCCGGCAGAGGCACGAAGACTGCCCACAGGCAGCAGGCTCAAAACAAACAATAACAGGGCTGCGACCACAATGGACGGGCCAGACGGCGTGTCATAGGTCATGGAACCAAACAATCCGCCAACCACCGCAAGCCCCCCAATAACCGAGGCCAGCATGGCCATGATTTCCGGCGTGGAGGAAAACCGCCTTGCCGTGGCAGCCGGAATAATCAGCAAAGCTGTGATCAACAGGATACCAACGATTTTCATCGATATCGCAATCACAACCGCCATCAACAGCATGAAAATAAGTCTGGCGCGGGCCGGTTTCAAGCCTTCGGCCTCGGCCACATCTTCATTGACGGTTGCTGCCAGCAAGGGTCGCCACAGCACGCACAAGCAAATGATCACGCAAAACCCGCCCAGCCAGACCGTTGTGATATCCTCCGGCGTAACCGCCAGAATATCGCCAAACAGATAGGCCATCAAATCCAGCCGCACCCATGTCATGAAGGCCACCAGCACAAGGCCAATGGCCAGTGTGGAATGGCTGAGAATGCCCAACAGCGCATCCGCTGAAAGCCCGCGCCGTGTCTGCAAGGCCAGCAACAACAGCGACACAAGCCCCGCCACCAGAAACACACTGAGCGTCAGGTTGATGGAAAACAGCAGCGACAGTGCCACACCCAGCAGCGCCGAATGGGCCATGGTATCGCCAAAATAGGCCATCCGCCGCCAGATGACGAAGCAACCAAGCGGCCCGACTGTGAAAGCCAGACCAACACCGGCAAGAAGCGCGCGAATGAAGAAATCATCCATCATGGCCCACCTCATTGTGGTGTTTGCGAGCAGCATCATGGCTGTGATGATCATGGTCATCGTGGTCGTGGTGGTGACCATCACCCGGATGGCAATTGTCGGTGATGGAGCCATCGCGGTGCTGCACGCGTCCATCGGGCAAATGGGTGTGATCGTGATTATGATTATAAACCGCAAGCGTGTTGGCCGCTGCCCGGCCAAACAAGCGTTGATATTCTGGACTTTGGCTGACAACATCCGGCGTGCCACGGCAGCAGATGTGACCATTCATGCACACCACCGTGTCGGTCTCGGCCATCACCACATGCAGATCGTGGGAAATCAGCAAAATACCGCAACGGGTTGTTTTGCGGATCTCGGAAATAAGATCGTAAAGGGCAATTTCACCGGCAAAATCAACACCCTGTACCGGCTCATCCAGCACAAGAAGATCCGGCTTGTGTGCCATAGCGCGGGCCAGAAGAGCGCGTTGAAATTCGCCACCAGACAGGTTTTGCACCTGCGCGCCCGCCAAATGAGCGATGCCCACAGCATCAAGGGCCGCGTCAACATCCTGCTTTGAAAGCTTCCCCGTCAGTGTCATCAACCGCGCAACGCTGAGCGGCATGGTCCAATCCACAGCCAGTTTTTGCGGCACGTAGCCAACGCTGAACTGTCTGTGGCGCTCCACCTGCCCCTCATCGGGTTTGAGCACGCCAATGGCCATTTTGGCGGTTGTAGATTTGCCGGACCCGTTTGGGCCGATCAGCGTTACAATCTCGCCTTTGCGAATATCCAGCTCCACACCACGCACCAGCCAGCGACCACCACGCTGGATGCCAGCATTGCGAAGCGAAACCAATGAAGTGTCACCAGCGATTTTCATCACCCAAGCAAGACCTTATTTTGTATGTTGCATCATCCTATGCCACACGTTATAGCGTTACGCAATCGATGTAATAACATTACAATCTTTATACACGACACCAAGGATTGGATAAGCCTTATGCGCCTAAAGCTGCTGACTTTTTTGAGCCTCACCGCCAGTTGCCTGGCTTGCAGCACAGCCTTTGCAGCGCCGAAGGTCGTGACCTCCATCAAGCCGTTGAATTCCATTGTTGCCGCGATTATGCAGGGTGCGGGACAGCCGGAACTGCTGGTGGAAGGGGCCGGATCGCCCCATAACTACAGCCTAAAGCCTTCCAAGGCCAAAGCACTGCAAAGCGCGGATGTGATCTTCTGGATTGGGCCGGGGCTAGAGGCTTTTCTGGATAAGCCACTGGATGCTTTGGCCGGAAATGCCAAAGTTGTCGCCATGGATCATGCAAGCGGCGTGAATCTTTTGCCAGCGCGCGAGGGCGGGGCATTCGAAGCGCACGACGATGATGATCATCATGAGGAGGGTGCAGACCACCATGAGCATGAGGGTGCATTTGATATGCACCTCTGGCTCGACCCCAACAATGCCAAGGCCATGGCCAAAACGGTGGCTGAAACCTTGAGCACCCAAGACAGTGCCAATGCCGCCCTCTATGCCAAAAATCTGGCCGCATTTGATGCGCGGATCGATAGCTTGGACAAACAGGTGGCCGCACAGCTTGCCCCCATCCGTGAAAAGCCCTTCATTGTTTTCCACGACGCCTATCAGTATTTTGAGCATCACTATAAAGTCACCGTGGCAGGCTCGATTACCGTTAGCCCGGAAACAGCCCCCGGAGCCAAGCGGGTGGCCGAGATCCACGCCAAGGTGCAAAAGCTGAACGCGACCTGCATTTTCGCAGAGCCGCAATTTCCGCCAAAGCTGATCACTGTTGTTACTGACGGCACCAATGCCCGCACGGGCGTGCTCGATCCTCTAGGGGCCGATCTGGCCGACGGACCAGACCTTTACCCAAATCTGTTGAGCAACATGGCCACCGCCATTAGCACCTGCCTGAAGGGCTGAAACCACATTGATGAAAGGCGGATGCACCCATTCGCCTTTTTTCAGATCAAGCAATGTAATGTTATTACATTAAGGAGTGAAAATGACTGAGAAACTTCCTGTCACTGTTCTGTCCGGTTTTCTCGGAGCCGGCAAAACAACCCTGCTCAACCATATTCTTGGCAACCGCGATGGCTTACGCGTGGCGGTGATTGTCAATGACATGAGCGAAGTGAATATTGATGCCGCGCTGGTGCGCGATGGCGGCGCAAACCTGTCGCGCACCGATGAGCAATTGGTGGAAATGAGCAATGGCTGCATCTGCTGCACATTGCGCGAGGACTTGCTGACGGAAGTGCGTCAGCTGGCGGCATCCGGCAAGTTTGATTATCTGTTGATTGAGGCCACCGGGATTGCCGAACCACTACCGATTGCCACCACCTTTGATTTTCGCGATGAAGACGGCAACAGCCTCTCGGATATTGCGAGGCTGGACACGATGGTGACGGTGGTGGATGCAGCCCATCTGCTCAATGATTATAGCTCAACCGATTTTCTAGCCGATCGCGGTGAAACAGCTGGCGAAGGCGACAACCGCACACTGGTGGATCTGCTGGTGGAGCAGATCGAATTTGCCGATATTGTTGTGCTCAACAAGGCCAGCATTGCAGGCCCGGAAAAGCTGGATGCCGCCCGCAAGATTGTGGTGGGTCTCAACCCCGATGCCCATATTATTGAAACTGATTTTGGCAAGATTGATCCGAAAGATGTGCTGGGCACCAATCGTTTTGATTTTGCCCGCGCCGAAACCCACCCGCTCTGGTTCAAGGAATTGCATGGCTTCAAAGACCATGTGCCAGAAACCGAAGAATATGGCATTCGCTCGTTTGTCTATAAGGCCCGTCGCCCGTTTGATCCGGTGAAGTTTCAGGCGTTTATTGACAGCGTCTGGCCGGGTGTAATCCGCGCCAAAGGCTTTTTCTGGCTGGCCACCCGGCCCCACCATGTCGGTGAAATGAGTCAGGCTGGCCCCTTGGTGCGCACCGGCCGCATGGGTCTATGGTGGGCATCGGTGCCAAAACAGCAATGGCCGCAAGATCCGGGCTTTATGCGGGCGATGGCTCCTTATCTTGATCCCATATGGGGTGACCGTCGGCAGGAACTGGTGTTTATTGGCGCTGATCCGATGAATGAAGCCGATATCCGCGCAAAGCTGGATGCATGTCTGGTGCCCGCCGACGGTTTCACGCCCGGAAAATGGCGCAACATGAAAGACCCCTTCCCGGAATGGGCAGCGCCGCAAATGGCAACGGCGTGATCAGATAGACTGAAGCGAAACCCGTTTGGCCAAAGCTTCCGCCTGTTCCTTGCGTTCGCTATAGCGATCCGTGAGATAGGCGGAAGCATCCCGCGTCAAAAGCGTGAATTTCACCAGTTCTTCGCAGACATCCACCACACGGTCGTAATAGGAGGATGGCTTCATCCGGCCTTCCGCATCAAATTCCTGAAAGGCCTTGGCAACACTGCTTTGATTGGGAATGGTCAGCATCCGCATCCAGCGACCCAAAATGCGCATCTGATTGACAGCATTGAACGATTGCGAACCGCCGGATACTTGCATCAAGGCCAGCGTCTTTCCTTGCGTGGGACGGATTGCGCCAATGGAGAGTGGTATCCAGTCAATCTGCGCTTTCAAAACACTGGTCATGGCACCATGGCGCTCGGGGCTGATCCACACCTGCCCCTCCGACCACGCCATCACATCGCGCAGTGCCTGCACCTTTTCATGGCTCGGCGGTGCTTCATCGGGCAATGGCAGACCGCGTGGATCAAATATTTGCACCTCACAGCCCAAATGCTCCAGCAACCGCTGCACTTCAAAGGCCAACAAGCGGCTGTAGGATACGTCCCGGAGCGAACCATAAACTATGAGAATACGCGGCTTGTGCGATGAAAAGGCTGGCCGCAAAGCATCTGCATCCGGCAAATGGATATGCTGCATCATGGCAGCCGGAAGCGCATCAGACAAGACGGTTTCCCTTCTCATCCAGCACCTGTTCACCATCTTCCTTGGCAAATGCGCCCTGATGGGTCTGGGGCAAAATATCCAGCACCAGCTCAGACGGACGACATAGCCGCACACCCATAGGCGTCACCACAAAGGGTCTGTTGAGCAAAATCGGATGCGCCTCAATGGCGTCCAGCAATTGCTCATCGGTCAGTTCAGCATTGCCAAGTCCCAAGTCTTCAAAGGGGGTTCCCTTTTCTCGCAGGCCCTGGCGTAACGTCAGCCCGGCTTTGGCGACCATGGTTTCTATCTCGTGACGCGATGGTGGCATTTTAAGATATTCCACCACGGTTGGCTCAATGCCTGCATGGCGGATCATTGCCAAGGTATTGCGCGAAGTGCCACAGGCCGGGTTATGATAGATTGTCACGTCCATGGTTATGCTCCTTGAGGTTTTTTATTTTTCGCAACAGCCGATCCCGCCTCATACCAAGGCTTGGAACGGTTGACGATCCAGACAACCGACAGCATCACCGGTACCTCAATCAACACCCCCACCACCGTGGCCAGTGCCGCACCCGATTGAAAGCCGAACAGGCTGATGGCTGCGGCCACCGCAAGTTCAAAAAAATTCGAGGCTCCAATCAAGGCTGATGGTCCGGCCACACAATGGCGCTCGCCTGTCATCCGGTTGAGAAGATAGGCAAGGCCAGAGTTGAAATAGACCTGAATGAGGATTGGCACCGCCAAAAGCGCAATAATCATGGGCTGGGCAATAATCTGCTGACCTTGAAAGCCGAACAACAACACCAAAGTGGCCAACAGCGCAACCAGCGACACGGGCTGAAGCCTATGCATAAGCTGGCCCAATCCATCGGCGCTCAACACCCGCCGCAAGGCTTGCGCAATCGCCACTGGGATCAGGATATAGAGGCCCACGGAGATTACCAGTGTTGCCCACGGCACCGTGATGGCGGATAGACCCAGCAGCAGCCCGACAATGGGTGCAAAGGCAACAATCATGATCGCATCATTCAGCGCCACCTGCGACAGCGTAAACAATGGCTCACCCTTGGTCAGGTTGGACCAGACAAACACCATGGCCGTGCAGGGCGCGGCTGCCAAAATGATCAGGCCAGCGATGTAGGAATCAATCTGTTCTACGGGCAGGAATGGCCGAAACAGCCAGCCAACGAACAGCCAGCCTAAAAGCGCCATGGAAAAGGGCTTGACTGCCCAATTGATCACCAGCGTCACCCCGATACCGCGCCAATAGGTGCCGATTTTTGACAGCGAGCCGAAGTCGATCTTCAGCAGCATGGGAATAACCATCAGCCAGATCAGGATGGCCACCGGAATATTGACCTTGGCCACCTCTGCCGCACCAATGGCATGAAACAGACCGGGCATGAGCAATCCAAGCGCAATACCAACGATGATGCAGAGAAAAACCCAGATCGTCAGATACCGTTCAAATGTAGACATTACATGCATTCCCCTCAGCAAGCCAATTTTACGATGCGGGCGCGCAATTACACGACAGTTCGGCAATCAGCGGCGCACACAGCTCTGCCTTGCCACCGCAGCAATCCTTGAGCATGAAGAGCGCCAGATCGCGGAAACCATCCAGATTGGCTCGATAGATAATGGAGCGGCTATGCCGCTCGCTTTTCACCAATCCGGCCCGCGCCAAACAGGCAAGATGCGCCGACATGGTATTTTGCGGCACGTCCAGCAAACGTGCCAGCTCGCCCGCCGCCACGCCATCCGGCTCGTGACGCACGAGAAGCCGAAACGTCTCCAAACGGGTGGACTGCGCAAGGGCAGCAAATGCGGTGATTGCCTTTTCATTTTCCATATATCCAGAATAATGGATATATGGAACCTGTCAATGCCCATCTGCTCACTATAACAGAGCAGACAGGGCGAGACACTTGCACTCAAGACATGATCAAGCCGCCATCCACATTGATGGTCTGGCCGGTGATGTAGGCGGCATCATCGCTGGCGAGGAAGGTGACGAGACCGGCCACATCCTCGCCGCTGCCTGCCCGCTTCATCGGGATTCCCTCCACCCATTCCTTCATCAATTCGCCGGGAGCATAATTGCCCAGCAGCTTGCCCCAAGCGTGGTCATTATAGGCCCACATATCCGTCTCGATAATGCCGGGGCAAAAGGCGTTGACGGTGATGTTTTCCTTTGCAACCTCTTTGGCAAGGCTTTGGGTGATGCCCACCACGCCCATTTTCGAGGCGGCGTAATGGGGCGTGTAGATAAAGCCATCGCGGGCTTGACCGGAGGCTGTGTTGATAATTCGCCCGCCGCGTGCGTGTTTGCGCATGCGTCTTATGGCTTCCTGAGCGCAGAGGAAAACGCCCTTGGTATTGACGGCCATGACCTTATCCCATTCGGCCTCAGTCATATCCTCAATGCGGGCAATGGTGATAACGCCCGCATTCTGGATGGACACATCAACAGAGCCAAAGGCTGCTTCTGCGGCATCAAACAGGGCAATAACGCTGGCTTTATCAGTGACATCGCCAACAAAACCAATGGCCTTTCCGCCCTCCGCCTTGATCTGATCAGCCACCGCATACACCTGTTCTTCGTTGGAAGAGAGCACGAGATTGGCACCCTCACGGGCAAAGCGCCGCGCAATCGCCGCTCCGATGCCGCGACTGCCTCCGGTGATCACCACAGTCTTGTTCTCAAAGCGGTTCATGGTCTCTCCTCCCCAAATTACCTCGGTTTACCAGCAGCAGAAACCGCCATCGACCAGAAGATCAACGCCCGTGACAAAGCTTGCCGCATCCGACAGCAGGAACACCGCAGGCCCCACCATTTCATTGACATTGGCCATGCGCTGCATCGGCGTCTGCTCTTCAAACAGCTTGGTTTGATGCACCATTTCCGGGCGTGTATTCATTGGCGTTGCGGTATAGCCCGGCGAAATCGTGTTGACGCGAATGCCGCGCCCCACCCATTCCATCGCCATGGATTTAGACATGTGAATCACGCCAGCCTTGGACGCATTATAATGGCACTGGCTAAGGCCCCGATTGACGATCACGCCCGACATGGAGGCAATATTCACAATCGCGCCACGCCCATGCTTGAGCATGGCATTGGCCTCGGCCTGGCAAGACAGGAAAATGCCCTTGAGGTTGATGTCCATCAGGGTCTGATATTGCTCTTCTTCCATCTTTTCGGCGGGATTGGCATTGGCAATGCCAGCGGCATTGACGGCCAAAGAGAGAGGACCAAGCTCGGCTTCGGTGCGGGCAACGGCGTCAATCAAGGATGCCTTATGGGTGACATCGGCAGCAATCTGGATGGATTTTCTGCCCGTCTTTGCAATGAACTCAGCCGTATTGGCCAAACCATCATCCTGACGGCGATCCATCAACGCCACGTCTGCCCCGCATTGGGCAAGGCCCATGGCGATGCGCTGACCAATGCCGCTACCAGCACCCGTGACAAATGCAACCTGACCGGAAAGATCGAAAAGCTTGGGCGCATTGAGAGTGATGTCAGTCATCGCTCTTCCTTTCTTGCTTAAGTTTATTGAGTAGCCAGTTCCATGACAGACACATCATTGGCTTCGCTACGATTGAGAATGCCGGTCTGTTTGCCTTGCGCCAGCACCATGATGCGGTTGGAAACGCCGAGGATTTCCTCAAGGTCGGAGCTGACGACAATCACCGCCACCCCGCTTTTGGCAAGGCCGACAATGATGTCGTAAATCCCGGCTCTCGCGCCCACATCAATGCCACGGGTTGGCTCATCCAGAACCACCACACGCGGATTGCGCGTCAGCCATTTGGCAATCACCACCTTTTGCTGATTGCCGCCAGAAAGATCCGAGGCCAGTTGATCGGAGCGACCCTTGACGCCAAAGGCTTTGATGGCGGCATCGGCAAAACGACGTTTCATCGCAGGCAATAGCCAACGGCTGCCCATTTTATCCAAATTGGCGTAGATGATGTTTTCGCCGATGCGGTGGCTGACCACCAAGCCCTGATCTTTGCGATCTTCCGGCACCATGACAATGCCCTTGGCAATCGCATCATTGGGGCTTTTGAGCGCAAGCTGTTCCCCATCCAAATTGACCGTGCCAGAGCGCACCGGATCAGCCCCGGCAATGGCCCGCACCAGCTCGGTGCGGCCTGCGCCAATCAATCCGGCAATGCCGAAAATCTCGCCTGCTTTCACCTCAAAGCTGACATCGTTAAACGCACCTTCCACGGAGGTGAGGCCATCCACTTTCAACACGGTTTTGGTGGTGGGTTCCGGCACAGGCGGAAACAGCCGATCCAGCGAGCGACCAACCATGCTTTCCACAATGGTGCGTACTGGCGTGGCACTATCGGCAAAGTCCTGCACACGCTCGCCATCGCGCAACACCACAATGCGGTCGGTGATGCGTTTGATCTCATCCATGCGGTGAGAAATATAAATAATACCAACGCCTTCCGCGCGCAGCTTGCGCACCTGCTCGAACAGCGCTTCGGTTTCTGCGCCGCCAAGGGCTGCTGTTGGCTCATCCAGAATGAGCAATTTGGCATTGAGCGCCAAAGCTTTGGCAATTTCGATCAATTGTTGATTGGCGGTGGAAAGACCGCCCACTTTACGAGTGGCAGGAATATGCAGATTGAGCCGTGAGAGCTGTTCCTGCGCCCGGCGCACCATTTGGGCGCGATCCACCACACCGTTTTTCATCGGCCAGCGGCCAATGAAGACATTTTCAGCAATCGACAATTCCGGCAGCAGTTTCAGCTCCTGATGGATCAGCACCACGCCTTTATCAATCGCCTCGCGGGGAGAAGCTGGGGCATAATCCTGCCCCAGCCATGTCATGGACCCTTCAGAGGGCGCGCGCGACCCGGCAATAATCCCGGACAAGGTGGACTTGCCCGCACCATTTTCGCCCAACAGAGCAACAACCTCGCCCGCATGAACGTCAAGACTGACATTCTTCAGAACTTCGAGCTTGCCGTAACGTTTGGAGATGCCCTTTAGGGAAAGAACCGGATCTGTCATCGCGCACCCACTTTCTTTATGCTTACGGATGGTTGGCGATAAAGCCAGCAACATTTTCCTTGGTGGTCAAGGTCGCATCCAGAAGCTGCTCGGCAGGCACCTTTTCGCCGCCCACGATCTTCACGGCCATTTCCACCGCCATACGGCCCATTTTCTGGGTCTGCTGGGTGGCGGTCACATCGAACACGCCATTCTTCAAGGCTTCAAGTGCTGCGGTATCACCATCAAAACCACCCACGGCGATTTTCTGCGATGGATTGGCAACCTTGATCGCCTGTGCTGCACCCAGCGCCAGACCGTCAGCCTGCGCGAACACAATATTCACGTCGGGATGGGCTTGCAGCATGTTCTGCATGATCTGGAAGCCTTCGTCCTGGCTCCACAGGTTGGACCATTGCTCGGCAACAATCTTCACACCGGGATTGGCCTTGACGGCCTCAATGCAACCCTTGGTGCGGTCCACTTCTGGTGTGGTGCCCTTCTGGCCGTGGATGATGACCATATTGCCCTTACCGCCAGCCTGCTTGATGATGTGCTCGCACACAGCCTTGGCAGAGGACACGGAATTGGTGGCGATGAAGGTATCGCCAGGCGCGCCATCGGCGTTACGGTCAATGTTGATGACGGGAACCTTGGCGGTGTGAGCGAGCTTGACCGGAACGGTCGCAGCGGCAGCACCGGCGGGGATGTAGATCAGCGCATCGATATTTTGCGTCAGAAGATCCTGTACCTGATTGACCTGCGTTGGGCCATCGCCCTTGGCATCCACCGTCACGACTTCAATGCCGCGCTTCTTGGCCTCAGTCTCAACGGATTGCTTGATCTGGTTGAAGAAATTGGCCTGCAAATTGGCAACAGCCAAACCAATCTTCTTCACATCCTTGGCCTGAGCAGCGCTCAAAGACAGGGCAAGCACGGCGGCCGATGTCAGCAACAATCGGGAAATTTTCATGTGTTCCTCCATAGATTAAACCTGACCATCGGTACGTCCTCCGCCCTCAGGCCCCCTATCCGCCCCAAGCATGTGGAGAGGAATTTCTTGATCAGGACTGCCTCCGCAGCCCTTTTTCGTCGTTACGCTCTGCGGCGACGAAGCGTTTCAGCGCCAACCGCCAGCACAATGACCACACCAATGATCACCTGCTGCAAGAAGGGCGAAACGTTGAGAAGATTAAGACCATTGCGCAGCACGCCGATGATCAGCACGCCAATCAGGGTACCGCCGATGCTGCCAGAGCCGCCAGACAGCGATGTGCCACCAATCACCACAGCGGCAATGGTATCCAGCTCATAGCCAAAGCCGCTGGAGGGCTGCACCGAGTCCAAACGCGCTGCCAACACAATGCCCGCAAGCCCTGCCAGAACCGCGCAAGCCACATAAACGCCGATGGTAACAACATGCACTTTGATACCGGCCAGACGCGCCACTTCAGGGTTACCGCCCACGGCATAGAGCATTCGCCCTTCTGAGCGAAATTGCAGAAACACCCAGGCAACAGCCACCACGACCAGCATCAGAAACACGGTGGCTGTGAGCACGCCAAAATGCCGATCAATTGCCAGCATCATGAACCAATCGGGAAAGCCAACAATCTGTTGGCCATCGGTGATCATATTGGCCACGCCCCGCGCCGCCGACATCATTGCAAGCGTTGCAATAAAGGCCGGAACCCGAAATGCCGTGACCATAATGCCTACCAAAAGCCCGCTAAAGCCCGACACAATCAGCGCCAGCACAATCGCAGCGCCCATCGGCAGACCCGCCACATTGGCCGTCCAACCCATGACCATCATGGAAAGCGCCAGCAC
This sequence comes from Rhizobium sp., assembly GCA_003501385.1. GTDB lineage: Bacteria > Pseudomonadota > Alphaproteobacteria > Rhizobiales > Rhizobiaceae > Allorhizobium. Next base: position 50,748 of record DNPN01000089.1, on the reverse strand, counting down.
CGAGCCAACGGACAAATCAATACCGCCGATGAGGATGACGAAGGTCATGCCCACAGCCATGATGCCCAGAACGGTGATTTGATCGAGAATATTCAGGCCGTTGCGAACCGACAGAAATGTATCCGTTCCAATGCTGAGGAAGATGCAGAGCGCGATCAATCCAATCAGGGGGCCCGTCGCGCCACTCAGGCGAGACAACAAACCCATTGAAGTGCCGCCCTGTTCTTTAACGTCAAGCGCAACCATCATTCCTCCCTCACACTCAACTCTCTTGGGTCAACCGTTTCAGGGTAAACCTTTACGAGCAATTTCCTCCAAGCAAGAATAAATATGCATGCTTGCCGTAAAATTCATTAGCAAGAGGAAAACGCACTGTCAACGATGAAGTTGGATCTCCACCAAATGTGATAGATTGGCTTATTTCGGCAAACACTCTTGACTAACACGAGGTTTATGCAAAAATATCGCAATGTGCATATTTATTCAGTGAGGATTAAATGCAGCCGAATGAGCTCGAGCTTATTGCGCGACAGATCCGTCTGCGCGACCTGCAAGCGGTGTATGAGGCCGGTGCGGGTCATATTGGTGGTGAAATGTCGGTGATCGACCTTCTCACCGCTCTCTATTTTCGCACGTTGCGGGTCTGGCCAGATCAACCAAAACACCCGGATCGGGATCGCTTTGTGCTGTCCAAGGGGCATACGGCCTGTGCGCTCTATGTGGTGCTGGCCAAGCGCGGCTTTTTCCCGGAAGAGGAGGTGGCAACCTTCCTCAAGCCCCATTCGCGCCTGAACGGCCACCCCAATTGCAACAAGGTTCCCGGCGTGGAAACCAACACCGGACCACTGGGCCATGGCCTACCCGTGGCTGTCGGCATGGCCAAGGCGGCGAAACTGTCTGGTGCCAGCTACCACACCTATGTCATCACCGGCGATGGTGAGATGCAGGAAGGCTCCAATTGGGAAGCCATCATGGCAGCTGCGCAATTCGGCTTGGATAATCTCACCCTGATTATCGATCACAACCGCTTCCAGCAGGGAGCAGCCCTGACCGATACCAACAACATCGCCCCGCTACGCCCCAAGCTTGAGGCTTTTGGCTGGGACGTGAGCGAAATCAACGGCAATGCCATGGCCGAAGTGGTGCCTGCGCTGGAGCATCGTGGCACAAAGCCCCATTGCATTGTGGCGCACACCAACAAGGGCCACGGCATTTCCTTCATGCAGGACACCGTGGATTGGCACCACAAAGTGCCCAACAAGCAACAATATGAAATTGCCGTGAAAGAACTGTCGGAGGCTCTATAATGAACGCGCCCGTTTTATCTCCCAAATTATACGATTGCCGCGATGCGTTCGCAGAGACCCTTGAGCGTTTGGCAGCGGAAAACGACACGGTTGTAGCTGTCTGCAATGACAGCGTTGGCTCCTCCAAGCTTGGTAATTTCAAGACAAAATTCCCTGAACGGCTGATCAATGTCGGCATTGCCGAACAAAACATGGTGGGCGTGGGTGCTGGCCTTGCCAATGGCGGCCGCCTGCCCTTTGTCTGCGGGGCAGCACCCTTTCTCACCGGCCGCGCTCTAGAGCAGATCAAGGCCGATATTTCCTATTCCAACGCCAATGTGAAGCTGGTCGGCATCTCGTCAGGCATGGCTTACGGAGAATTGGGGCCGACTCACCACTCCATCGAGGATTTTGCCTGGATGCGGGTGCTGCCCAACCTGCCCGTGATTGCCCCTTGTGACCGGATTGAAACGGCGGCGGCCGTGGAATGGGCCGCAAGCTATGCCGGCCCGTGCTTCTTGCGGCTGTCGCGGGTTGGCGTTCCAGATCTTTTGCCAGAAAGCCATCAATATGTGCTGGGCAAGGCCAATCTGTTGCGCGACGGCGCGGATGTAACGCTGATCGCCAACGGCACACTGACCCATCGGATGATGAAGGCCGCTGATATTCTGGCAGGTCTTGGCATTTCCGCAAGGGTGCTGAATATGGCAACAGTTCGGCCCATCGATGAGGAGGCTATTATTGCCGCTGCCAAGGAAACCGGGGCGATTGTGACGGCTGAAGAGCATTCGGTGTTTGGTGGGCTTGGCTCTGCCGTTGCCGAAGTGGTGGTGGATCATGCGCCTGTGCCGATGAAACGCCTTGGCGTTCCCGGCATTTTTGCACCCACGGGGTCTGCAGAGTTTTTGCTGGATGAGTTTGGTATGAGCCCGGCGGCCATTGCGGATGCGGCGCAAGGGTTGATTCGGCGGAAGTGACGGTGGTTTGGGCGGCAGTGCCAGATTTCCCCCTCATCCGGCTGCCGCCACCTTCTCCCCGCTGGGGAGAAGAGACCACGCTGATCGCACCGAGCCTCCATTTGCTGTTAATCGAAAGCTTGCCCCACATCTCTTCTCCCCCACGGGGAGAAGGTCCCGGCAGGGCAGAGGGGGTACGCCGCATAGAAAAACGATAATCCGGTCTATGACACATAAAACAAAATCTCGGGAGACCTCACCCCATGCGCGCCATTCTGGCCATCGACCAAGGCACCACCAATTCCAAGGCCATTCTGGTATCTGAATCCGGCGAGTTACTGGCCCGTGGCTCCTCGCCGGTCGGCATCACCTACCCGCAATCCGGCTGGGTGGAGCAAGACCCGAATCGCCTTTGGCAATCGGTCATCGAAGCCATAACCGCCTGCCTTGCCAAGGCTCCTGAGGCACAGGTCGAAGCCATTGCCATTTCCAACCAGCGCGAATCCGTTACCATATGGGATGCTGACACCGGCAAATCGCTTGGCCCGGTCGTCAGCTGGCAATGCCGCCGCACCGCGCCAGAATGCGCCACCCTCACAGATGCAGGCCACCTGCCCCGCGTGCAAGCCATCACCGGCCTGCCGCTGGACCCGATGTTTCCCGGCCCCAAAATTCGCTGGCTGCTGAATCGCGCTCCAAAAGGCCGAAAACTCCGGGTTGGCACCATTGATAGCTGGCTGATCCATTGCCTCACCGGCGGAAAAACCCACGCCTGCGACGCCTCCAACGCCGCGCGCAGCCAATTGCTGGACCTGAAGACCCAAAGCTGGAGCGATGAGCTGTGCAGCATTTTCGGCATCGATAAAGCCGTGTTGCCGCAGGTGCGCAACAGCTCAGATGATTTCGGCACCACGCTGAATGTGCCGGGCATTGCGGACGGCACCCCCATTCGTGCTGCCATTGGCGACAGCCACGCCGCCCTGTTTGGCCATGGTGCCTTTAACCCCGGTGATGGCAAAGTCACTTTTGGCACCGGCTCATCGGTGATGACCACCCTGCCCGATTTCATCGCGCCAGAGCGCGGCATCACCACCACCGTCGCATGGCGGCTGAACGGAAAGCCCACCTATGCTTTTGAGGGCAATATTCTGGTGTCTGCCGCCAGCCTGCCATGGATGACCGAGATTTTGGGGCTACCCGATGTTGCCGCCCTCGTTGACCTTGCCGCGACAGCGACACCCGGCGGCCCCGGCTTTGTGCCTGCCTTTGTCGGCCTCGGCGCGCCCTATTGGGATTCGGAAGCGCGGGCGCTGTTTTCACAAATCAACTTCAACACCACCCGCGCCCAAATGGCCCGCGCCGTGACCGATTCCATTGCCTGCCAGGTACATGATGTGTTTGCCGCCATGAAAAGCCAGACCAGCGGCGAATTTGGTGCGCTTTATGTCGATGGTGGCCCAAGCCAAAACCGGTTCCTGATGCAATGCGTTGCCGATCTTCTTGGCCATCCCGTCATTCAATGCGAAGCGCCGGAGGCATCTGCTCTCGGCGCTGCCTATCTGGCGGGTCTCTCCTTGGGTATCTGGCCCGATCTTGCCGCCATTTCGGCCCTGCCGAAGGCCAATCAGATCCTTTATCCACAAACGCAAAGCGTGCAAGAGCGCCTCAACACGTGGCAAGATGCAATTGCCCGCTCGACGTTTCTCTATTCTCCCGATAAAGGTGAATAATAATTCACATTCGGAGCAAGCATGGGACGGCTGAACGAACTCCGCCTGATTTCTCGCGTGGCGCAGATGTATCACATCGAAGGCAAACGGCAGGCGGACATTGCGCAACACTTGCGCCTGTCGCAAGCCACCGTCTCGCGGATGCTAAAGCGGGCCGAGGCTGAGGATATTGTTCGCACCACCGTCATCCCCCCGGTTGGCACCTATAGCGATCTGGAAAGTGCTTTGCGCGAGCGTTTCAATCTGCCAGAGGCCGTGGTGGTGGATTGCTCGGAAGACCGCGACGGTGCCATCATGGCCCGCATTGGTGAAGCGGCGGCGCATCTCCTGGAAGTGACACTGGCCCCCGGCGAAATCATCGGCGTTTCCAGCTGGAGCCAGACCATTTTCAAAATGGTTGAGAACATTCACCCGCAAAAAAGTGCGCGGGCCAAATATGTGGTGCAAACGCTGGGCGGCATGGGTGATCCTTCGGTGCAAACCCACGCCACACAGCTCACCACCCGACTGGCAAAACTGACCGGGGCCGAGCCCAAACTTCTACCCGTTCAAGGGGTCACCACCTCGCGGGAAGCCAAATTGCTAATGCTGGGCGAACCATTTGTGCGCGACACCATGGACCTGTTTGGCAATATCACGCTGGCTATTGTCGGTATCGGTGCCGTTGAACCATCCGAGCTGCTGGCGCGTTCTGGCAACATCTTTTCTGCGCGGGAACTCGCTGACCTGGCGGACGCCGGTGCTGTGGGCGATATTTCTCTGCGCTTCTTCGATAAGGACGGCAAAACCGTCAAAACCCCGCTGGATGACCGCGTTATCGGCATTTCGCTGGAAGACCTGACCAAGATTGAGCGGGTCATTGCTCTGGCAGGTGGTGCCAAGAAGGTGGACGCGATAGCAGGTGCTCTGCGCACAGGCGTCATAGATATGCTGGTGACGGATAAATTCACAGCCGAGCGGCTGATTGGCTGAGGTTCTCACAAAGCGAAAATAGCACGGCATCAACGCTATTGTTGCGAAACATGCAGAGGGCCGCACCCTTCTGCGTGTTTGCGCATTTCAGCGCTTCGTGGAGGCGCTGAAATGCTTTGGTTTCGGGATCAAAACTCTTCCCAATTGCCGCCTGCACTCTGCGCAGCTGGTCGGCCAACAGCGCCGCCAACGGCGTTGGCAACCTTTGCCAGAATCTTGCGCGTGGGAGATGCCGCAGGGCGATAAGAAGGCGTAACACTGGTTACAGATGCAGGTGCCCTTGCGACCGACCGTCCAGCCGCTCCACCAAGCTGAAACAGTGCGATACGATTGCGCAACTGATCAACTTCCAAGCTCAAGTTCGCGCTCGCCGCTGTTGATTCTTCAACCATGGCCGCATTTTGCTGCGTCACCTGATCCATCTGGTTCACCGCCGTGTTCACTTCAGCCAGACCGACAGACTGCTCCTTGGCAGAGGTTGCGATGGCATCGAGCTGTGTATTGATGGTGACAACCTGTTGCTCAATCACCTTCAAAGCCATACCTGTCTCCTCAACAAGCGTCACGCCGGTTGAAACTTCGTTAGCCGAGTTGCGAATCAGATCCTTGATCTCCTTGGCAGCTTGCGCCGACCGCTGCGCCAGTTCACGAACCTCCTGCGCAACAACCGCAAAGCCTTTACCCGCCTCGCCTGCACGAGCTGCTTCGACACCGGCATTCAACGCCAGAAGATTGGTCTGGAAGGCGATTTCGTCAATCACACCGATAATGTTGGAGATCTGGCTTGATGACTGCTCAATGCGCTGCATGGCATTAATCGCATTGGACACAACTTCACCAGACTTCTTCGCCGATTGATTGGCCTCGGCAGCCACCTGCCGTGCTTCTTGGGCGCGTTGTGAGGAATTGGATACATTTGCGGTGATCTGGTCAAGCGCTGCCGCGGTTTCTTCCAAAGCTGCGGCCTGCTGTTCCGTCCGCTTGGAGAGATCCTCAGCACTGCGGCTAATTTCACGCGTCCCATTATCAATGGAGAAGGTTGCTTCAGAAACAGCACCAATGGTCTGCGCCAACTGGTTGACGGCGGTATTAAAATCATTCCGCAACGCCTCAAAGTCAGATGCGAAGGGTTCGCTGAGACGAAAGCCCAGATCACCCTCGGAAAGACGCTTCAAGCCTGTCGCAAGACCGGACGTCGCCTGAGACATTTCCTCTGCACGATGACGGTCTGCGGCGGCAATACGGGCACGCTCGGCCTCGGATTGTGTTCTGTTGGCTTTCGCTTCATTTTCCAGCTCAAGCGCCCGCAGACCGTTATCCTTGAACACTTGTACAGCTTGCGCCATGCCGCCAATTTCGTCCCGACGCTCTGCTCCTGCAACAGTCGCCGTGAAGTTGCCTGAAGCCAGTGTGCCCATCACAGATGCGAGGCCGCGAACCGGAGCAACAATCCACGCGCGGATGGCGAAGAAGCCAAGAAGCATAACGGCAAGCACGCCACCTACGATACCGACCATGGTCACGATTGCACTGGACCTGGCACTGCTGCTGACCTGAGCGGTTGCACGGTCAACCGACCGGACCACTTCCTGCACAACGACGGTAAACCGATCACTTAAAGGCCCAAACTTTGGCTGGCATTGATCCAAGAACATTTGCTGTGAGGCGAAAATTGCATCACCTTCCGTGGCTTCTCGACCAGCATCAATAGATGCCTTGCAGGACTGATCTAAAATGGCCAGACCGTCCGTCTTCAAATCTTTGATGCGCTGATCGCGCGGCAAGGCCGCAATGGAAAGATCCATATACTTTATAAAATCGTCATGGCGCTTCTCCAGATCTTTTGTGGCGCTCGCATTCAGCTCATCGGTTCGAGCCATTAATACTTCACCAATGGCTGCGCGCGCGCCCTGAAGCCCGCGATTGGCGCGGGAAAGATTAATCGCTGCCGTACTCTCTTCCGACAGCAAACCCTTGTAACGACTATCAACACCCTTGATCTGGGAATCACTGTAGATTGCAACCATCAACGCAAACAGCCCAAACACAGCCATAATCGTGAGGAACTTGCCAATTATCGGCACGTTTTTCATAACAATTCATCCTTGGATTGAATTTTGAGTTCTAAGCCAGAAGCAGCGCATATGCCTCGAGATCAAAGAAGGACATCAATCAAACTGCCAATCATTGCGAAGCCAGAAAAAATGCAATTAAAAAGAGTAAACACCCGACAAAATCGAAGCTTAACAAATACAACCCTTCACATGCCTTAGCGATAACGCAGCCATGAATAAGAGACAAAAATTAAACATTCGTAAAAAATTATAGATCAATATTTATCACACGGTAAATTTATTATCATTATGTTTTTATTGATTTTTCTTGAAATTCAAAACACTCATTTCATTGTATAGATACCAAACATGGCAGCAACACACACAACCTCAGCAGCAACAACATAAATCGATATTTTTGGAAAACAAACAGGTAAGGAACGGATCCTTCGCAATAAATATAGTAATCGCAATGCAATTTTTAGATGATCAAAAGCGATCCAGAACAAAATCTAATTTGTGCGAAAAATTGAAGAAACGGATCGCAATGAAAAAGGGACGCGACATTGGAAAGCTCGATGATATTAACGCAATTATAAACACGATACGAACAATCCTGAGCTCATCTTGTGTAATCGTCATGAAGCCCGGAAAAATCATGATTGTGTCTGCTTTTGGTCTCGCAGTGTTCGCATTTCGGCCGAAACAACAGCGAACGGACAGCGCGTCTGCATGCTGGTTCCAACGGCTGAGAGTTATCGGGCCGCCAGCACGTGGGTGGAGATATCACCCATTGCGATGCGTGGCAGTCAATATCGCTATCATGCCGTAATCATGCCAAAACTGGTTGGTTTATCCGTGATCAGCTGACCATTGGATTTCGGCTTGCACCAATGGATCGAGGTCATTGGTCTCTGTTGCAAGAGAGGTTGATGGACAAAATACGCGCCTTCAGGACGACGCCCCCGTGAGCGTCAATTTCAGCCATCCATAGGTACTTTTGATATCAATCACAAACCCGCGCAAGCACCCCGCCCAATCTGGATTTACAAAGCTAAAAGAATAAGTTCTTAGCGCAGTCGTTATCTCAGCGCGCTTGCCCCTCGCTGCCAGCTCCGGAGCGAATATCAATCTGCATTAGGAACCGTTCGCCGTAGGGTTCATCGTTATGGCCTTCTCAGTGCGGAAATGATTACGATAAGACACCGCTGACACGCCGAAACGCTTTCTGAAGTGATGCCGCAGCGCATCCGCAGAGGCAAAACCAACACTCTCTGCAATATGCTCAATGGGCATGACGGTTTCCTCCAGAAGTGTTCTGGCACGACCAACGCGCTCTCGAATAAGCCATTCTCCGGGCGTCAGATCGGTCGCCGCCTGAAAACGACGAAGAAAGGTTCTACGACTCATACAGACTCGCGCTGCCATCTCATCAATATCAATTTTGCGATCAAGATTTTGGACGAGCCATCCTCTCAGTTCTGCCAAACTGTCGATCTGCGTCTGCGCGGACTGGGGAATATATTGCGACTGCCCACCATCTCGAAAAGCCGGTATCACCATACGTTGGGCTACGGAACGAGCAACTTTTCCGCCATGATCTTTTCTGACGATATGCAGGCAGAGATCCATGCCTGCGGCACGACCCGCAGAACTCAGCACATCTCCCTCATCCACATAAAGCACTTCAGCATCAACATGGATTTTTGGATAGCGCTCAGCAAGAAGCCTCGCCTGAGACCAATGGACAGCAGCGCGACGACCATCCAGAAGACCAGCAGCTGCTAGCAAAAATACGCCGGAACATACAGAAACAATTCGCTTTCCTCCGGCATGCGCACGCTTCAGGTGTTCCAGAATATTGCCAGGCGGTGTTGCATCAACATCAATCCAGCCCGGCACAATCACGGTGTTGGCGCGCGCAACCTCCTCAATGCCAAACTCCGTCACAATCGAAATGGGACCTGCTTTAAATTTTTCGCCCGGATGCTCTGAACAGACAACAACATCATAGCAATCACGTAGAGCACGGCTTAGTTCAAAGATCTCGTAAATGAGCCCAAGTTCAAATACATTAACTCCAAGATATGCTAATATAACAATTTTGTGTTTATCTTCCATCGACACATCCTAATCTTCACTCTGGCATTTTCTTCACGATACGTGTCACAATGCAGCGTTGTCAAATCGCAACGATCAATGCTAATTTACTATCTATAGGATCAGGAGTTTCAAGAAAGAATTTTGGATAACCTAATTATAAATTAAGTAATAGGACTGGGAAATTGAATACAATCTTTAAGAACGGCATCGATTTCAAAATAAAATTTCATCACGCACACATTAATTGATTTTTTATCTAAAATTATTTTACATATAATACGAATATATATTTTATCGTTTAACATCAAACCCACGTCAGTTAGATCTGACGTGGGTTTTTTGGTTTAATATTGACCCAGCAAGCCATACGGTACACAATTTTTATCCAAAGATAAAAGCAATTTTGAATCATGTGCAGACCGTTGAGCCCCAAGCATCGCCCTGAACGGACGACCCTTGTTGAGATAGCGCTGCTACTTGTCAATTATAGTGCGACTTATAGTGGCGTCACGGGACAAGCAAACAGTCGGTGATAGAAGGCGCACGGTGCTGTCGATTTCTCTGCTGTCGGAACGGAATAACCTTGATCCAAATCAAGGCAAGGCCATGAGGCATATGGATAAATGACAACTTGCCGCCAGACAAAGTTCGCGAGTTGCGATGCAAATCACGGCAACATACGGCAATTGGCCTCAAGCACGGCGGGCATGAACGGAGATGCAAATGCGGCGCAATACAGAACAAGACCGCTTGGGAGAGGAACCGCGCCGTCATCTTGCGGCACTCCCTCCTTGCGATACAAGTTTGGAATGGCTACAGCACGCCCATACAGAGCAATTGGCCTTATGTGACACACTGGAAGAGATTGCAGATTCTTTGCCAACCAATGTTGATGGGCAAAGGTGTATCGCTGCTGCCAAAGCTCTGAATCCTCTCATCAAGGGCGTTCATAAATACGAGGAGAATGTCCTGTTTCCGTGGCTGGAGTCTGCTACGAACATTCAGCCAGCGCTGCGGGAAACGTTGCATCGGCTCAAATTCGAGCATTGTGAAGACGCCTGTTTTGCCGAGGAACTCACGGACACTTTACTACGTCTGGGCAATGGCGAAGCTGTGAACATGGAAGCCACAGGCTACATGCTGCGCGGCTTTTTTGAATCCCTACGGCGCCACATCGCATTCGAGCGTGAGCACATCCTGTCCAATCTTCAGCAACATATGCGGCAATAGAGGCCATTGCCTCTCACAGGTCTGCTGCGAGCAAAGAAGTCATGCGACCAGCGTTCATCAGGGAAGGTCGAATCCGGCTTTCCAGAAAAAACAAATGAAAGCATGAGACGGCAGAGCGCACCGAGAGATTGCCTCTGGAATGTCCCGACGGCACCATCACAATCTCTGAAACGAAAAAATCCGCTGTCAATGGCAGCGGATTTTTTCGTTTTGAAGCAGAAGTAGGCCTTTTGCGAACCAGTCGTATTATCTAACACATCTCCGCGCGCTATATGTGACGCGCGGTGCTGTATCTCTTTATATTTGTTGCATAATTTCCCCTTCAAACCGATTCCGGTTTAAAGAATTATGCAATAGTGGCCGCGCTGGAATTTCTTGTTTTTGCATTATAAGACACAGCGAGGCGGCAAGGAGCACGGCATGGCGAAGAAAGTAATTGCCAAATTCGATAAAAAAGGCCTCTGCAGTCTCGGTGCAGAGAAATTGGCCGAGATTTTGTTGGACGAGGCTGCCGCCAACAAGCCGTTGAAGCTGCGCTTGCAAGCCGCCCTTGCGGGGGAGGGTGGCGCAGACAAGATCAGCGTCATGATCGACAAGCGTCTTGACCAGATTGAAAAATCAAAAACCGGCATGAAGGCGGCCAAATCGCGGGAGTTGGCGGCAGAGTTGGCGGGCATGGTGCGCACCATTCACACCGAGCTTGGCGCTGCGAACGGCCAGGCTGCGGCAGAACGCATGCTGAGATTGGTATCGATGCGTCTGTCGATCATGCACCGGCTGTATGAGCGCAGCGCACGGATGGAAAAAATGTTCGATGAGGCGAGCACGGCCGCCGTTGCGCTGTTTGGCGCTTTGGGCGAAGTGCAGCAGGTGGCCTTGGTGCCATTGATTGAAAAAATTCGCAGTGACGATATCCACGGTGAACAGGGCGAGATTTTCGCGCAGCTGATGCAAACTCTGAGTGCTGAGGCTGGCATGGTCTGGAAAGCACTTCTGGCAAAGGTTTCCGAGCAAAGTCAATCCTTTCCTTCGGCTGTCGGGCTGTTGCAGGGGCTGGCCTTCAAGCAGGGGGATTTCAAGGAAATGGCCCGCCTTGAAGAGCGCAAGCCAGACATGTTCCAAAACAGCCTCGATCTGGCCCGGGTGTTGTTTGATGCCGAGCAGTTTGATGATGCCTTGACCTGGGTAAGGCGCAAGCCGAAGGGCATGCATATGATTTATCTGAACGGGATCCGCGCTGCTGCCGGACCCGACTATGGTGCGCGCGAGCGCACTTTGCTGGAGGCCGACATTCTGGATCGGCTGAAGCGACGCGATGACGCCCAGAAATTGCGATGGGAAGAATTTGCACAAACCTTCGATGTCGATGTTTTACGCCAATATATCTCCAAGCTCGATGATTTTGCCGAATTTGACGAGATGGATCGGGCGATGGCACTGGTGATGAAGGATAAGAACATCGCCAAGGCGTTGTTGTTTCTGGTGCAATGGCCAAAGCTGGACCTCGCGGCACAATTTATTCTGGATCATGCGAATGAGTGGGATGCGCGCTATTGTGAGCCGTTGGCGGATGTTTCCATCACCTTGTACGAGCAGTTTCCGGTGGCCGCAACGGTGCTCGATCGCGCACTCTTGATGGATATTCTCAAGCGCGGTCTGTCCTCTGCCTATGAACTGGCTTTAGCGCTTCTGGCAGGACTGGAGGTCTTGGCTCCAAAGATTGAAGGGGATGCCTCTTTGCCGAGCCATGAGCAGTTCATGCGGGAGTTACGGGCCAAACACGGCAAGAAATATGCGTTTTGGTCCATGGTTCCCTATGAACTTCGCTGAGGAAAATGTGTTAGAGTTTGTCAGGTTCAGATTGAACCAGACAAACTCTAACCTCTCTTACTTTCGTTTGTCTGATCAGAAAAACCGGGAACCACTTTTTCCTGACAGACCCTAACGCTCCCAATAGGGCGTGGGACCGTACAGCGCTGCCAGATAATCGATAAACAGCCGGATTTTGGCGGGCAAGAACTGTCGGCTGGGGTAGACTGCGGAAAGAGACAGGTTTCTCGATCCTTCAAAATCGGGAAGCACCTGCACCAGCTTGCCGCTTTTCAGCTCCGGGCCAATATCCCAGGTGGAGCGAAGCGCAATGCCAAGCCCGGAGAGAACTACCTCCCGGATGACTTCGCTGGAATTGGTCATCAACAGCCCGTCGGGTCGGTGGCTGATCGGGCCTTGCGGGCCAACCAGTCGCCAGCTTTCATTGTTATGGGCGGGCAGGCAATGGTGCTGTTTCAGGTCTTCCAGCGTCTGCGGTGTGCCAAATTCAGCGATATAATCGGGGCTGGCGCAGAGCACGCGGCGCACCGTCGCCAGCTTTCTGGCCACTAGCGATGAATCGGCAGGATCATTGATGCGGATGGCCAGATCAAAACCGCCGCCAACAATGTCGGTAAACTCATCGCTCAGCATCAGATGGACAGTCAATTGCGGATGTGCCCGCATGAAATCCTTCAGATGCGGGGCAATATGCATGCGGCCAAATGAGGTGGGAGCCGAAATTTTCAAACTGCCAGAGACATGGCTGGCGCGGCCAGCAGCAAAGGCCTCTGCCTCTTCCAGCCCCGCCAGCACGGCAATAACACGCTCATAATAGCCTTGACCTGCCTCGGTCAGGGAAATCTGCCGGGTGGTGCGTTGAAGCAGGCGCGTGCCGAGGCTCTCTTCCAGCCGCTTGATTCTCTTGGAGACAACCGCCGGAGACAGCCCCATTTCGCGTGCTGCCAACGACATGCTACCAAGGGCAATGACCCGGCTAAAGACATCAAGATCACCGAGGTTCGTCATAAATCAAATGCACCTTTGTCGAATTTGTCATAAGTACATAGAGTTTGTCAGGGAAAAGTGGAATCCGGGTTTCCCGAAAAGACAAACGAAAAGAAAAAGCGGTAGAGTTTGTCTGGTTCAAACTGAACCTGACAAACTCTAGCATAAATGAGCGCTTGCGGGCATCTGTCTTGCGCTGTTACCTGTGGGGCTTGGTGGGGAATGTGCCACCCGGCATTATCGGAGGAGCGAGATGGTGGAGGCTATTTCTTTTCTGGCACCAGATCAGGATGTGTTGCGCAGGCGGGATCAGATCGTTGCGGATTTATCGGCGCTTTTGCCGAAAGATCGGCTGATCCATCGCCCAACACAATTGGTTCCCTTTGAGACGGATGGGTTCGTGGCCTATCGGCGTGTGCCGCTCTGTGTCGCGCTGCCCGAAACCACGGCCCAAGTGGCGGCCGTGATGCACTATTGCCATCAGCATAAAATTCCGGTGGTGCCGCGCGGCGCTGGCACGTCCTTGTCCGGTGGAGCCATTGGGCAGGAAGATGCCGTCATACTCGGCCTGTCCGCCATGAGCAGAATTCTGGACATTGATTTTCACAATCGCACTGCCACGGTGCAGGCAGGCGTGACCAATCTGTCGATTTCCGAAGCGGTGAGTGGTGAGGGCTTTTTCTATGCGCCTGATCCCAGTTCCCAGCTGGCCTGCACCATTGGCGGCAATATCGGCATGAATTCGGGCGGTGCCCACTGTCTGAAATATGGCGTCACCACCAACAATCTGCTTGGTGTTAAAATGGTGCTGGTGGATGGCACGGTGATTGATCTCGGCGGTAAGGCGCTGGATAGCGCAGGCTACGATCTTCTCGGCCTGATTTGCGGCTCCGAAGGCCAGCTTGGCATTGTCACCGAGGCCACGGTGCGGCTGTTGGCCAAGCCGGAAGGTGCGCGGCCGGTGCTGTTCGGCTTTGACAGTGCCGAATCGGCGGGCCATTGCGTGGCTGATATCATCGGCGCTGGCATTGTGCCGGTGGCGATTGAATTCATGGATCGCCAAGCCATTGCCATTTGCGAGGCCTTTGCCAAGGCCGGCTATCCCATGGATGCCGAAGCTCTGCTGATTGTCGAGGTGGAAGGCTCGGACGCGGAAATGGACGCCATGCTGGCCGATATCTGCGAAATCGCCCGTCGTCATGGGGTGAAAACCGTGCGCGAAAGCCAATCGGCCACCGAAGCGGCTTTGATCTGGAAAGGCCGGAAATCGGCCTTCGGGGCCACGGGGCGCATTGCCGATTATATCTGCATGGACGGCACCGTGCCGCTCAGCCAATTGGCCTATGTGCTGAAGAAAACCTCGGAGATCACCGATCATTATGGGCTGCGGGTGGCCAACGTGTTTCATGCTGGCGATGGCAATATGCACCCGCTGATCCTCTATAATATCAATGACTCTGAGGATGCCGCCCGCGCCGAAGCGGCGGGCATGGAAATCCTCAAGCTCTGCGTTGATGCCGGAGGCTGTCTCACAGGTGAGCATGGCGTGGGGATCGAGAAACGCGATTTGATGCGCCATCAATTTTCCGATGCCGATTTGGCCCAGCAAATGGCCGTTCGTGCCGCTTTCGATGCCGACTGGCTGCTCAATCCCTCGAAAGTGTTTCCGCTGGAGGGCCGATCATGAGCGTTGAACCAATGCTTGCTCCGCAAACCGATGCTGAAGCCCAAGCCATCATTGGCCAATATGCTGCTAAAGGTCGCCCGTTGGCCATCAAAGGCGGCGGAACACGCTCTGGCTTTGGCAATATGGTGCGCGCAGATGCCGTGCTGTCTTCGCGCGGCCTATCCGGCATCGTCGCCTACAATCCGGCTGAGATGGTGCTCAGCGCCAAGGCAGGCACACCGATGGCTGAGATTGAAGCGGCGGTGGCCGAGCATGGTCAGTCGCTGGCCTTTGAGCCAGCCGATCATCGCGCCATGATGGGCACTGAGGGTAGGCCCACCATTGGCGGTGTGTTTGCTTGCAATGCCTCTGGCCCTCGCCGTTTTGTGGCGGGTGCGGCGCGGGATCATTTGCTGGGCATTCATTTTATCAATGGCAAAGCGGAGGCCATCAAAGCCGGTGGCCGGGTGATGAAGAATGTCACGGGGCTTGATCTTTGCAAGCTGTTGGCCGGATCTTATGGCACGCTTGGGTTTCTCACCGAAGTCACCTTCAAGGTTTTGCCGCGCCCGAGGGTAACGGAAACCATTGTCGTGTCTGGATTGGACGATGCGGGAGCGGTCCGCGCCATGGCGGTGGCTATGGCCATGCCGGTTGAGGTCTCGGGTGCTGGCCATCTACCGGACCTGGTCGCGCCCCGCATGCTGAATGGCACTTTGCCATCCGGAGCGGCCACCGTGCTGCGGTTGGAAGGATTGGCAGCCTCCGTGGTGGAGCGGGCGCGAAAACTGCGCGAGGTGATGGGGCGTCTTGGCCCCGTCGCGTCGCTGGATGGTGCACAAAGTGCCGCCCTATGGCAGGAGATCCGCGATGTGCGGCCCTATGCGCAGGCACGGCACAAGGCGCTGTGGCGGGTATCTGTTGCGCCGTCCGTTGGTCATCAGTTGGTCGCGGGTCTGCGCCTTCAGGCGGGCATTGATGCCTTTTACGATTGGCAGGGTGGCCTTGTGTGGATGCAGATGGAGGGTGAGCCAGAGGCAGAGGTGATCCGCCGAGGCATCAAGGCCCTCGGCGGTGGACATGCCACGCTGATCCGCTCCGGTGCGGTTGCGCGCGATGGGATTGCGGCTTTTGAACCGGAACCGCCTGCAGTTTCGCAATTGTCGGAGCGCGTGCGCAAGACCTTTGATCCACACGGCATTTTCAATCCGGGAATGATGGCGGTTGGGGTGCAAGAGACCAAGGCCGGGAGTGCTCCATAATGCAAACCAATTTCACACTCACCCAGCTTGCCGACCCCAACGTTGCCGAAGCCGAGAGCATTGTGCGCAAATGCGTGCATTGCGGATTTTGCACGGCAACCTGTCCCACTTATGTGACGCTGGGCAATGAGCTGGATAGCCCGCGCGGGCGGATTTATCTGATCAAGGATATGCTGGAGCACGGCCGGGCGGCAGATGAAGAGATTGTCACCCATGTGGATCGCTGTCTGTCGTGCCTTGCCTGTACGACCACCTGTCCGTCGGGCGTGGATTACATGCATCTGATCGACCATGCCCGCAATCACATTGAAAAAACCTACCAAAGGCCGCTGGCCAATCGGCTGACGCGGGGACTTCTGGCAAAAATCTTGCCCTATCCCGGGCGGATGCGGGTGGCGCTCACCCTTGCCCGGTTTGCAGCACCTCTGGTGCCGTTGATGGAACGAATCGTCGTTTTGAAGCCCATGGCGGCCATGCTGAAGCTCTCGCCAAAAGAAGTGCCTTACCCGTCGCCCTTGTCTCGCCCCAACACGCATTCGGCCAAAGGCGAAAAGCGTGGTCGTGTGGCGCTGCTGAACGGTTGTGCGCAATCGGTGCTGGACCCGGGCATCAATGCCGCCACCATCCGGCTTTTGACGCGGCTGGGCGTTGACGTTGTGGTGCCGAAAGATGAGGCCTGTTGCGGCTCGCTGGTGCATCATATGGGCCGCGAGGATGAGGCCAAAGCAGCTGCCCGCAACAATGTCGATATCTGGGCGGGCGAGATGGAAGGCAATGGGCTGGATGCCATTATCATCACCACATCCGGCTGCGGCACGACCATCAAGGATTATGGCCACATGCTGCGACTGGATGCTGCCTATGCTGAAAAGGCCGAGCGTGTATCGGCGATTGCTAAGGATATCACCGAATATCTGGCCACGCTTGATTTGCCCCAGCAACCGGAGAGGGAGATCGTGGTGGCCTATCACTCTGCCTGTTCTTTGCAACATGGGCAGAAGGTGACCGTTGTACCGAAAACCCTGTTGAAAAAGGCTGGTTTCACAGTGCGCGAACCGGCGGAGGGGCATTTGTGCTGCGGATCGGCGGGCACTTACAACATTTTGCAGTCGGAGATTGCGGATCAGTTGAAAGCCCGCAAACTGCGCAATATCTTGGCGGTGCGGCCTGATGTGATTGCCGCTGGCAATATCGGCTGCATCACTCAGATCGGATCCGGTACTGATATTCCGATTTTACATAGCGTGGAATTGCTGGATTGGGCATTTGGTGGCGAAAAGCCCCAAAAATTAAGGGATTTATAATCGAGGCGTGTTATGTTTACAGGCCACCGCAATTATCCTAGCGGGAGGCTGGGCCATGTTGAAAACGGTAGTCTTGACTTTTCTTGCCCTTATGTCGTTTGCAGTCACCTGTTCTGCCATGGATCGATATTACTGTACGGCTGATGATGGTCAGCTGAAACTTTCTGCCGAAACCGGCTTCAAGGAGCTGCCGGGTTGGCCTCTAAGCCACTTACGCGCCGTTGTCGTTTTCAAGCCCGGTCAGGGAAAAACACTGACTGGCACGTTGATGCTTGGCTCAAGCAACGTGATCCAATATTGGCGCGATGGCCAAAGCATGATGATCAGAACCGCATCAAAATCTGGCGTTGGCACCACCGCAACCAATGTTGACGTTGTGCTGGATAGCAAGATGTCGGGAAAGGACATCAATCATTTTGTCGGACGTTATACGGTGACCGTCCATCCCATCAATGATGTCGATCCCTTGCAAGCTGTGACCCGTGATGGTGCCATAAGTTGCGCCCGGTTTTGATCGACATGGTTCAGCCCCTGCCGTCAGCGGTGTGGAATGGAAATGGTGCGCTCACGGCTGCGGTTGAAGCGGAGGTGCAAAGTGTCGTTCATAAATGCTGAACGATACGTCAATCATCGTCTACCTATTCGCAACAATCTAAGTGTGAGACAACAGCTCCAACGCCGCTACATACGGCATCAACCTTTCAGGAGCTTTTCATGTCGAATGTCAACAATACGGTTATTCTGCTCGCCAGAATTCTTCTCTCTGCCATCTTCATTCTGTCTGGCTTCGGCAAGTTGACCGATCCAGCATCAACGGCTGGTATGATTACCGGCGCTGGCCTACCTGCTGCAACAGCACTTGCCTATCTTGCCGGTCTGTTTGAGCTTGGTACGGGTCTGGCTGTTCTCGTTGGTTTCCAGACCAAACTGGTTGGTTGGGCACTGGCCCTGTTCTGCCTGTTCACGGGCTTTGTCTTCCATGCCCATCCCATCAACGTTCCCGGCTTTCCAGATGCGGCCAATGGTTATCTGAGCGTGATGAACCAGATCATGTTCATGAAAAACGTCACGTTGGCTGGTGCTTACATCCTGCTGGCCACGGTTGGTGCCGGTGCTTATTCTCTGGATGCCCGTTTTGGTGGCGGCGTGCTTGCCAAAGCCTGATCACGGGGCTTGTTATAAAAAAAAATCCCGCCGAACACCTGTTCGGCGGGATTTTTGCGTCTTTGGTGTGGCTTATAAAACCTCGCGCACGGCGTTGATGATTTTGGCCACCAGCGGGTTGTCGTCATGCTCCGGCTTGCGGGCGCGCACCAAACAGGCTTCCGAGCGCAAAATCACGCCATCATTCAAGATTTTCAAATGATTGGCCTTCAGCGTTGAACCAGTCGAGGTGATATCGACAATAATATCCGCCTGTCCGGCTGCGGGCGCACCCTCTGTTGCTCCCAGACTTTCAACAATGCGATAGAGTTGAATGCCATGTTGGCGTGAAAAGAACTGCTGTGTCATCCGCCAATATTTGGTGGCAATGGCCAAGCGACGGCCGTGGCGGGCGCGAAAATCAGCGGCCACATCGCCCAGATCTGCCATACTATCCACATCCAGCCAGATTTGGGGCACGGCGACCACCACATCGGCATGGCCAAAGCCAAGGCGGGCAACAATTTCCACTTTACGATCAGCATCTGCTAAGCCTTCGCGGATCAGGTCTTCACCCGTCACGCCAAAATCCACTGTGCCATTGCCAATCTCGCGGGAGATTTCGGAAGCCGAGAGAAAGGCGATCTCAATATCCTCGCCTTCAACCCGGCCGCGATAAGAGCGGTCATTGCCGACAGCGGTTATTTTTAGCCCGGCGCGTTCGAAAATCGCAGAGGAATCGTCTTTCATGCGGCCCTTGGAGGGCAATCCAATCGTGATGGTCATCAGCGTGCCCTCGCCAGTTCAATACGGTCCAGCCAGAGCGAGAAGCCGACCGCTGGAATGGTGTCTTTGGCACCCAGCAGCGTCAGCAGCCGGTCAAACCGACCACCGCCTGCCAAAACAGCTGTTTGTCCACGCTGTGTTACTTCAAACACCAGTCCGGTGTAATAATCCAGCGGACGACCAAAGGCGGCGCGATAGGTGATGCGCGTAAGATCCAGCCCCAAAAGGCGCATGGCGTCTACCCGTTCTTCAAATTGTGTCAATGCACCGCCCAGCGACAGGCCTGCCGCATCGGCAAAGCCTGCCAAAGCACTGGCCGCGTCAGACAACGGCAACTCCAGCGCCAAAAACTCCCGCAGCAGCAACAGTGCTGCACCATCCAACCGGGTTTCGGCCAGTGCCAGCTTTTCCTTCAACCGTGCCGCAATTTCGCGGGGGCTGCGGCTGGCATTGGTGGAATAGCCGGTATCCTGCATGGTCTGGTCGATATGGGCAATCAGCCCGGCCTCATCACCTGCCGTCATGAAGGCTTGCGTCTGCGCATCCAGCCCTGATGCCGCTTGTGGGCTGGATAGTTTCAGCAGCAATTGATCCAGATGGGTGCTATCGCCAAAGGCCTGAATCAGCCGCTTTTGCCAACCACTGGGCAGACCCAGTGTTTTGACCACCGCTTCAAACACCGCCTGATCACCAACCATAACGGAGAGGGGGCGGCCCGGCAGCAGCGTGGTGAGAATGCCCACGGCATCATTAATGGCGCGTGCATCGGCACTGGCAATGGCGGTTTCGCCAAGGTCTTCAATGCCTGCCTGATAAAATTCGCTGCCACCTTGGCGGCGCTGGCGAAACACCTCGCCCAGATAGCTGTAGCGCTTGGGCGTGCCAGTGGCGGTCTCAATGTGGCTAAGGCAGACCGGAATGGTAAATTCTGGCCGCAGACACAGGCTCTCACCCGTCTCGCTCTCGGTCAGAAAAATCCGGCGACGCAGATCCTCACCGGCCATATCCAGAAATGGCTCCGCAGGCTGAATCACGGGCGTATCCACGCGCGGCGCACCACGGGCAGCAAAATCGTCAAGAAGAGCGCCGGCAAAATCCGGCATATTGATCAACGGCATGAATTATCCCGGTTGGTTTACGCAAGTATTCGGGACAATCCGAACACCACCCTTTGACGCCGATGTCAATGATGGGTCTGGCTATGCTGCCATTTTTTATAGGCCAGCAAGCCGCTTGCCAGAACAAGAAGGACAATCGGCCCATATGTATATATCTGCTCGAAAGTCATAGCTCTTTCATCGGCGCAATCGACAAAAAGTTCAGACGGCGGAGGCTGTTGCATCATTCGTTAAACCGGAATCGGTTTAAAAGAAAAAATTATGCAAAAAATATAATGAGATACAGCGCCATGCGTCATATATGACGCATGGCGCTGTAGAATGTCACAACACCGTCGACTGGGATCATCCTGCCAGTCGCTTGATCAGGCTGGAGGCGCTTTTCAATGTCAGCGCGGCTATGGTCAGTGTCGGATTTGCGGTTGCAACCGTTGGGAAAACACTGCTGCCAAGGATATACAGATTATCGTGATCCCAGGTCTTGAGATCAGCGTTGACCACAGAGTCCTTGGGACCGCTCCCCATCCGGCACGTTCCGACAATGTGACCAGCACCAAAATATTCGTAAGACTTGCCATTGTAATCGAATGTCGTTGGGCTTCGCTTCGGTTGTATGTCTGTTTTTTGCTTGGCACCCATCAGGGCGAACAATTGATCTGCAACCTCACGTGCTGCCTCAAATCCGGCCTTTGTGTAGTCCGAAAATGCGTAATGGATTTCCGGGCGAGGCAAGCCGAGATGGTCGGTTTCCGTCTCGGACAGAGTGACGCGGTTTTCCGGGTCAGCTGTCTGCTCCACCAGAAATGCCATGCGGAACTGACGAACATAACGATCGTTCAGAGCATCCACCAGACTCTGGCCAGCATGCCAAACATTTTGGTCTTTTGGATTTGCGACGGCGTCCAACAAGCTTTTGTAGGGATCGCCAAACGGGAAATTCCAGCCTTCATTGCCAATTTCGATGCGGAAGGCAGCGCGCTTTGTGCGGAAACTGCCGTCGCGCAGCGTCTCAATACCCGAGGTCGAGAGCGGCCCTCGATAGGGATAGACGGGTTTGCTGGCCAATCCCCACGCGAGATAGAGTGGGTGGTCCATCAGGTTCCGCCCAACCTGATCACTGTTGTTTGCCACACCGTTGGGTGTCTTTCCGCCGTTCTTCGACATCAGCAGCAGTTTTGGTGTTTCAATGGCATGCGTCGCCAAGATATAAAACCGCGCCTTGGCGATGCCAGTGCCAACCACGCCGCCTGATGGCCCGTCATAGTTTGTCCATTGAATGCCCGTTACCTCATCGTTGTCGCCCACAAGCACTTCCGTGGCGACTGTCTGATACTGGATCGTGACGTTACCCGTCTGCAATGCATCGTTGAGCGTAACGCTTGGGTCGTATTTCGCCCGTATCGGACAGATCGGGATACAGTTGGTGTTTCCACCGCATGCGGGACGGTCCTGATAGGGCCGGGAGTTGCGGCCAGCGGGCGTCACCGTCACCTCAAGCGCTGCACCATCCACCTCTGCCCCATTCACGGCAGACGCGACATATTGATCGACCAGCGAATTGGGAAGTGCTGGCATCGGATAGTTATAGCCCTCTGGAAAGGTGATGCCGAGGTAGTCTTGGTCGTCTACATTGGCAGAAACGCCAATTTCATATTCCGCAGCGCCATACCAGTCGCTCAGGTCGTCGTAACTGATTGGCCAGTTACGCTCGACGTGATAGGTTTTCTCCATCTGAAAATCGTTGGGCAACAATCGCAAAGATGTTCCCAGCCAGTGGCGCACCGTGCCGCCGTTGATGCGTTCATAGGTGCTGCCGAAAGCCAATGGCCCCTTTTGAATCAGGTAGGCTTGCTTGGGATCCTGCCAATTGTTGGCTGAAAGGGTCAGAACGGTCGGGCGGGGTGCGTTCAACTCACTCGGATTGTTGAGCGTAAAAGTGTCAGGATCGGCAAAAAGATCCGGGGTGTAGGGCGATTCCGGCACCTTTGCCGGTGATTTGAAAAATCGCTCCATATAATCGTTGATATTGGGTGGCAGGGCGGCTCCGGCCTCCAGAATCAGAACCTTGTGGCCTGCGAGGCCGAGCTGTTTTGCCATCAGCGCGCCGCTGATCCCTGATCCCACGATGACAACGTCATAATTCTGCGACGAAGGGGCGGAGGAAGGGGCATTTGAGTTGGTGGTCATGACCTATGGTCTCCGTCGATTGATTCAGGCTTGTGAGCCACCGATGAATTGCGAAAGGGCAGGCGGATTTTCATTCCAATAGCCAAAGGGATAATCCGCCGAGCCCATGGCATGGGCTTGGGCCACTTTCCACATCAGGCCCTGCTCATAGGCACCAGAGGACAACACCCGTGTTGATGGTGCCTCCGTAAACAAGGTGCTGGTTGTGTACCAGCTCCCGCTATACCAGGCGAGGATGATGGAGCGCGCCATGCGCCCGGTCTCTGACGTTGGTGGGGTCATTATTGCTTGGATAATATCGGCTGTGGGTTTGTTGCTTTTGATAAGCGTCGAATACATCCCCAGCAAAGCGGTCAATGCGGCCGCATTATCGGCTTCTGCGGCTGTGTAAATCTGTGTTTTGATATCGAACGTGTCGAAAAAGGGCGCGATGGTGTTCTCGCTAACACCCGTTAGCAGCACGGAAAGTGCAACGAAATTATCCATCGAGGTCGAAGTGGTCTTGTCGCTCATGATCACATGTACTCCAAAGCTTATTGGCAGGAACAGCTCACTGGGTGGCGCGTTCGAGCACGAAGGTGAAGTCGGATGGGTGGCCAGCGGTATCAACGGCATTGTTGTGGCACGCGATACAGCTTGAACTGCTTTGCGGAACGGTACCCTGAATGTAGGTTTCCATGGTTGTGTTGGCCATGAAACGGGGGAAGGGAAAGCCGGTGGGATTGCCCTGATTGTCCTGCTGGGTCGGCCACTGCGTGCCGATCAGTTCATAATTGGCCCAGACCGTATTGGCCAGCGGTGCCTGCCATTGCGTATTGATGCGCTTGTAGGACTCGTTGATAGGAATGAGACGGACCACTTGGGTTTTATAGCCGCCCGGAAAGGGTTGAACTGCCGGATTCCACGGACGTGGTGGCGGTTGATTGGGCGGACAGGAGGCTGCCGAGCAGGCAGGATTGTAGTAATTGTAGGGCCCCTTGACGTTGCCTGCGGCAATATCATCCACCGAAGGATCGTTGCGCACATGCTCAAACGTGGACCATACCCATTGCGGGAAGCGCTGCACCTTATTGCCAATGTGCATGCCCACCATGCCTACGGTTTGCAGGCTACAGATGTCCTGCTGTGGTGTGGCACCCGCCGTATAGACAAAGGCTTTGATGGTGTGGAATTTTGCCGGATCATCGTTTGCGCCCAGCAGTTTAAAGGCTGTTTTCAGCATAATGGCCCCTTCATAGCCGGGTGCCGTGGCAACAGGCTGGGTCATGCTGCTGGGGCCGGATTGAAACCCACCGGGAAAATTCATTGTCGGTGAGGTTCGATTTGGTGGCGTCTGGGTTGGCACATAGGCCGCCTGACCCGCCTTTGTGTTCAGGTGATTGTCGATGATGAAATCATACATCGGCTTGTTAATCAGGATCTGAAAGCGCGTATAATTTCCGTTTTGATCAATCAGCGGGCCTGTGTTGAAGGGCTGATTGTCGGCTGTCAGCAAATCCATGGTTTTGCCGATGGAGCTCAGGACAGGCGTTTGAGCGCTGGCAGAGTCTGACAGGCGTTGACAGGCCGCAGGAAGCGGAGCTTTCGTGCCCCACGCTGGCGGGTTGGGGTTCATCATGGTCAAGGCATCCATCCAGCCTGCCCAAGATGCCGGAGCGTCACCACCGGGGCCATTGCCCTTGCCGATTGTTTGACCGTCCTGAGGCCAATTCAGCGCAACGAAACTCTGCCACGAGAAGGTGTCGAAGCTCTGCTGAATTTCGTCGGAGCTGTTGTCGCTCTTTGTCGGCACATCACAGGGCAACAACGCACTCAGCGCAGGCGGATTTGCGCGGGTATTGGCGTTGCAGGTGACAGCAATGGACTGTGGATCTGGAACGGGTTCTGGCGTCGATTGCGCCCTCGCAACACCAATGGCGGTGATGAGGCTCAGCCCCAGACAGTAAAAAACGGTAGTCGTGGTCGATCGCATGATTGAGCCTCTCAAGATGCAGGTCGGTTTAAGATCAAATTATGGGTGCGCGGCGTTGGCGAAGTGTCGCGCCAGCCGGAAGGTCATGGCTATGCCCGTGAAGGTCGGATTCCACGATCCCGGCGATGGAAACAGCATGCCGCCCGTGCCCCACAGATTGCCGAGCGCGTGAACGCGCCCTTGAAGATCGGTGACTGAGGTGGCAGGGTCTTCACCCATCCACAATGTACCAGCTTCGTGAAACACCATGTTTGACCGCAAATTGGCCGGTGGGTGTGAGGTCCAGGATTCGTCTGCCTGTTGATATTCCACGCTCGCGCCAGCGGCCAACACATGGGCGATATCATGGCTGAAAGCGTCCATTTTTTTCCATGCCGCCTCATCCGCATCCCGTATTTCCAGCGTCACAACCGTTTCACCGTCTACGCGGGTCACGTTGTTCCAGCTCTGCGCACTGCGCTCGCCCAACACTTCGCCAAGGGTTTGGATCAGGACATAGACATAGTCAGGATCAGTGTAGATTCTGAGGGATTGCGGGGACGATGCATCTGGCAACACCCGATAGAGTGTGGCGCGATCTTCATGGGGATAAGGGTTGTAAACCACCGAGATATGGGCGTGATAAAAACGCTCACGATCAACTTGACCCAGCTGATAGAATGAACAGACTTGCAGTTCTTTCTCAATCTCCGGAAATTGCTTGACCGGAATCCGCATGGTGAGCGCTGATCGATTGTGGACGCTCAGATTTTGACCCAAAAGCGGATGATCCGGCAGGGCCGTGAGTGCCAGCGATGCGGCCTCAAGGGTGTTATTGGCCAAAATCACATGCGCACCGCCAACATTCAGCGGGGTTGTCACGTCAGAGACGGCATTCGGATTGGTAAGATGGAGCGTGGTAATACGCCCATCTGCGGCATCCATGCGCATTACCTCCGCAAGAGGAACAACGCTGAGGCGGTCTTTGTATCTCTGAATATCCTGCACCAAGGTTGTGACAGGCGCGTATTTTGCGAAAGAGTTCGGAGACACATCCTCCCCGATCGCAAAGGCCCCTTCCAGATCGGAAGGGGCTGTCAAGGGTACAGCCCCGGTGACATGGGAAGCACCCGCAAACAGACGCCCGAGAGCCACCGCGTTCAGGGATTCGTTGTTATTGCCATAGCTGGCCAACGAGAACCGTCTGCCAATCATTTGCCCCGCCAAAAACCATTCGCTGTCCAATTCGCGAACGACCGATTCCGGCCAATCGGGCAGCTCATATGACCGAGGTTGCGGAACCCAGGCGTTCCAGAACAAGGCACGACCGCCAACATAGGGCTGCTGTGGTGCCACGGTAAACGGCGGCGTGCAGACCCAAGGCGAGATTGCCGGTCCATAAACCGCGTCAACATAGGTGGCAGGCAGGTTTTGCGCGTGATCGGGGAAGAAAATCGTCCCCTTCTCCAAAATCAGCACTCTGGCTTTTTCATCCAGTTCGAGAATGCGGTGCGCAAAGGCGGTGCCATAGGCACCGCCACCAATGACGATATAGTCAAACGCTTTATTGCGAATGGACTCTAGCGTCTGAAAATAATAGGCCGCCAGGTTTGTCAAAACCGGAGCATGCGCCGTTGATGCAGGCGGTGAAACAGTCGTCATGATAGACCTCGGGTAATCTTCAGAATCACAGAAAATAGGCGCGGCTTTGAATGGCGACCGGGCTGGATACAAAGGTTTGCACCGCTTGCGCACGCGCCCCGGCAAGCAAGGTCTTCATGTCTTGCGCCATTTGGTGCTGGCTTGGACCAATGGTCAGCTTAACCGGATCAGGCTCTTCCGGGCTGAAGAAATAGGTCTGGAGTGGCTGAAGAATATTCCAGCGGCAGCCAATGGCACGACCATCGTGTTTGCCATATTCCGTAATCGAGGAGATGTTGCCCGGAACCGACACACGACCGCTCATGTCGGCAATGCAGGTGAAAATCGGAAGGTTTTTATCCTCTGGATCGTTGACGCGGAAGCCCCAGGAATTCTCCCAGACCGGGCGATAGGGCGCATCAGGGGCTGATGTCGGTGAGGCCGCCCGCAAGGGGTTAAACGACGGCAGGTTGACCTTGAAACTGGTGAAGAATTTTGGCTCCCCGAACAACTCCTCACCTGCCATGATGGCGGGCTTGCTATCGCAAGGCACCCAAACGCGATGATTGCCCATCAGTTTGCTTTGCTCATCGCCCATCACCCATTGCTGAAAATCAACATCAGCAACGCGGTGCGCCTGATCTGTTGGATAAACAACGATGTTCAACTCGACTTCTTGCGTGACACCGATGGATGCCTGATCGCCATTCCACTCTTCGGGAGGGACATCTTTTCCAGCAGAAAATTGCCCGACGTAGAGTTGAAAATTGAATGACACACTCGCAAGGCCGCCAAAAAGTGCAGGCGAAAAACCTGTGCCTTCCAAAAAACTCTTCACTATATTTTTGTCTACGAGATAGTGAACAATGCAATTATTGAGAGATGAATAGTAAAATGGCATTGTCAGCGGGCTTGGAACAGTAGGCAATGGCATTTTTTGATTTGAAGTTTGTTCTTTTGTTTCCAATGTCGCAATCCTTATTTAGATTTTTTCGGATTTTTCAAATTATGAAATAAAATAATAATGATTCTGAAATTTCATTTTTGAATATATTAGAAGTCATTGCATCTATTTAATATCAAGTCAATCTAAAATTGACATAAGAATATATGCTATTTTTGGTTGCTTTTTTTCGTTGTTGTCCAGCGCCGCGCACTTGGTTAGCGGTGTCGCCTTAACCAGAGGTGCATTGAGGGTGCCCGTAAAATCAGGAAGCTGGGTCTTTCGAAGCGGAGATTTTGGGGAGGAAACGGGTGCGGCGTGACATGCTCTTTCGAGTTGGTCATATCCGATGCGACGGATGTGCTCTGTGCCGTAGGGACTGATCTCGGCCTCGTCTGGAACTTCGGCCGTTTTGCTCGGCTTGCCTGCCACATTGAGAGCGCCCTTGAGGATCACGCTGCGAATGGATAGCGTCGCTTGACGTTTTCAGCCGTTCAAAGCAAGGGATGACTTCTTTCCGCGACATGTTTATGCACGATGGTGCTCTGCTGGAACGCCATCGGCATTTTGTCTTGCAGCGCATATTTCAGAGCGGATAGATGGGCATTGCGCATATGTTCAAGCACGCTGTGCCATGGCAGGAGATTTTGTCGAGCGTTATCGCACCCGCGCCCGATCTT
>DNPN01000089.1:22497-22675 GCA_003501385.1 Rhizobium sp. | reverse complement strand
GTTATCGCACCCGCGCCCGATCTTCTGCCTGTGCGGCCAAAATCTCTTTTACCTTGGCCACGAGCTCAGCTTCCGGCACCACCTCTTGCGCCACGCGGGCTTCACGCCACTCAGCATTATCGGTGATTTCGCCAGAGAGACGTTTGCCCTCGATCAGATCCTTGATCTGCACCACGCC
>DNPN01000089.1:7438-22179 GCA_003501385.1 Rhizobium sp. | reverse complement strand
CGGTCGGCATATTTCAGCTGATTGCCGAATTTCTTCCAATTGCCCTGATACATTTCAGCGCGAATGCCCTTATTGCGAAGGGCTTGGGTAAAGCGCTGATAGCGCCCCATGCTCTCCACATCGCCATCCATCACGGTGATCAGAACCGGGGCAATCACCTCATTAGCACCCAGCTTGCCAAGGTTTTTCAACGCTGTCATCAGACGCGACACACCGATGGAAAAGCCCGTGGCCGGAACCGGCTGGCCCATGAAGCGCGATACGAGGCCATCATAACGACCACCGCCGCCAACCGAGCCGAAGACAACCTTTTCGCCTTTTTCGTTGGTGACGTCGAAGGTGAGTTCGGCTTCGTAGACGGGGCCGGTGTAGTATTCGAGGCCGCGGACGCAGGAAGGGTCTATTTTTATCCGATCAGCACCGTAGCCTGCAGCTTCGACCAGCTCGCCAAGATTATCAAGTTCCTCTACACCTTGCCGTCCAACCTCGGACCCAAGAGTAGCGCCGTGCAACAAATGTAGGATTTCACTCCGATTGCTATCAACGGGCTCGAGAAGTTTAATAATTCTGTCTACATGGATCGCTGAAAGCTCTGCGCCTTTAGTGAAGTCGCCACTTTCGTCTTTTCTGCCTGCACCTAGCAGCAACCGAACACCGTCGGCACCAAATTTATCGAACTTATCCATTGCCCGCAGCACATTCAGCCGCCGCGCTGCATTCTCATCGCCACCAAGCCCAATGGCTTCCATCACGCCATCCAGAACCTTGCGGTTGTTCACCCGGATCACGTAATCACCGCGCTTGATGCCAAGGGCTTCCAGCGTATCGGCCATCATCATGCACATTTCGGCATCAGCCTGAACGCCCGGTGCGCCAACGCTGTCGGCATCAAACTGCATGAACTGGCGAAAACGGCCCGGACCCGGCTTTTCATTGCGAAACACATAGCCGGTGCGATAGGTGCGATAGGGCAGTTGGATCTCGTTGAAATTCTCGGCGACGTGACGGGCCAGTGGCGCTGTGAGATCGTAGCGCAGGCTCATCCACTGGTCATCATCGTCTTGTAGGGAGAACACGCCCTCATTCGGACGGTCGCTGTCGGGCAGGAATTTGCCCAGCGCATCGGTATATTCAAACAGCGGGGTTTCCACCGGATCAAAGCCGTAGCGCTCATAGACCTCGCGGATTTTGGCGGTCATCTCGTTGACGGCGCGAATGTCATGCGCTTCCCGATCCACAAAACCGCGCGGCAGGCGGGCTTTCAGTTTCTGTGGCTTTTTGGTTTTTTCGCTCATGATCGGCACCGAATGTCTGATGATTATTTTCCGGTTGTCATAGTGGATGAGAGCATAGGCGGCAAGGCCGAAGGCTGGTGTATCCGCGATCTGGATGGTATAGTTGCGCCGTTGAGGATTGAGAGATGAACAAAGCCGTTGCGATAGACCTTCCTGAAGAAATCCATCATCTGCTGTCGCAGCGTGCAGCAGCAGCTGGCACCCGGCTTGATGATTATGTGCTGGAGTTGATCGAGCATCATCTTGAAGACCTGCATGACCTTTCCGTGGCCGATGCTGCCCGTTTGCGTCTTGAGCGCGGTGAGGACAAAGTGCTGACCGCAGAGGAATTCTGGCGTGGCATGGACGATTGAATATCTGCAATCCGTCCAGAAAATCGTCAAGAAACTTGATCCACAAACCCGCCAACGTCTTCGTGACTTTTTAGAGAGTCGTTTGGCTGAGGCTGCTGATCCCAGACTGCTGGGCAAAGCGCTGAAAGGGTCGCTGCTGGGCAGCTATTGGCGTTATCGTGTGGGTGATTATCGGATCATCTGTGATATTCAGGATCAACGACTCGTTGTTCTCGTCGTGGATATTGGCCACCGCAGTGAAATCTATCGATGATCCTAGAAGCCCTCCAATATGCCGCCACATGGCGGGTGACCAAGCCGGAACATCGGCCCTTTATTCGCTACTCAGTCAATCTGTGGTCGCGCGCGCGGCGTTGTGCTGCGCAATGGGCCGAGCATGAGGCCAACACCAAGCGCGCCATTTTGGGGGCTGCGGTGCAGCTCGACACCCGCCGTACTGCCGTGGTGCTTGGCTCCGGCCTGTTGCGTGACGTGCCGATTGTGGAACTGTCAAAGGCTTTTGATACGGTGGTGCTGGTGGATTTGGTGCATGTGGCCAGCGTGCGCAGCTGGGTTGCGGCCAAGGGCTTGAAAAATGTAAATTTCATTGAGCGTGATCTGTCTGGTTATGATGATCTCAAGGCTGGCAAGGGGCCGGAACCGCTCGATTTTTTGCGGCGCGTTCCCTGGCTTGATTTTGTGGTGTCGGCCAATCTGCTCTCGCAGATCGGCATGGGGGCAAAGAAACGGCTGGCGAAAGAGCGCGGCGGTTCCATGCCGGATGATGCGCTGGCGCAATTGATCCGAGCCCATCTGGATGGCTTGGCAGATGTGCCTGCCAAAACCTGCCTTGTCACCGATATTGCTTTTGAAGTGGTGGATCGCACCGGGATGGTGCGCGAGCAAACGGACCTTCTGGCTGGAATTGCGGCACCTGCGCATAAGATCAGCTGGAATTGGCCTGTGGTGCCGCTGGGTGAGGAGAGCAAGGATTACCAGATTGTTCATAAGGTGATTGCGGTATAACATTAAGCGACATGTGGATTGCGCCCCCAAAATGGCGCTTTGCGACAGGATGATGCGATGACCCGTGCGCTCACCACCATTGGCCTTGATGCCGATGATACGCTTTGGCAAAACGAACATTATTATCGACTGACCGAAGAGCATTTTCGCTCGCTGCTGAAAGATTATGCCGACCCGCAGGTGGTATCCGAGCGCTTGCTGGAGGCGGAAAAGCGCAATCTGGCTTATTACGGTTTTGGCATCAAAGGCTTTACCCTCTCCATGATTGAGACGGCGCTGGAGATTACCGAGGGGCGGGCATCGGGCAAAGTTATTGGCGATATTCTAGCCATAGGTCGCGACTTGCTGAGCCATCCCGTGGAGACGCTGCCCGGTGTGGCGGATGTGCTGGAGGCCTTGTCGGGGCGCTATTTTCTGGTGCTGATCACCAAGGGTGATCTGTTTGATCAGGAGCGCAAACTGGCGCAATCTGGCCTTGGTGATTTTTTCGATGCGGTGGAAATCGTATCCGACAAGAATGCCACCACCTATCGCCGGGTGTTTTCCAAGCATGGCGATGAGCCGGAGCGGGCGATGATGGTGGGCAATTCGCTGAAATCTGACATTGTGCCAGCCTTGGCCGTCGGTGCCTGGGGTGTGTTTATTCCGCATGCACTGACGTGGGTGCTGGAACATGTTGAAAAACCAGTCGAGGCTCCGCGCTTTCGGGAGCTGGCAGAGATTAAATTCGTGCCGGAGCTGATTGCCTCGATAGAATAACAGAGCCAGTAGCAGTATGGTACCTTGTTCTTGCCTCTATTTGGCGTAAACTGGTGGTATGAGAGTTGTTCGTTGCATCCTGTTTGTTTTGGCGGCGCTCGCCTATGCTGTCATGCCGATCAATGGCATGGCCGCTCAGACGTTTGCCACGCCGGATCAACATCAAATGCATGGCATGAATCATGATGGAGACGGTTGCGCCGATCACCATAACAGCCACAAACACAATGCCATAGGCTGCGGCCATTGCGCTGCCTGTCTCACATTGCCTGCCATGATTATGGAATTTGACACGGTGCAGGTGGTGCGCGCCGCGCCCAAGCCGGGCCTTGTGGCGCGCCTGTTGTCGCAAAATAATCTGCCGCTGGTGCCGCCGCCGCGAAGCTAACCAACAGAAAATCTACCGATCCTGATGCTGGTATCGGGATCAGTCTATTCTGTTCGGTTTCTCGGAAAGGAACCCCCATGATGAAAAATGCGATGCTTATCGCGAGCCTTTTGCTCGCCACCACCTCCGCGCAAGCTGACGATAAAATGCCGGGAATGCAGCATGATATGCCGATGTCGTCCGGTGCCAGTGCTGCCTTCATGGCCGCCAATGCCAAAATGCACAAAGCCATGTCTGCCAAGATGACGGGCAATGCCGATGTGGATTTTGTGCGTGGCATGATTGGCCACCATCAGGGTGCCATCGACATGGCCAAGGTGGAGCTGCAATACGGCAAGGATGAGCAAATCCGCAAGCTTGCCAAGGATATCATCACCGCTCAGGAGGGTGAGATCACCATGATGAAAGCCTGGCTGAAGGCCCACGGCCAAGAATAGGGTTTGTCAGGGAAAAGTGGTTACCTGTTTTTCCGGTCAGACAAGCGAAAACAAAAGAACGCGAGTCTGTCTGGTTCAATCTGAACCAGACAGACTCTCACCTGCAAGCGGGTCGCACAAAACTGTCGCGCATAGCTTCCACCCTTGCGCGGCAGACGCAGCCTTCAATATGATCATTCACCAACCCCATGGCCTGCATGAAGGCGTAAACCGTGGTGGGGCCAACAAAGCTCCAGCCGCGCTTTTTCAGCTCTTTTGATAGCCGAACAGAGGTGGGCGAGGTGGGGTTGGCGCGCAAGGTTGGATAGTCCATTGTGGCCGGGCGCTCGTCCGAAGTTGGCTCGAAGCTCCAGAAATAATGGGCCAGAGAGCCAAATTCAGCCTTTAATTCCAAAGCCCGTTGCGCATTGTTGATGGTGGAAACGATCTTGCCGCGATGGCGGACAATGCCGGTATCGGCAAGGCAGCGGGCAATATCGTTGTCATCGAAGTTTGCGATTTTTTCAAAGTCAAAGCCTGCAAAGGCTGCGCGGAAATTCTCGCGTTTGCGCAAGATTGTCAGCCACGATAGGCCCGATTGAAACCCCTCAAGGCAGATTTTTTCAAACAGGCGATGATCATCGGTGACAGGGTGGCCCCATTCCTCATCGTGGTACTGGCGGTAATCCGCCAATCCTCCGTGCCAGAAGCAGCGCAACGCGCCCGTCTCGTCGGCAATCAATCCTGTGTTTTCCATCGCCCGAATCTCCCGTGAGACACACTGTTTACCATTTGTTCACTCTATTGCAAAACCGATTGGTAACCCTGCTGAAAGCTTTACAGCATCGATACAAGTTTCATGAATGCTTGTTTACCATTTTCGCAAAGGGCTGGTGGCAGGGTTTGCGGCAAGATGAAATGTCATCGCCTTCGGTTTTTTGAGTGAGTATGTGTCGATGGTTCGGACCCGGTTTTTGCTGAATGCCTGCCTTGCTGCTTTGCTTTTGCCTGCTGTGGCCATGGCGGATGATCGCTATCAGGCGCGTCCGCCGGTGATTGTCAGCCCGGATCTGGCCGCACCTTGGTTGATGCAACTGGGCGTTAAGCCAGCGCAGGTGCCTGTGGTCCAGCCGGCTGTTCGCAACGTTCGGTCGGTGTCTGCGGGCTATCAGCCAAGCCGCCCAATCTATCCGGCCTCTGTGCAGGCACGCCAGATCTATCCGGCTGCGCCGCAAGCCCTGCGCGCGCAGGAAACGATGCAGATGCGTCCGGCTATTGAGCAGGCGGCAATGATGCCAGCGCGCAAGCCCACAACACAGATTGCCCCACAATTCCTGCCGCAGATTGTGCAGTATCAAACCAAGGAAAAGCCGGGGACATTGGTGATCGATACCAATAACCGCTTTCTGTATCTGGTGATGGACAATGGCATGGCGCGCCGCT
Source organism: Rhizobium sp. (assembly GCA_003501385.1). GTDB lineage: Bacteria > Pseudomonadota > Alphaproteobacteria > Rhizobiales > Rhizobiaceae > Allorhizobium. The sequence goes on along the minus strand of DNPN01000089.1, from coordinate 16,520 downwards.
ACGGCGTGGGCGTTGGCAAGCCGGGCTTTGAATGGGCGGGCGAGCATCGGGTGACGCGCAAGGCCGAATGGCCAGAGTGGATTCCACCGCAGGAAATGATTGAGCGCGAAGCGGCCAAGGGCCATTACCTGCCGGCCAAGATGGAAGGCGGGCCTGAAAATCCGCTGGGTGCGCGCGCCATGTACCTTGGCTCAACGCTCTATCGAATTCACGGCACAAATGCGCCGTGGACGATTGGTTATGGTGTCTCGTCGGGCTGTATCCGCATGCGCAACGAGGATGTAACCGATCTTTACGGGCGCGTTCCTGTTGGTACCAAGGTTATTGTCATCTGACTTTATAACCATTTCCGGGAGGAATGGCCGAGACGGCTTGTCGCGATATGAGGCTTTGTTAATTTGGTCCTTCGGAGAGAAAAAGGGCCATGAAAAAGGGGATGTGGGAATGAAAAAATCGGGAGCCTTTGCAGCCATAGCGGTTGCAATGACAGCCATGAGCGTCTTGCCTGTTGCCGTGTCCGCTGCGCCAAGAGTGGATGATCCGGCCAATTCAACGGCCAGCAGCGTGGTGACTCGCGAGATGATGAAACGTCCTGTGCCGGAGCAGTTCAAGCGTCGTCTTGTGCGTCTGAGCACCAATGAGGCCCCCGGCACCATCATTGTCGATACCAATAACAAGTTTCTCTATCTGGTTGAAGGCAACAACAAGGCGATCCGCTATGGCATTGGCGTCGGGCGTGAAGGCTTTGGCTGGTCCGGTATTGTCAAGATTGGCCGCAAGGAAGAATGGCCAAGCTGGCGGCCGCCTGCAGAGATGCGCAGCCGTGAGGCTCGCCGTGGCCACATGCTGCCTGAAGTGCAAAAGGGCGGACCGGATAACCCCTTGGGTGCCCGCGCCATGTATCTCTACAAGGGCAATCAGGATACGATTTTCCGTATTCACGGCACCAATCAGCCATGGTCGATTGGCTTGAACCTCTCCTCTGGCTGCATTCGCATGAACAACAAGGATGTTGAGGATCTGTATCAACACACGGCTGTTGGCGCCAAGGTGATCGTGGTTGGCCCCGGCAACAAGCAAGGCGACATCAGCTTTGATGACCGCGGCGTGGATATTCTGCGTACCATTTTTGGCGGTTGAGCTGGCTGTTTTTTTGCGGAATGTTGCCGTTCTTGTCATGAGAGAAAAGGTGCCAAGTTGCTGGCGGCTTGGCACTTTATACGAAGATTCATTGAAAATGACTCTTCGTATCCCTTTTGAAAATATCTCAAGCCTCTGATGCATTTGAGATATTTTCAATGATTTCAAGTCGAGGATGCGTGAGCATCTTCGAGACTTGGTATTATCTATTGCACACGGGCGAAATAACCTTCTGCTCTGCCTCTCCAAATAAGACGAGAAACAGGCTTATCGCTTTCTCCACAGCAACGGCCCGGGTTTGCGCATCGGGGGTGCCATCCAGGCCCCAGAGCTGGCGCTCAAGAAGCCCCGCTTCGCAGAGAGACTTGAAGTAGAGGCTGGTTTCGCGCAGGTCGGATCGCCTCAGTTTGTCAGCCTGCATCAGTGTTTCGATGGTTTCACTGATGGCGATGAGGGTTCGTCGCGGACCGTTTTGATAAAAAATCTGGCTCAATTGCGGTTGTCGGCCTGCTTCGCCCATGATCAGCCGGTTCAGGTTGATAACCTCTGGGCGGGTGACCAGCTCCAGATAGGCTAAGCCCAGATGTCGAAGGGCCTGTTCTGTGTCCTGTTCGTATCGGGCGGCCTCAAGCTCTTCTATTCCGCCTTTGCCAGCCTCGTTCACGAAGGCTTCAAACAGGGATTCCTTGTTGCGGAAGTAGCCGTAGAGGGTGACCTTTGATGCCCGCGCCTCGGCGGCGACCGCTTCCATGGTGACCGCAGCGAAGCCCCTCGCAATAAAGAGCGTTCCTGCAGCATTGATAAAGCGCAACCGCATGTCCTGCGTTCTTCGTCTCACGTCGATATTCCCCTTGATGACCTTTGAATTAGAAAATCTTGAAATGAATGATTCATCATAACTGAACGGTATCGTACAGAAAATATTGACAAGGGTCAAAGCGCTGAATATAACTGTACCACATTGTACATGTATGGAGGTTCTTCGTGGGCGTCGGATCGCTATTGTTGGAGAACAGGGACTGTGTCGGGCAAACCAGCCCGGGGTCTCGCCGCGTATCTCCTCCCTTGCGACCGCTGGAGTTTGCCATCCGCACCACCGCTGCGGCACTTCTGGCGCTGGCATGCGCCGATTTGCTCAACATTCATCACCCTTGGTGGGCGGCCATGACGGTGTGGCTGGTTGCGCAGCCCACGCGCGGCCTGCTGATTGTACGCAGCTTTGCGCGTCTGTTTGGCACGATCTGTGGAGCCATGGCAGGCGCGGTGATTTTGACCTTCTGGGGCCGGGATCTTGTTGTTGCGCTGGTCATTCTCGCATTCTGGGTGGCGCTTTGCGCAGGCCTTGGCTCGGTTTTTCGGCATTTTCGCAATTACGGCCTTGTGTTGGCCGGTTACACGGCGGGCATCGTGGTGCTGTTTGGCCTGGGTGATGGCGATGCAACGGCGGCGCTGGCGCTGGACCGAGTGCTGTGTACGCTCATTGGTCTTGGCTGTTCCACGCTTCTGTCCTTCCGTGCTTTGCCTCTGCCGGATGTGAAGATGGAAAAACAGGCGCGTGATATTCTTGATCGCGTCCTGAATCTTGCCGAAAATACATTGAGCCGTGCGGAGCCAACAGCGGATGATCTGCTGATCGGCGACATCGGTGTCTTCGACCGTGCCATTGATCAGCGGGCTGCTGGCTCACTCAGCCGTCGGCTTGATGCCTTGCGGCTGCGCCATATCTCCGGGCTGCTGCTGGAGTTGATTGCCCTTTCTTCTCGCACGCCCTCAGGTTCTCCGCAGACGGTTGCCGCTGGCGGTTCTGCCCAAGCGGAGTCCCAGCTTGAGCCATTGCAGCGTGTGCAGCATCTCGCACAGCAGGCTGAAGCGGGTGGACACACCGCCATGATGCAGACGTTGCGCGAACTGTCCGAGGCATTGGACCCGGCCAGCTGGCAGACGCGCCACAAGCTGCGGTTTGATTTCGACTGTGCGGTCGCCTGTCAGGCCATCGCCCGACCGGTTCTTGCCTTGGCCATTGCCGCTCTCTTCTGGCAGCTCACGGCATGGCAGGCCGGTGCCATGATGGTGATGACGGCAGTGCTGTTCACCTCGTTGTTTTCCAGCCACGAACAGGGCAATGATATGGTTATTCAGGTGCTTTTGGGCACGCTCGCCGGGGCGCTGGCCGGTTTGTTGGTGCGCCTCTTCGTCTTGCCGCATGCTGACGGTTTGCTGCTGATGCTGTTGTCAATTGCACCTGTTCTTTTGGTGGCGGCATGGCTGATGCGCCAACCCGTAACGGCAAAAATGGCAATCGATCTGGCCATGACATTTCTGCTGACGGCACAGCCCGGATCAGCCCCCGTTGCGGCGGCTGTTGCGCTCTCGCAAATTTCGGCAATCGTTGCGGGTGTCTTGATTGCCGTGGCCCTGTTCTGGCTGGTTTTGCCCTCCACACCCGCCGTGCGGCGCAAGCATTTGGCGCGCCGGATTGTCTTGCTGACCCTTCGTATTGCCCACAGCACCCGTGCCAAGACCGCGAGGCACGCCCATGAAGCGCTGCGCGGCACGCAGGTGCGACTGCTGGATTTTACAGATGCCGACAGCGTTCTCGTTGGTGCGGCGCAAGCATGTTTGGCCAGCGCCGCCGAAACTCTGGCCATGGCGGGGGAAGCCCAAAGTAAAAAATCCAGCGCGGCTCAGGCGGAAGCCGCAGTGGAGGCCAGCGCCATGCTCACTGCCATTATCAACTCCAACTTTAGGATAAAGCGCCATGACTGATACCCAGACTGCGAACCAGTTCACCGGCCAGTATATTGCCGGTCGCTGGCGGGCTGGTCGCGCAGGAACCTCGTTGCTCGATAGCAATCCTTACAACGGACAGACCCTGACCGAGATTGCCTGCGCCTCCCGCGATGATCTTGATGAGGCCTACCGCGCCGCCGCCAAAGCCCAGCTGGATTGGGCGCGTCTGCTGCCCAGTGAGCGTGCGGCGGTGATGTATCGCGCGGTTGCTGTGATGGAGCGCCGCCATGGCGAAATCGTCGACTGGCTGATTAATGAGTCCGGCAGTACACGCATCAAGGCCGAGCTGGAATGGGCTTCGGTGCGCGCCAACACTCTGGCAGCGGCCACCATGCCATCGCGGATTGCCGGACGCATTCTGCCCATTGATATTCCTGGCAAGGAAAGCCGGGTCTATCGTAGCCCGATTGGCGTGGTGGGTGTCATCAGCCCATGGAATTTCCCCATGCATCTCACCAACCGCACGGTGGCCCCGGCGCTGGCCACCGGCAATGGTGTTGTGGTCAAGCCCGCAGAAGATACGCCCATCACTGGCGGTCTGCTGCTGGCCAGCATTTATGAGGAAGCGGGCCTGCCGCCCGGGTTGCTCAATGTGGTGGTGGGCGAAGTGAGCGAGGTGGGCGATTCCTTCACGCTGCACGAGGTTCCCAAATTCATCTCCTTCACCGGCTCAACCCGGGTTGGCAAGCGGATTGGCGAACTGGCCGTGAACGGGCCAACATTGAAGCGCGTGGGTCTGGAGCTTGGCGGCAATGCGCCTTGCGTGGTGCTGGACGATGCCGATCTTGACCGTGCCGTGAGTGGTGCCCTCGTCGGCCGCTTTCTGCATCAGGGCCAGATTTGCATGAGCACCAACCGGATCATCATCGAGGCAGGGCTGTACGACCGCTTTGTTGAGGCGTTTGTGGAGCGGGCGCGCAAGCTCAAGGTCGGTGATCCAAACTTGCCCGATACAGTGATTGGACCGCTGATCAACGAAAAGCAGTTCAAGGCCGCCCTTGGCCATGTTGAAAAGGCCCGCGCAGCAGGCATTGGACAGGTGTTGGGCGAGGCCCCGTCGGGACAGGTTCTGCCACCGCAGGTGTTTGTGGATGTCGCCAATGATTCCGTTCTGGCCCAAACCGAACTGTTCAGCCCGATTGCGCCTCTTATCCGCGCAACCGATGAGGCGGACGCCCTGCGCATGGCCAACCAGACCGAGTTCGGGCTTTCCAGCTGCGTGTTTACAAAAGACGCCGCCAGAGGCCTGCGCTTTGCCAAACAGATTGAAGCGGGCATGACCCACATCAACGATATCTCTCCCTGTGACGACGCCAACACCATGTTTGGCGGGGAGAAAAACAGCGGCCTTGGCCGTTTCAACAGCGACTGGATTATCCAGGAACTGACCACCGACCACTGGATCAGTGTGCAGGAAGAACCAAACGCTTATCCTTTCTAAACAGGTATCAACAGAAGGCAAATGATCATGAGCATGACCTTCCCGGAAATTTCAGAATTCACCGGCCTGTACAACCCCAGCCGTGTGGAGACGCAGATTGTTGATCTGGAAATCGAAGGCACGCTGCCCGCATCCATTCAGGGCACGTTTTTTCAGGTTTCTCCGGATTCCTATTATCCGCCGATGCTCGGCAAAGACATTTTCTTCAATGGTGACGGTCTCGTCTCCGCATTCACGTTTGAGAACGGCCATGTCAGCCTGCGTCGGCGCTATGTACAGACAGACCGTCTGGCGGCGCAGTGGCGTGAGCGTCGTTCGCTGAACGGCGTCTATCGGAATATCTATACCAATGACCCGCTGGCTGCCGAGAATAACACCACGGCCAACACCACCGTATTGTTCCATGGCGGCGTTCTGCTGGCTATGAAGGAAGACGCGCTTCCTTATGCGCTGGACCCGGAAACGCTGGAAACCATTGGTGTGTGGGACTTTAACGGCCAGATCAAGTCGGCAACCTTTACCGCCCACCCCAAGATTGATCCCGACAATGGTGATTTGCTGTGTTTTGCCTATGAAGCCAAGGGTGAAGGCACGCCTGATATCGCCTATTTCGAGATCGACGCCAACGGCAAGCTGAAAAAGGAAATCTGGTTCAAAGCGCCTTATGCGGCGATGATCCACGATTTTGCCATTACGGCCCGGCATGTGGTGTTTCCGCTGATTCCATTGACGGTGGATGTGGATCGGATGAAGGCAGGCGGCCAGCATTTCGAATGGCAGCCCGATCTGCCACAGCTGTTCGGCGTACTTCCGCGTGATGGCAGCGCTGAAGATGTCATGTGGTTCTATGGCCCCAAGGATGGTTTTCAGGGACACACGCTGAATTCCTATGAAGAAGATGGCATGTTGCAGGTGGATATGCCTGTGACCACGGGCAATATCTTCTACTTTTTCCCGCAGGCTGACGGCTCGGTTCCCCTGCCGGAAACACTCAGCTCGCAGCTGATGCGCTGGTCGTTCAACCTCAACGGTCCAGGCGATTCCGGGGCAGAGGAACACGCGCTCAAGCCACGCCCCATCACATCCTTCCCGTGCGAGTTTCCACGGTGTGATGAGCGCTTCACGGGCAAGCTTTATGAGCACGGCTTTGTTCTGGCCTTCGATCCGCGCTTGCCTTTTGATGAAAGCCTTGGCGAACGCCCCTTCCAGTTCTTCAACCAGCTCGCTCATGTGAATGTCAAAACCGGCGAGAGCGATGCCTGGTTTCCGGGCAACGCCCAATGCTTCCAGGAGCCGATTTTTGTGCCGCGCTCAGCAGATGCCCCTGAAGGCGATGGCTATGTGATTGCGCTTTTGAACCATCTCAACGGCGACAATACCGAGCTTGTGGTGCTGGATTCGTTGAAAATGGCGGCGGGGCCTATTGCCCGCATCAAAATCCCGTTCCGCTTGCGCATGTCGCTGCATGGCAACTGGACCCCGGCCAGCACGCTGGAGACCGCGCGTCAGCAGGTCTGAGCCAAGGCTCACGTCATCGCGCGTCAGGCCTTGCGTCTGGCGCGCGTTGCAATGGCCATGAAGGTCAGGATAGCCAATGGTGAAATTCTGTCAGTGCAGCTGTACAATACCATACGGTGGCGTCATTATAACGTGAGCAGTGCAAATCTGCTGCGGAATTCCTTAGATCGGGCTAGACTTAAGGAATTACGTAGTCGGTGCTTTACTGAAGATTCGGGAATATAAAGATGCCAACAATTGCGTCGGGGCAGGATGCATCTGAGTTGATGGATCGTCCCATGCAAAAAACGGGTCTCTTTGCATAGTTTCCTAAAAGTATTGTGGTCGAAAAGCAGAATGAAGATGCTTTGGTGGCTGCTTTTTCAAACAATTCCAGTACGGAGCTACGATCCCGGTGATGGTAACATCGTGTCACCGTCAACAATCCGCATTCCCTACAGTTTATGCCATGCAGATACGCTGCGGTGTCACTGAGCTTGATCAGCCCACTTCCGAGATTTCCAGACCATTCCTCCACAAGGCCATAAGGCATGAGTAGAGTGCTTCTGGCGTTTGTTTGGCCAGCCTCTATTAATCTGTGTGTCTCTGTTAATCCCTCGATTTTAAACACGATATTCCCCATTTCACACGGTCTCTTCGTCAGCGGGAAGTCCGCTTTGAAGTCTCGCTGTTCCTGAAAATCGTCGAAGTATAGTGGCTGTGTTCAGCGGCTATCCAAGATTTCGTGCCAACGGGGTGTACTCGTTATAGTGTTGCTCACAAAAAATGAATTAAATTCACATACATAAATTCAATGCAAAAAAAAAGAGGAAAATTTGATTTTAATTGAATGGATTGTTTACGATTGAGTGCATTCAGAAGTTGATTTGTTGTTTCTGAATATTATTTGATTCTTTTTTTACGTGTGTAGCTTTTATTAGTATCATTTTCCATTTCTATTTTGTGTAATATCAATTTTTATATTGAGATTTTTTGCCCACGGATGCTTCTCAATGCCTTTTTTGCGGTTGGTGACGATTCCAAATGCGGCCTTGCGATTCCGAATCAGTCTTGACTCCTTGTTGATATTGGAACAAATAGTGAACATTAGGATACTCTGGATAGACACCCTTGAGGAGAACGATTTCGAGCATGACCGACCTTGTTTCCAGCCCTGTTCTGGCGGCGCTTCGCGCATCGGTTCAGTCCCTTGAAGGGAGTGCTGGACGGGTGCGCAATGTTTTGCCCTTTGGCTTGGCTGAGATTGATCGGCGCTTACCCGGTGGTGGTCTTGCCTTGGGTGCTTTGCATGAAGTGGCTGGCGGCGGCGGCGATGCCGTGCATGGCGCAGCGGCGGCCTTGTTTGCTGCCGGTATTGCGGCACGGGTACGGGGTAAGGTTCTGTGGTGTGTCACGCAGCGGGATTTGTTTGCTCCGGCGCTGGAGCAGGCGGGTCTTGCGCCAGATCGGGTTATCTTCATTGAGACAGGTGATGAAAAAAGCCTGCTGTCGTGTTTTGAAGAGGGTCTTCGTCACGGCGGTCTTGGAGCGGTCGTGGCCGAGATTGCGCGGTTGCCGATGACCATTTCGCGCCGCTTGCAATTGGCGTCCGAGCGTTCCGGCACCATTGGCATTGCACTCCGGCGCTGGCGACATCCCTCCGGGCAGGCCGAGTTTGCTCAGCCGACGGCGGCGGTGACGCGCTGGCGCACCTCGCTTTTGCCATCAACACCTTTGCCGGTGGCAGGGGTTGGGCGGGCACGGTGGCGGCTGGAGCTGGTGCGATGTCGTGGTGGAGAGAGTGCTGAGTTTGAAGTGGAGGCATGTGATGCCCAGGGTTGTATCACTTTTCCTTCCAAGGTGGCCGACAGACCGGCTGCGACGAAAATCGCCCGACGATTTGCCGCCTCGTGATGGGCCTTTGGTACTGGTTGGACGGCTTGGCAGCCGCCGGATCATTTCCGCGCTGGATCTGGCTGCGGAAAAAGCAGGCTTGAGGCGTGGCATGGCCATCACCAAGGCCCAGGCTTTGGTCTCAAACCTGACCTTGCAGAATGAAGATCCGGCGGCGGATGAGCAAGGCTTGCATCGGCTGGCACTCTGGGCCTTGCAGCATGTCTGCCCGATTGTGGCGGTCGATGGGCTGGATGGTCTGGTGTTGGACACCACCGGCACGGATCACCTGCATGGAGGTGAGGCGGCTTTGGTGCAAGG